>NZ_JBXANG010000002.1:0-514790 GCF_058801445.1 Brevundimonas sp. GW822-FHT03E11 | reverse complement strand
TCGACCCCGGCGTTCAGGGCCAGGAGGTTGGTCTGGAAGGCGATTTCGTCGATGACGCCGATGATCTGGCTGATCTGTTCGGAGGAGCCCTCAATCGCCTGCATGGCCTGGACGGCGTCGCGGACGATGACGCCCGAGGTCTCGGCGTCGCCCTTGGCGGCCTGGACCACGTCCGAGGCCTGGCGCGCGCCCGACGCCGTCTTGTTCACCGTGGCGGTGATCTCGTCCAGAGCCGCCGCCGTCTCCTCCAGCCCCGCAGCCTGCTGTTCGGTGCGCCGCGACAGGTCGTCGGCGGCCTGAGAAATCTCTCCGGCGCCGGAGCGGATGCCGGCGATATTGGCCACCACCACCGAGACCGCCTGTTGCAGCTGGGCGATGGCGGCGTTGAAGTCGGACTTCAGTTGGGCGGCCTTGGGCGCGAACTCGGTGTCGATCCGATAGGTCAGGTCGCCGTCCGCCATGGCCGCCAGACCCCGGCCCAGGGCCTCGATCGTCACCCGGTCGGCCTCGGCCTCCGCTGCCTTCTCGGCCTCGCGGGCGGCCCGCTCCTGCTCGCTCATCGAGCGTTGCGAAAGCGCCTCCGCCGCCAGACGCGCCTTCTCAATGGCGGCGTCGCGGAAGGTCGCGAGCGCCAAGGCCATCTTGCCGATCTCGTCGCCGCGCGCGACGCCCGGAATCTCGGAGGCCGTATCTCCCTCCGCCAGGCCGCGCATCCGCCGCTCGAGCGCCACCACGGGCCCCGACACCGACCGGCCGATGAACCAGCCCGCCGCCCCGACCGCCAGCAACACCAGCAGGGCCATGGAGCCCAGGGCCAGGGCCGACTTGCCCACGGCCGCCGCGATCTGGTCGGTATAGACGCCTGAACCGATCACCCAGCCCCAGGGCGCAAAGCCCTTCACATAGGAGATCTTCGGCGAGGCCCCGTCCTGGTTCGGCTTGGCCCACTGGTAGTGGACGAAGCCCTCGCCGTCCTTCTGCACCACGGCGACGAATTCCTTGAACATCAGCACGCCGTCAGCGTCCTTGTTCTCGCTCAGATCCTTGCCGTTCAGCGCCGGCTTCATCGGGTGCATCACCATGGTGGGATGCATGTCGTTGATCCAGAAATAGTCGTCCTGGCCGTACCGCATGGCCCCGACCGCCGCCTTGGCCGCCGTCTGGGCCTGATCCCGGCTCATCCGTCCGGCCGCCTCCTCGCCCTGGTAATAGGCGACCACGCTGTGGGCGATCTCGACGGACTTTTTAGTGCGGTCGGCGATGTCGTCACGCATGACCGCATCCAGCCGGAAAAGGGCCAAGGCCGTCACCACCAAAAGGCCCACCACCGTCACAAGCGCCAGCAGATTAATCCGCCCGCCGATCGTCAAAGCCTTCATGGTTGTTTCCCTAAGCATCGGACCATGCCTAAAGAACGAGGTTAAACGGGGGGCTATGAGGGGGCTAGGTAGATACCCTTATGCGACAATCACCCCCGCACAAGTTCCCTCAGGCCGCCTTCTGATATTCCAGGAAGATCGGCGCGGTGTCGCCAAGTCGCTTTTCCTCATAGCGGGTGATCACATGGTCCGACGGGGCGACATGCCAGTCGGCCTCGGCCGCTCCGATCCGCTTCAGCCCCGGCGCCCTCTCCAATCGCTCCAGCGTCCATTCCGCATAGTCCCGCCAGTCGGTAACGAACCGCAGCGTCCCGCCGGGCTTCAGAATGCGGGCGAAGGCCTCGGCCGTCTCGTCCTGCAAAAGGCGGCGTTTGTTGTGCCGGGCCTTGTGCCAGGGATCGGGAAACAGGATCAGCACCCGATCGACCGAGGCGTCGGGAAGGACCTCGACCAGGTCGCGCGCGTCGTCGGCGTGGATGCGGACGTTCTCCAGCCCGCCTTCCTCGACGTGGCGCAGGGCCGAGGCGACCCCGTTCAGAAAGGGTTCGCAGCCGATCACCAGAACGTCCGGCCGCCGCGCCGCCTGGGCCGCCATATGTTCGCCCCCGCCGAATCCGATCTCCAGCCAGACCTCGGCGGCGTTGGGCATCAGAGTCTGCGGGTTCACCGGTCCCGCCTTCGGGTCCGGCACGGCGATCCGTGGGAGCAGCGTCTCCATCAGGGCGGCCTGACGCGGCTTGATCGGGCGAGCCTTGATGCGGCCGAACGACCGCAGCGGCCGCTCCAGATGCGGATTGTCGTCCTCGGGGGGCAGGTCGGTCTTCATCCGCCTGCCGTTAGCCGTCCGGAACCCCGGCGTCCATAAGCGACGCCTCAGCGCGTGGCGCCCGGCTTCCACTTGACGTCATTGGCGCCGTTAGCGTTGGCGCGGCGCCCGGCGACGAACAGATGGTCCGACAGCCGGTTCAGATAGCGTAGGGCCGCGCCGTTGACCGCCTGCCCCGCCTCGACCAGACGCACGGCGTCCCGCTCGGCGCGACGGCACACGGTGCGCGCCACATGCAGATGGGCCGACAAGGGCGAACCGCCGGGCAGGATGAAACTGTCCAGCGGTTTCAGGCTCTCGTTCATCCAGTCGATCTCCTGTTCCAGCCGCTCGACCTGGCTGTCCAGAATTCGCAGCGCCTCCCAGGCCGGGGGCGGGTCCAGCGGCGTGGCCAGATCGGCCCCCAAGTCGAACAATTCGTTCTGGATCCGCCCCAGCATGGCGTCGATCCGGTCGTTCTGGCCGCTGCTGAGCCGGGCCACCCCCAGGACGGCGTTCAGTTCATCCACCGCCCCATAGGCCTGGACCCGCAGATCGGTCTTGGACACCGGCGCACCCGAGGCCAGCCGCGTCAGGCCCTCGTCCCCAGTCTTGGTGTAGATCTTGTTCAGCGTCACCATGGACGACCTCCGGTCAAGACGCCGTCGCCTTCCACAGCATGCCGATCACCAGAAGCAGGACCGCCAGGGCCTGCAACCCGACCCGCCAGCGCATCAGCCGGTTGGAATGGCTGCGCGCATAGGCGCCGCCGCGAAACAGGGAATACAGCCCCAGGCCCAGCGTCACCGTCACGGCGGCGATGGCGAGGAGGATCAGAATGTCCAGCATCTGCATGGACATCCTTTTAGGCGTGTCGCGCTTCCGGCGCCAGCATCGGTCGAATTGGCCGCCAGCTAAGCCATTGGTGACGATTTGTGGTGCAAGGTCCCGCTCATGACCGATCGCGCCGTCCGAAATCTCGATCACCTGAGGGGCTCGGCCTCCACCGCCCGCGTGCTGAACCTGCTGAAGGTGTGGGAAGAGAACGGCGACAGCCGGGCAGACGGCGCCCTGCGCAATCCCGACTGGGCCGCACGCCCGATCTTCCGCACCCCGGTGCTGAACCGATCCCTGATCATCAAACACCGGCTCCGACGCAACGAGACGGACCTGTTCACCGGCCGTCGCCATGTGGCGACCAAGGTGATCATTCCGATCGACGACGAGGATCTGAAGACCGGCGGCCGCTATGTCTTCGTCAATCAGATCGGCTTCGAACGGATGATGATGGAATCGTTCGGCGTCCCCGCGACCCACGCGGACATCGTCACCCTGCGCCAGATCGACCGCCTGCCGTCGCTCGACCCCTTTTTGCTTCGCGAACAGCTGCGCCGGTGCGGCCTGGAGCCGGCGCCCTGCTATTTCTCGATCAGCGAGAGCGATCTTCAGCGGATGACCACCTTCGTCCGGGGCGAGATCGAACCCCTGGTCAGCCTCAGCCTGGGCGCAGGCAACAGCGAAGCCGCCGATTCAGCGGCGCGGATGACGGCCAAGATCCTGTCCAACACCCCTGGCGACCAGCTGGAGGCCCTGCGCGAGACCCTGCGTCTGGCCCCGGAACAGTATCAGGAAGGGGTCTTCTGCTGGAAAGGCTTCCTCTACTACAAATGGACCCTGTCGACCCTGCTGGGCGAGGTGGCGGCCGTCGCCGAGGCGGTGCGCACCATCAAGCCGGTCGGTAAGGTCGATCGACAGGCCCGCGAATATCTGGACCGCAGCCGCGCCGTCCTGCGGGGCCGCATCATTCGCACCTGCGACGAGGTCAGCCGCACCCTCAGCGTCTATGACGACGCCTACGCCCGGCTGACGCGCGAGGGCAAACCCATCGCCTTCCGCGACTTCCTGCTGGACGCCCCGTCGATGTTCGCCCGCCTGGGCGACCAGCTGGGCGCGGTCCAGCACATCGTCAGCTATTGGCGTTTCCGCTTCGGCGCCGGCGCCCATCCGGCGGGGGTGGCCGAGCTGCTGGACATTTTCATGGACTTTGAAACCGGCCTTCTGGGGCGCGGCGAAAGCCCCGACGACATCATCGTCCTGGCGGCCTGAACGCCGCCGCGCCGGCGTCTCAGTGCGCCTCGTCCCAGTTGGGGGCGGCGCGGGCGTCGACGACCAGGGGCACGGTCAGGGCGACGGCGGGGTCCGAAGCGGTTTCCATGACCCGCTTGATGACGGGAATGGCGCGCTCAGCCTCCGCTTCTGGAGCCTCGAACACCAGTTCGTCATGGACCTGCAGCAGCATGCGGGTCTTCAGCCCCGCCTGGGCCAGGGCTGCGGGCATGCGGATCATGGCGCGGCGGATGATGTCGGCGGCCGCGCCCTGGATGGGGGCGTTGATGGCGGCGCGCTCGCCGAACTGGCGTTCGGCGCCCGATTTCGAGTGTATGGCGGGGATGTGGATCCGACGCCCGAAGACGGTGGAGACGAAGCCGGCCTGGCGGACCTCGGCCTTGGTCCTGTCCATATAGGTCCGAATGCCGGGGAAGCGGTCGAAATAGGTCTTGATATAGGCGCCGGCCTCGCCCTGATCGATGCCCAGCTGGGCGGCCAGACCAAAGGCCGAGATGCCGTAGACGATGCCGAAATTGATGGCCTTGGCGCGGCGGCGGGTCTCGGACGGCATGCCCTCGACGGGGACGCCGAACATTTCGCTGGCGGTGGCGGCGTGGATGTCCAGCCCGGCCTTGAAGGCGCGTTTCAGCTCGGGGATGTCGCCGATATGGGCCAGAAGGCGCAGTTCGATCTGGCTGTAGTCTGCGCTGATCAGAAGATGGCCGGGGGCGGCGATGAAGGCCTGACGGATTTCGCGGCCTGTCTCGGTGCGTATGGGGATGTTCTGGAGGTTGGGATCGCTGGAGGCCAGACGGCCGGTCGAGGCGGCGGCCAGCTGATAGGAGGTGTGGACGCGGTCGGTCCGGGGGTCGGCGGCGGCGATCAGGGCGTCGGTATAGGTGCCTTTCAGCTTGGACAGCTGTCGCCAGTCCAGAAGGACACGCGGCAGGGCGTGGGTCTGGGCCAGGTCCTCCAGAACGCTGGCGTCGGTGCCCCACTGGCCGGAGGCGGTCTTCTTCCCGCCCGGAAGATTCAGCTCGCCGAACAGGATGTCGCCGATCTGGCGGGGAGAGCCGATGTTGAAGGGACGGCCCGCAATCTCATGGGCCTGGGTCTCCAACTCGGCCATGCGCAAGCCGAATTCGCTCGACAAACGCTTGAGGCGGTCGGGATCGATGCGGACGCCGGCGGTCTCCATCTCGGCCAGGACGGCGGGCATGGGCCGTTCAAGGGTCTCATAGACGGTGGACAGGCCCTCGCGCGCCAGCCGGGGCTTTAGAATGCGCCACAGACGCAGGGTGACGTCCGCATCCTCGGCGGCGTAGGTGGTGGCCGACTTCAGAGCGACGTGCTTGAAGGATTTCTGGCTCTTGCCGGTCCCCGCCACGCTCTTGAAGGGTATCGGCTCGTGGCCGAGGTGGAGCCGCGCCAGCTCGTCCATCCCGTGACCGTGCAATCCGCCTTCCAGCACATAGGAGAGCAGCAGGGTGTCGTCATAAGGCGCGACCCGGATTCCGCGCCGCGCCATGACCGCCAGATCATATTTGGCGTTCTGCAGCACCTTCAGGACCGACGGGTCTTCCAGCAGCGACTTCAGCTTCGTCAGGGCCGTCGCCTTGTCCAGTTGCTGAATAGGCTCGCGCGGCTCGCCCGCTTCCCCGAACAGCCCGCCCTCGCCCGCCTGGGGCTCATGCTCATGGGTCAGGGGGACGTAGCAGGCCTGGTTCGGCCCGACCGCCAGGGATACGCCGCACAGGCCCGCATGGGTCGCTGACAGGGCGTCGGTCTCGGTGTCGAAGCCGACCACACCCGCCTCAGTCGCCCGCGCGATCCAGCGGTCCAAAGCCTCTTCGGTCTGGACGCATTCATAAGCGTCGAGATCGAAGGACTGCGCCTCGACCGGCCCGTCCGCCGTCTGGCCATAGCGGGGCGCCGCCACCGGGGCGTTCAGATTGGGCGTGCGTTTGGGCGCGAAGGCGGAGGTTTCGCTGGGCCCCGCCTTGCCGTCTCCGACCCGACGCTGCAGCGACCGGAACTCCATCTTGTCCAGAAAGGCCGACAGGGTCTCAGGATCGGGATCGCGCACGGCGAAATCCTCGATCGGCTCCGGCGCCGGCGCATCGCAGGTCAGGCGGACCAGTTCGCGCGACAGGCGGATCTGGTCGGCGAAATTGATCAGGGTCTCGCGGCGTTTGGGCTGTTTGATCTCCCCAGCCCGCGCCAGTAGGGTGTCCAGGTCGCCGTATTCGTCCAGCAACTGCGCCGCCGTCTTCGGGCCGATGCCGGGCGCGCCCGGCACATTGTCGACGCTGTCGCCGATCAGGGCCTGAAGATCGACCATCTTTTCCGGCCCGACGCCGAACTTTTCGAACACTTCGGGCTCGGCCAGACGCCGATCCTTCATCGGATCCCACATGACGACGCCGCCGCCGATCAGCTGCATCAGATCCTTGTCGGAGCTGACGATCACCGCCTCGCCTCCGGCGTCGCGGGCCTTGCAGGCATAGGTGGCGATCAGATCGTCGGCCTCATAGCCGGGCAGCTCGACGCAATGGACGCCGAAGGCCGCCGTCGCCTCGCGCACCAGAGGAAACTGCGGCACCAGATCTTCGGGCGCCGGCGGGCGGTGGGCCTTGTACTGGTCGTACAGGTCGTTGCGGAAGGTCTTTTCCGAATGGTCGAAGATGGCGACCAGATGGGTGGGTCCGTCGGCGCCCTTCATGTCCTTCAGCAGCTTCCACAACATGTTGCAGTAGCCCTGGACCGCCCCCACGGGCAGGCCGTCCGACTTTCGCGTCAGGGGCGGAAGGGCGTGATAGGCGCGGAAGATATAGGCCGAGGCGTCAATCATCCACAGCCGCAGGGCGGGGCCGTCCTGGGTGAGCGGGCGGTCCTGGGAGGGGGCGGCGTCGGAAGCGGAAGCGTCGGTCATGGCCGGAACATAGGCGGCCCGAGCCGCCGCGTCAGCCGTCAGAATTCCGTCCAGCTCGATCCCGGATCGCGCTGACCCGGCTGCGCCTGCTGCTGGCCCCAGGTCACGATCATGAACAGCTTGTGGCTGCGAATCCGGTACTGTCCGATCATCGGCAGAACCGCGCCCAGGGGCGCTCCGGTCTTGGCCTCATAGAGAAAGCCGGAGAATTCGGCCACGCCCGCCCGGTCCCGATTGCTGTAAACCGACAGCTCCGGCAGCGAGACGACGTTGAAATTCTCGTTGATCGGAATCCGCATTTCGGGAATGCCGAAGACGCGGCGCATCTGCTCCAGCGCCAGGGCGCCGGTGCGGATTTCGAACACGGCGTCGGCGTCCTCCCGGGTGCGGGTCAGCCGATAACCGGCGTCCGACAGGGCCCCGCGGATTGCGCTGATGGCGTACCGGGAGTTTTCGGTCTGGAAATAGGTCTCATCGACAAACACGGTCGCGCCGGTCGGAAGCGGCAGGGACAGGCCCTCCACCGCCTTGTCTGCGGCCCGGGCCAGCAGCAGGTTTTCGGTCGCCGTGCGGCCGATGTTGGATTCCGTGGTTGAGGCGCAGGCCGAGGCCAGAAGGGCTGTCATCGAAAGGGCGGCGACGAGGCGCGCCGACGTCGCGCGAAATCCGCCCATCACCAGCTCCCCGTATTGGGCATGGACGCCCAGGGCTCGGCCGGCGTCAGGGGCGGACCGTCCTGAAGCAGTTCGATCGAAATACCGTCCGGTGAGCGGACGAAGGCCATATTGCCGTCGCGCGGCGGTCGGTTGATCACCACGCCCCCGTCCATCAGCCGCTGACAGGCGGCATAGATGTCATCGACCTTATAGGCCAGATGTCCGAAATTGCGGCCGCCCTGATAGGTTTCCGGGTCCCAATTATAGGTCAGTTCCAGCTCAGGCGACCGTTCCGCCGCCGACTGCTCCAGATTCTTGGGCGCCGCCAGAAAGACCAGGGTGAAACGTCCCGCTTCATTCTCGGTGCGACGCACCTCCTGAAGCCCCAGCAGATCGCAGTAGAAATGCAGAGAGGCGTCGAGGTCGCGAACGCGGACCATGGTGTGCAGATAGCGCAACTCTGTCTCTTTTCAGTTCAAAGGCGGGGTCGAGCGTCTCTTACAGCGGCTGAGCGGCCAAACCGCAGCCTCAGTGCGCCTCGGCCGCGCGGGCGGCGGGGCTCAGATATTCGCTTTCGTCATGCGGCTGGGCCGACAGGACGAAGCGACGGTCGCAATAGCCGCATTCGACGAAATCATCCTCGCCCATGTCCATATAGACCAGCGGATGGCCCAGGGCGCCGCCGCCGCCGTCGCAGGCGACACGCTTTGTCGAGACCACGATCTCTTCGGGTGGCGGAATGATCGCATCGGGGTGGCGGGGCGGCATTATTCGGCTCGTATCTTGGCGAGGAGGCGTCGGACGCATACCTATGCGGCCCATTCGGCGGCGTCAAACCGCCGCGCCCCTTCCTGTCCGATCAAAGCCCGACCGAATGACCGACGCCACCACCCTGCCCGACAACGCCATTGAGGTTCGGGGGCTCAAAAAGACCTACGCCGGCTCCAAGAAGGCCGCCCCCAAGACCGCCCTGCACGGCGTGGACCTGGCGGTGAAACGCGGGTCCGTCTTCGGACTCCTGGGCCCGAACGGCGCCGGCAAATCGACCCTGATCAACATCCTGGCGGGGGTGGTCAAGAAATCCGAGGGGACTGTGACCATCTGGGGCCGCGACATCGACAAGGAGCCGCGTGACGCCGCCGCCGCCTTGGGCGTGGTGCCTCAGGAGATCGTCGCCGACGTCTTCTTCACCCCGCGCGAGTCGCTGGAGGTCCAGGCGGGCTTCTACGGCGTGCCCAAGAACGAACGCCGTTCCGACGAACTCCTGGCGGCCCTGGGCCTGTCGGACAAGGCCAACGCCTATGTTCGCGCCTTGTCCGGCGGCATGAAGCGTCGCCTGATGGTGGCCAAGGCCCTGGTCCACAATCCGCCTATTCTGATCCTGGACGAACCGACGGCGGGGGTGGACGTCGAACTGCGCCGTCAGCTCTGGGCCTATGTTCGCCAGATCAACGCCGAGGGCGTGACCATCGTCCTGACCACCCACTATCTGGAGGAGGCCCAGGAGCTGTGCGACACGATCGCCATCGTCAATCGGGGCCGGGTGGTGGCCTGTGAGCCCACGCCCCAGCTGCTGCGCCGGCTGGACAGCCGCAATGTGGTGGTCACGCCCGAGACGCCGCAGAAGACCCCCCCGGCCCTGAACGGCTTCCAGGTCGCGCCGCGGGCGGGCGGAGCCTTCGCCGTGACCTATAAGAAGGGGCAGTCGTCGGTGGAGCAGGTGATCAATGCGGTCCGCGCCGCAGGCGTCACCATCGCCGACATCACCACCGAGGACCCCGACCTGGAGGACGTCTTCCTAGCCCTGACCTATGGGGACGCCAGTCAGGTCGATCCGACCAGGGACTAGAAGGGGGCGAAGACAATCAGACGACGGCGCCGAACGGCCCGCTCATGAAGGGGGCCTGTTAGAGGTCAAGAACCGGCGGATTCGTGCGACGCGAGCGAGAAAAAGGCGGCTCGCAAAGGGAGTGCGGCGGCCCCCGCCGCCGAGGCGTCGCCAAGGATCGGCGACGCCTCGACCTTCGGGACAGGGCGGCAATGCCCGCGACGTTGCGGGTTGGTGAAGCGCAGCCGTTCGATCAGGCGAAGAGCCAGGGCGTGAGGCAGCCGCCCGCCCAGGACGATCCCGCCGGGATCCAGCACGCCCGATATGGCGGAAAGCACCAGGTTTAGCGGCTGTTCCGCCGCGTCCAGCCACTGGTCGATGATCGGATGATCGGCGGGGAAGTCGGCCAGAAGGTCGCCGAGCGACGCCCACCGGTCGCCGTCGCCAGCCTGCATCATCCGGAGCAGGGCGGTCAGATTGGGTTGGAACCAGTCAACGGGTATGACAGAGGCGAACTCGCCTGCATTGCCGTTGTCGCCGCGCAGGGGTTCGCCTCGCACGACGACGCCACCGCCGAATCCTGCCGAGAAGTACAGATAGGCGAAATTGTCCAACCGGCGCCCGACGCCGAACATGGCCTCGCCGATGGCCGCCGCCGTGCCGTCGTTCTCGATCCACACCGGGCCGTCGAAGGCCTTGGAGAGAATCCCGTCCAAAGGTTGAAGGGCCCAGGCGTCCAGCGCAGGCGGCGGGTTGAGGCGGGCCCCGTCGCCGATGAAATATCCCGTCACGGCGGCGCCGACGCCGATCCTTTGAGAGGCGGACACGCCCGCCTGGGTTTCCAGATCTCTGACGAGCTTCTGCATCTCGGCGATGGCGGCCGTCAGGGACACGTCGCGGATCGGGATCTGGCGACGGGCCAGGATCGAGCCGCTCAGATCCATGACGGCTGCGGCGACGGCGTCGGTCATGACGGAGACGCCGACCGCGTGAAGCGCCTTTGAATTGAGACTCACGGGAAGACCCGGCTTCCCACGACCTGCCACGACGGGCGCGCCTTCGATCAGCAGGTCGCGCTGCAAAAGAGATTCGACCAACCGAGCGATCGACTGTTCCGTAAGCTCAGTGGCGCGCGCCAGTTGCGCGCGCGTCATCGGCCCGTGCCGGCGCAGCAGGGACAGCAGCCGACGTTCGTTGGCCGTCGCCGTGCGTACGCCGTCCTCACGCAGGAAACGCGGCGCGATTGATCCGTAACCGACTCCCACCATAGAGGGATGCATAGCGGAAACGGCCAGCCAAGCACCTACCTTATGGTCGGGGCGGCGCAGGAATCCACCGCACCTTGTACAAATGCATGTCGTTGATCGGGACACGGACGACGCGGCCGTCTTGCATGACCGAGAAGCCGAACGCCCACCAACGTTCCTCAGCCTTGACCCAGGCCAGACGACCCTCGGCGTCGACGTCGACGGATTTGACCTGCAGCGCAGGATTCAGCGGCTCCAGAGCCTTGAAGGCGTTGGCTTCGGGATCGAAGCGCCAGGCTCCGTCGTGGGTCGTGACCAGATAATCCGATCCGTCGGCTGCCCTGGACAGATCATGTCCGTCGCGGGCGCCGGGCAGCGTCCACCGCGCCGTCTCCTGAAGTCGCGGCTCGTCACCCTCCCAATCCACCAGGGCGAAGGCCTGGATGGTGTCGTGCGATAGGGCGAAGAGACGTTGACGCTCTGCGTCCCAAACCGCCCCATGACCCGACGGCAATGGCAGGCTGAGAACCGGCTTTTCGCCGTCCGTGAGATCGTAAACGTTCAGTCGATCACCCCTGTCGTGAATCGAGAGCGCCACGGCGATGCGATCGCCGGGCAGGACGGCGGCCGAATGCGCCATGGGCGCTTCAGCGCGAAAAAGCACGTCTCCAGACGCACCGTCCAGCAGTACCACGCCCCCCGTTGAGGCTGTGATCAGCACACGACCATCGGCGACGGGCTTGCACTCATCGATCTTTTCCAAGAGCCCCGCGCGAAACCCCTGCGGCAGGTTTTCGGCCTCCGAGGCGTCCCAGCGCCAGGTCTCGCGCGGTCCTTCGGCGGCGAGTTCATAGCGCCGGACCTGATCATCTCCACAGGCCAGAAGGGCGGGCGAAGCGGAGAGCGCCGATGCGAGGGTGAAGAGGGCGGAGAGGATCATGGAGGCTCCTGAAAGTGACCCGGAACCTATAACGACGGATCATGTCATAAATATCTCACTATGAGTGAGTAAATGGAGCGCATCCCGATCACGGAGGCCCACATGTCGGTTCGCCACTCTTCGCTTCGTCAACTCTGGTTGGCGTCCACCGTTCTCTTCGCAACGCCGACGGTGGCCCAGACGGTCCCGACCGCTCCCGCCGCCCAGTTGGATGAGATCGTCGTCACCGGGGTTCGACTACAGGCGCAGAACGAAATCTCGACGAAGCGCACGGCCGCGATCATCTCGGATTCGATCAGTTCGGACGAAATCGGCAGCTTGCCGGACTTTGGCCTGGGCGAGGCGCTCGAACGGGTTCCAGGGGTCTCGACGGTTCAGAACAATGACCGCGGCGAAGCGCAGTTCTTGTCCATTCGCGGCTTGAACGCCGATTACAATCTGGTCCAGGTCGATGGGGTCGCCCTTCCGGCCAACGAACTCGGGCGCCGCAACGTTTCGCTCGACGTCATCCCCTCGTCGCTGGCGCGGCGGGTCGATGTCTCCAAGTCCGTGACCCCGAACATGAACGGAAACGCCATCGGCGGCGCGGCCGACCTCGTGACCCGCAGCGCCTTTGACGGACGCGGCGATCTGTTCATCGCTGGACGGTTCGATATTGGCGTTTGGGACAACGAACGGCATTTCAGAGACGGCGGACCGTCCGGTCAAGGCGAGGTCGTGGTCTCCAACACCTTCGGGCCCAACAACCGATTTGGCTTCGTCGTGTCGGCGAGCCGCTATATCCGCGATTCTTCGTCACTGAACTCGGCCGTCGACAACTATAGTTTCTTTGATCCGGTCACCCATGCGCGACTGGCTGTGACGGCGCCGGGTCTGGATACGGCGGACGTCGCGCCTCAGCGTCGTCGTTGGCTGGCCTACGACAACGTGCGTAAGCGAGAGGGCGTGTTCGGCAAGTTCGAATACCGTCACGGCGGCCTGGAGGCGCGCCTCACGGCGGCGGACTTCACCCATACCAACGATGAGGACCGCCAGAGCAACATCCTGATCGCGAACGGCAATCCGGTATCGGCCAGCATTTCCGCCACGGGGGGAAGCGTGACTTCCGCCAACGCCCAAGTCGATCTGGTCCAATATGACCAGGCGCGCGGCATCCGATATGTCGATTTCCGGGTGCGCTGGGCGCCCGGCGCGCGTCAGTTCGTCGACTTCGGCTTGAACGACGCCGTGGCCACCTACCGCCAGGACGCGCATCTGGCGACTTATCGCATCGCCAATACGACGAACCTCGCCTTCACCTATGAGATCGAGCGGGGCGCGTTTCCTTATTTCGACGTGGCCAACCCGGCCTTCGCCTTCGATCCCGCCAACTACCGGCAGTTTGAATACGGCACGACGCTGGACGACGCCCGCGAACAGGCCAAAACCGCGCATCTCGACTGGGGGTTCAACGTCGATCGAAGCGACCGCGGCCTGGGTCTGCAGATAGGCGCCTATGCGCGTCGCCTTGAGCGCAGCTACGATAGGGGCGTTGACAACTACCGGCCGCTGAGCTCCAGCGACTATCGCCTGTCCGCAGTAGGCCGGTTGTCCGACTACTCGCCCTTCAATGCGCGGGGGACACGAATTCTGATCGTTGATCCAGGCTTGGCCCGGGCGTTCTTCGAAGCCAACCGAGCGGGTTTCGCGGCGACCCCGACGAATGCGGCCGGCAGCATCTCCGCCGACTATGACATCGACGAGGATATTGACGCGGGCTACGCCATGGCGCGGTTCGGCGCCGATCGCCTCACCGTCTCAGGCGGCCTGCGCTACGAGCACACGAAACTCCGGTCCGGTTCCGCCGCCCTGACCGCCGGCGCCTACCTTTATGGCGTTCAGGAGACAGACTATGACGACTGGCTTCCGTCATTCCAGGCCAACTACGATCTGACCGAAAACCTGAAAGTCCGCGCCGCCTGGAGCCGGACCATTGGGCGGGCCAACTATGACGACCTCGCTGCGCGCGAAGTGCGGACGGTCAACACCGAGGGCGACTACACCATTCAGGGCGGCAATCCCTTTCTCAAACCGCGCCGGTCGAATAACGCGGATCTGAGCCTGGAATATTACGCGGGCCGTGACACCATGGCCTCGGTCGGCGTTTTCGAGAAGGATGTTTCGGACGAGATCATCGTCCTGCGGTCCACGGCAGACGAAATCATCGACGGCTCGCTGGAATCCGTCACTCGCGTACGTCCCGTCAACGCTGGCGACTTCAAGGTCCAGGGGATCGAGTTCAACCTGGTGGTTTCGCGCATGGACTTCCTGCCGACCCCGTTCCAAGGGTTAGGGGTGTCCGCCAATCTGACGTTGTTGGACGGGACGCCGCCCAGTGTCGCCATGAGCGACTTCACGCAACGTCGCCTGCCGGGGCTGTTTGAAAGCGCCGACCGGGTCGGCAACCTCAAGGTCTTCTACATCTCAGGCCCCTTCACGGTGCAGGGCGCCTGGAATCATGTCGGCGACATGCTCTATTCGGTGTCCAGCAGCGACCCGCTGCAGGACCGGATCGTTGAAGCCAATGACAGGTTCGACGCCCAGGCCCGGTATCGCCTGAGCCGGAACCTCACGCTCGTCGCCCAGGCCAAGAACCTGACCAACGAACGCCGCCGCAGAATGTTCGGCCCCGGCTTCGGCCTCCTGCGCGAGGAGCTCGACAACGGCCGCGCCTTCTACGCCGGCGCATTGTTCAGGTACTAGTCCAGCTCAGCCAGAAATTCGAAAATGGCCGCCTTGGCCTCCGGCTCGTCCAGCATGGGGGCGTGGCCGATCTGGGGAACCTCGACATAGGCCATGTCCGGCGCCGCCTTACGCATGCGCGCGGCGATGTCGGCGCTGAGCAGGTCCGAGACGCCGCCGCGCACCAGCAGGGTCGGCCGGTTGCGGGCCAGCCGCCGGAACATGGGCCACAGATTGGGAACCAGGGCCTTGGCGCCCGCCGCCCGGATGGGCACGGAGATGTCGGGATCATAGTCCAGGCCGATCTCGCCGTCCGGCCCCTGGCGGAAGATGCGTCGCGCGAAAGCGTCCCAGTCCGCATCCGAATAGTGGGGGAAGGCGACGGCGTTGATCCGCTTCGCATAGGCCGCCGCGTCCGCCCAGCTGTCGATCTCGACCGGCTGTCCGCTGTAGGCGGCGATGCGCGACAGACCCTCGGGCGCCACTTCCGGGCCGATGTCGTTCAATATGGCGGCGACCACCGCCTTCGGCCGCAGGGCGGTCAGGGCCATGGTGATCAGCCCGCCCATGGAGGTGCCCATGAAGACCGCCCGGCCCACGGCCGCCTGGTCCATCAGCGCCAGCACGTCGGCCGCATAGACGTCCGGTCGATAGGTCATCGGATCGGGCGCGCGGTCCGACAGTCCGCGTCCGCGCACATCGACCGCCAGGACCCGCCGCCCGCTCTGGGCCAGAAGCGGGGCTATCGCTTCGAAGTCGGCGCTGTTTCGCGTCAGCCCGTGGATGGCGATGACCGGCGGCCGCGCCGGGCCGGGGCCGGGCGCATAGTCGCGGGCGAACAGATCCAGGCCGTCCGGCGATTTCCAGCGACGTTCGACATAGGCGGCGGCCATAGTCACGGGCGGTCTCCTTGAACCGAGAAGCCGCCACAGTAATTCACCGCGCGACGAATTGCGATGGCGTCAGCCGCCGAGCAACTCCTTCACAAAGACGTCCAGGTCGCCGCCCTCGAACAGAAAACCCGAGACCCCGGCGGCTCGGGCCGCCGCCATGTCGGTCTGCTGGTCGCCGATCATGAAGGACCGCGCCGGATCGATCTGATGGTCCGCGATCGCCCTCAGCAGCATGCCGGGGTTGGGCTTTCGGTCAGGGTGATCCGGATGGCGATAGCGTTCGTCCTGGGCGTCGGCATGGAAGGGACAGGCGTAGACGGCGTGGATCACCGCCCCGTCCTGGGCCAGCCGTCTGGTCAGCAGACCGTTGAACGCATGCATCTGATCTTCGCTGAACAGACCGCGCGCGACGCCCGACTGGTTGGTGACGATCACCGCCAGATAGCCCAGCCGATTCAGCCGGCGCACCGCCGCCGAGGCGCCGGGAATCAGTCTCAGATGCTCAGGCAGATGCGGATAGCCCGAATCCTCGATCAGAACCCCGTCGCGATCCAGAAAAACCGCGGGAACACCAGTCATGCGTCTTGTCTCGAACGTAGCCGTATCGACGCCGCAAGGCGCGGCGCGAAGGGACGGTTAGAAAAGGAACCTGGCTTAGGATGAGGACAAGCCGGCGCCAAGAGCGGTCGAACACCGCCCTAGAGCATGATCGTTTCAGGCGGAGCCGCGAGGCGGTTCCTCCTCAACGGATCAGGCTCTAACGTTGCAAAGGGCAACGCGAAGTGACGCAGCCCCGTTTGGTCCCTGGGACTGATCTTGCTAGGAGGGCGGCCATCCTCGCGGCCGATCCGTCGGTCCGCCGCCCCCGAATCACCGTGGAGAGCGCCCGCATGATCCCCTTCATTGACCTCCAGGCCCAGCGCCTGCGCCTCTCCGGCAAGATCGAGGCCGCCGTCCAGGAGGCCGTCGTCGGCGGCGCCTGGGTCATGGGGCCCCAGGTCCGTCAGTTCGAGGCCGACCTGGCCGCCTTCGGCCAGGCCAAGCATGCGCTCGGCTGCGCCAACGGCACCGACGCCCTGATCCTGCCGCTGATCGCCTGGGGCATCCGCACCGGCGACGCTGTCTTCTGCCCCAGCTTCACCTTCACCGCCACGGCCGAGGTCGTGCCCTGGCTGGGCGCCTCGCCGGTCTTCGTCGACGTCGACGCCCGCACCTACAATATGGACCCGGCCAAGCTCGAGGCCGCCATCGAGGCGGTCGAGGCGGAGGGGCGCCTGACGCCCAAGGTGGTCATCGCCGTCGATCTGTTCGGCCAGCCGGCCGACTATCCCGCCATCCGGGCCATCTGCGACCGCCACGGTCTGAAGCTGATTTCGGACTCGGCCCAAGGCTTCGGCTGCACCCTGAACGGCGCCCATCCCCTGAACTGGGCCGACGTCACCACGACCAGCTTCTTCCCGGCCAAGCCGCTGGGTTGTTACGGCGACGGCGGAGCCGTGCTGACCAACGACGACGACCTGGCCCAGGAGATGGACTCCCTGCGCGTCCACGGGAAGGTCGTGGCCAAGGACCTGGAGGCCGGGGCGGCCGCCTTCGCCCATGACCCTAAATATCTGGCCATGCGCATCGGCATGAACAGCCGGCTGGACACCATCCAGGCCGCCGTCCTGATCGAGAAGCTGAAGGTGTTCGGTCAGGAGATCGAATGGCGCAACCGGATCGCCGCCCGCTACAATGAACGTCTGGCCCCCCATGTCTCGGCCGTGCCCCATGTCATCGACGGCGGCGTGTCCGTCTGGGCCCAGTACACGATCGAGCATGCGGACCGCGACGGCCTGGCCGCCCATCTGAAGGAACAGGGCGTGCCCACCGCCGTCTACTATCCGGTGCCCATGCACCTGCAGCCGGCCTACCAGCGGTTCCCCCAGGGCGCCGGCGGCCTGCCGGTCACCGAGCGGCTGAAGGATGCAGTCCTCAGCCTGCCCATGCACTCGGACCTGGATGAGGCGACCCAGGACCGGATCATCGCCGCCGTCGCCGGCTACAAGGGCTGAACCATGCCGAACACCCCCGTCCTCAAGTTCGGCGTCGCCGGCGTCGGCGTCATGGGCCGCAACCATGCCCGCGTCGCGGCCGAGATGCGCGAGTTCGACCTGACCACGGTCTTCGATCCCGATGCGGTCGTCGCCGAGGGCGTTGCGGCCGCCTATGAGGCGACCCCGGTCACGACGGCCCAGGCCTTCGTCGACGCCGGCCTGGACGCCGCCGTCGTCGCCACGCCCAACCGCTTCCACGCCGAAGTCGGGGTGGCCCTGTTGGAAAAGGGCGTCCACGTCCTGGTCGAAAAGCCCATCGCCGCCACCGTGGCCGACGCCCAGCGGATGATCGACGCCGCCAAGGCCAATGACCGCGTCCTGATGGTCGGCCAGGTCGAGCGGTTCAATCCGGCCGTCGAGACGGTCAAGCGAGCCGTCGCCGACGACGAGATCATCTCCATCCAGATCACCCGCGTCGGCCCCTTCCCGCCCCGCATGGGCGAGGTCGGGGTGGTCATCGACCTGGCGGTTCACGACATCGACATCATCCGCCACCTGACCGGGTCCGAGATCGTCGAGGTCCAGCCTCAGCTGGCCCGCACCCGCGCCGAGCGCGAGGACACGGCCCTGCTGCAGTTCCGGCTGGACAACGGCGTCATCGCCCACATCACCACCAACTGGGTCACCCCCTACAAGACCCGCACCCTGCAGGTCGCCACCAAGACCAAGTTCATCGTCGCCGACCTGATCACCCGCCAGGTGACCGAATATTTCGGCCAGCAGCCTGACGGCTCCTATTCGACGAAAATGCTGAACAGCTGGACCGCCGAACCGCTGAAGAAGGAGCTGGAGGCCTTCGCCCGCGCCATCCATACCGGCGAGACCCCGGCGGTGACCGGCGAGGACGGCCTGCGCAATCTGGAGGTCGCCCTGCGCTGCCTGGGTGAACACTGATCGGGGCGAGGCCTAAAGTCGCCGCAATGGAGAGGAAGGAAAGAGGCATGCGCACGCCCCTCGCCGCCCTGTCCGTCGCCCTGTTGACCGTGTCGGCCGCCGCCCCGGCCCAGGCCGACACCCGCTATTTCTCCTACAACGCCACAGATCGGATCACCCAGGCCCTGACCAAGGGGATCACCCTTCAGGTGAGGCGCGGCCTGTTCGGCGCCGTCGCCATAGAGCGGCTGTTCTCGACCACCGCCCGTGGATCGGCCGACCTGGCGCGCGGCGGCCCCGATGCAGCCCGGCGGATCCTGCCGGAGGACGCCCGAGGCGCGGACCTCTATGAAGTGCAGCAGATCGGCGACGGGCGCGGTCTGGCCCGCGCCCTGTGTCCGGGGGCCGATCAGGTCTGGCTGGCGGCAAGCCGCATCCGCGCGCCACGCCCCCTGACCTTGAACGCAGTCGGTCGCTGGGCCGACGGGACCCACCGCCATTGCGTGACCCTGACCTATGAATGGCGTGGAGAGTGGCAGACGGCGCCGGCCTCCCCCTTCGCCGACGCCCCCGGCGCCTGATTGGGCGAACCCGCCTTCCAACCGCACCGCTTGATCGCCTAGTCTGGCGATCGGCCGAACCTTCGGAGATGACGGCGATGCGATGGGCCCTGCCCCTGGTGGTTTTAGTCGGCCTTGTCGCCGCCCTTCTGACCTGGACCCGCCTCGGTCCGGCCGCGCCGCCGGCGACCGACGTCCCGATCGTGGTCTATCTTCTGGACAACGGCTTTCATTCCGATCTGGCCTTGCCGCGCGCGGCGCTTGAACGACGAGGCGGCGCCCTGGGACGGGCGGTTGAGACCCTGGCGCCGGGTGACTGGATTCTGGTCGGCTGGGGCGACGCCCGATTCTATGTCGATCAGAGCCCGATCTCCGACCGCCTGCCCGACGGCGCGCGCGCCTTCTTCCGGCCCGGCAATCCGTCCGTCGTCATGTTGGACCCGGAGGCGGACGACCCGCGCGCGCGACACGCCCCCGATCGGCGGGCCGCCCTTCATCTGACGCCCGTCGCCTTCGACCGGATGGCGGATCGGATCGAGGCGTCGCTGGACCTGTCGAGCGGCGCGCCCCGCGTCGCCGCCGCCCGCCCCGGCGACGACGCCCGCTTCTTCGCCAGCCGCGAAACCTTTTCCATCCTGCATCTTTGCAACCACTGGACGGCCGGCGTCCTGAACGCCGGCGGCGTGACGATCCGCCCCGCGCGGTCGATCTTTTCCAGCGAGGTGATGCGGTCCGTCCGGGCCGCAGAACTGGACACGGCGGTCCCACACGCCTAGACCGCCCGCCTTTCGCTTATCCGGCCGGGTCCGAACCCCGGCGGGCGATGAAGAAGGAGCGGCCGATGGCCCGTAAGCAACACACCCGAAATTCATCCGGCCTTGCCGGTCCCAGCCAGCGCCAGCTGCGCGCCGGCGAACTGATCCGCCACGCCCTGGTCGACATCCTGCGCGAGGAGGACATCCACGACGAGGCCCTGTCCGGGGTCTCGGTCACCGTGACCGAGGTCCGCCTGTCGCCGGACCTGAAACACGCCACCTGTTTCGTCGAGCCCCTGGGCGCGGGCGTGGAGACCGCCCCGGTCGCCGGCCATGAGAGCGAGATCATCAAGGCGCTGAACGTCCACGCCAAGTTCCTGCGCGGCCAGCTGGGCCGCCGGCTGGACATGAAGTTTACTCCCGACCTGAAGTTCCGCCACGACGAGAGCTTCGACGCCGCCAGCCACATTGACCGTCTGTTCGACGACCCCCGCGTCCGCGCCGACCTGGAACGCCGCGACGAGGACGAGGGCCAATGATCGTGTGGTGCGCCCGGTTCTCCACCTTAGCGCTTGCGGCTTTGGTGTCAGGATGCGGAAGCATCAAGGAAGGAAACCCTTTGCTACTGCCTCTCGCTATACCCGTGATCGTCGGGGCCGAGGCGGCGATGATGCTCGGCAACCCGAACAACGGTGCGTCCCGCATAGAATTTCTTCCCCCAACCTGGGATCCCTTCGTCGGCGATGGTGCTTGGACAGACTCTCGTGGGCAGCGCCTGATCGTCGGCGATGGTCGCGTTCGCGCTGAATTCAAGAAGTGCATCTTAACCGCGCGCCTCGCTGGAGCACGCACAGCGACCGGCCGATCCGGACTTCAGTATCCTCTCGAAGAAGTCGTCCTCACGTCCAATGCTCAGGATGGATGTCAAAATTGGCCGGTTCCCGCAAAGGTCGATATCGAGATGTGGCGGACTCCGGGCTATCAAGACGAAATCCAGGTGAGTTTTTCTAACCTGGGGCTGACAATGATCTATTATCCGAAGGGCAAGTGATGGGCCGTCGGAAGAAGGGCGACGTCGTCGACGGCTGGGTCTGCCTGGACAAGCCGTTCGAGATGGGATCGACCGAGGCGGTCAGTCGCATCCGCCGCCTGTTCAACGCCCAGAAGGCCGGTCACGCCGGGACGCTGGATCCCCTGGCCAGCGGCATCCTGCCCATTGCCCTGGGCGAGGCGACCAAGACCGTGCCGATGATGATGGAGGCGAAGAAGGTCTATCGCTTCACGATCAATTGGGGCGTCTCGACCGACAGCGTGGACCGGGAGGGCGAGATCATCGCCCGCTCCGACGTGCGCCCGCCCCTCGACCAGGTGAAGGCCGCCTTGCCGGCCTTCGTCGGCGAGATCGACCAGACCCCGCCGCGTTTCTCGGCCATCAAGGTGGACGGCGCCCGCGCCTATGATCTGGCCCGCGACGGGGTGGATTTCGAACTGCCGTCCCGGCGGGTGGTCATCCATTCGGCCGAGGCGACGGCCGCGCCGGACGCCGATCATGTCGAGATCCGCATCCTGACGGGCAAGGGCGTCTATGTCCGTTCGCTGGCGCGCGACCTGGCCCTGGCCCTGGGCGCGGAGGGTCATGTGTCAGCCCTGCGGCGCGAGCGGGTCGGGCCCTTCAGCACGGAAAACGCCGTCACTCTGGATTCTCTGGAGGAAATGGTGCATAGGGGCGCCGCCTCGGAAGGCTTGCTTCCCGTCGCGACCGCTCTGGACGACATCCCGGATCTGGCCGTGACGGAACAGGACGCCTTCTCGCTTCGGCAGGGACGACCGATCGTTCTGCTCCCCCGTCAGGTGGAAACCCTCAAGACCCGTCTGTCAGACGGCTCGCGAACGGTTTCAGCCTTTCAGGGCCAGACCCTCGTCGCCCTCTGTCAGTTGCGGGCCGGCCGGTTAGAACCCGACCGCGTTTTCAACCTTTCCTGATCGCCTGATCAGGAGACTCCAGCCCGGCCTCAAGTAGCGCGTAGCGCGGTAGGCCACTCAGGGAGACTTTCGATGTCGATCACTGCTGAACGCAAGAACGAAATCATCGCCGACAACGCCCGCACCGCCGGCGACACCGGCTCGGCCGAGGTTCAGGTCGCGATCCTGTCGGAACGCATCGCCAACCTCACCGAACACTTCAAGACCCACAAGAAGGATAACCACTCTCGCCGTGGCCTTCTGAAGATGGTGTCGCAACGCCGCCGTCTGCTCGACCACCTGAACAAGGTCGACGCCGGGCGCTATCAGGCGCTCATCGCCAAGCTGGGTCTGCGTCGCTAAGGGCGCGGCTCTGTGTAAGACTGTATGACGAGGCGCGGGCGGTCACGTCCGCGCCTCGTTGTGCGATTAGAACCGACCTGCGCGCCGCAGGACTTTAACGGCGCAGACGCGAGGGCCGAGCCGGTCCTCACCCGGGTCTCCGCGATGGCGCGGCGACCTTTGGATCGAAGGACTGAACGCCGACGCATCCGCCCAATGATGGGACCCCGCACGGAATACGCCGTCCGGGATACGAAAGACGAAATATGTTCGATATCAAACGCAAGACGATCGAGTGGGCCGGACGCCCGCTGACTCTGGAGACGGGCCGCATCGCCCGCCAAGCCGACGGCGCCGTGCTGGCGACCTATGGCGAGACCGTGGTTCTGGCCACCGTCGTCTACGGCCGTTCGCCCAAGCCGGGCCTGGATTTCTTCCCCCTGACGGTCAACTATCAGGAAAAGACCTTCGCCGCCGGCAAGATCCCGGGCGGCTACTTCAAGCGTGAAGGCCGTCCGACCGAGAAGGAGACCCTGGTCTCCCGCCTGATCGACCGCCCGATCCGCCCCCTGTTCGTCAAGGGCTTCAAGAACGAGACCCAGGTCGTCGTCACCGTGCTGCAGCACGACCTGGAGAATGATCCGGACGTCCTGTCGATGGTCGCCGCCTCCGCCGCCCTGACCATTTCCGGCGTGCCCTTCATGGGTCCGATCGGCGCCGCCCGCGTCGGCTTCATCGACGGCGAGCTGGTGCTGAACCCGACCGTGGACCAGATGGAAGGCTCCGAGCTGGACCTGGTGGTCGCCGGCACCCAGGACGCCCTGATGATGGTGGAATCCGAAGCCAAGGAGCTGTCGGAAGAGACCATGCTGAAGGCCCTGATGTTCGCCCACGCCGGCATGCAGCCGGTGATCGACGCCATCATCGACCTGGCCGAACACGCCGCCAAGGAGCCGTTCGACTTCCAGGCCGAAGACCATTCCGACGTCGTCGCCGCGATCAAGAAATTGGTCGGCGAGGAGATCAAGGCCGCCTACGCCCATCCGGGCAAGTACGAGCGCCGCTCGGGCGTCGACGCCGCCAAGAAGAAGGCCGCCGAAGCCCTGGTCAAGACCGACGACAAGCCCGAGGGCGTCGACAGCTCCAAATTCTCGGCCGCCTTCAAGGAGTGCGAAGCCGAGGTCCTGCGTCGCGACATCATCGAGAACGCCCACCGCGTCGACGGCCGCGCCCTGGACAAGGTCCGCGCCATCGTATCGGAAGTCGGCGTCTTGCCGCGCACCCACGGTTCGGCCCTGTTCACCCGCGGCGAAACCCAGGCCCTGGTCGTCGCCACCCTGGGCACCGGCGAGGACGAACAGTACATCGACAGCCTGCAGGGCACCTACAAGGAGTCCTTCCTGCTGCACTACAACTTCCCCCCCTATTCGGTGGGTGAAGCCGGCCGCATGGGCTCGCCCGGCCGTCGCGAAATCGGTCACGGCAAGCTGGCCTGGCGGGCCATCCGTCCGATGCTGCCGAAGAAGGAAGACTTCCCCTACACCATCCGCCTGGTCTCCGAGATCACCGAGTCGAACGGCTCGTCCTCGATGGCCACGGTCTGCGGTTCGTCCCTGGCCCTGATGGACGCCGGCGTGCCGCTGGTCCGTCCGGTCTCGGGCATCGCCATGGGCCTGATCCTGGAGCCGTCGGGCGAGTTCGCCATCCTGTCGGACATCCTGGGCGACGAAGACCACCTGGGCGACATGGACTTCAAGGTCGCCGGCACCTCGGAAGGCATCACCTCGCTGCAGATGGACATCAAGGTCCCCGGCATCACCGAGGAGATCATGAAACAGGCCCTGACCCAGGCCTCTGCCGGCCGCCTGCACATCCTCGACGAGATGTCCAAGGCCATGGACGCCCCGCGCGCCTCGCTGGGCGAACATGCGCCCAAGATCGAGACGATCAAGATCGCGGTCGACAAGATCCGTGAAGTGATCGGTTCGGGCGGCAAGGTGATCCGCGAGATCGTCGAGAAGACCGGCGCCAAGGTCGACATCGGCGACGACGGCACGATCAAGATCGCCGCCAATGACCAGGAGAAGATCGACGCCGCCAAGGCCTGGATCCAGTCCATCGCCTCGGAACCGGAAGTGGGCGCCATCTACTCCGGCAAGGTGGTCAAGGTCGTCGACTTCGGCGCCTTCGTGAACTTCTTCGGCGCCAAGGACGGCCTGGTCCACGTGTCCCAGATCGCTCTGGAACGCGTCGCCAACCCGGCCGACGTCCTGTCGGAAGGCCAGGAGGTCAAGGTCAAGTTCCTGGGCTTCGACGACCGCGGCAAGACCAAGCTGTCGATGAAGGTCGTGGACCAGACCACCGGCGAAGACATCACCGACAAGATCAACGCCGAACGCGCCGAACGCAACGAGGAGCCGCTGTCGGAAGACACCGGCGGCCGTCCCAAGCGCGAAGGCGGCGATCGCGGCCGTCGCCGTCGCGACTGAGCCTCGGCCTGAGGTTTGAATGACGAAGGCCCCGCCGGCGACGGCGGGGCCTTTTTCATAACAGCCGTCTCAAGAGCGGCATTCGGCGGGCGGATCCTTGTCCCACAGCTTGCAGGACCGGTCGATCTCGCCCCGGATCAGGGCGCAGGGATTGTCGGCGTGGCAGGGCGGATGGGTGGCCGGGCTGACCTTGATGCAGCGCTCGACCAGACGCGCCGCCGCCGCCTCGCCGATATCCGCGCGGCATGCGGTCTGGGCTGCGAGGCCTCGTTCAGCGCCCGTATCGGGCTGATCCGAAGACGCCGGACCCGGAGCCGTCTCTGCTATGGTCTGCGCGCCCGAACCGGGGTCCGCAGCGGGCGCGGTCCTGTCCTCCCCGGACTGGCAGGCGGCGACCGCGAGGGCGGCCGACAGGGCGAAACAGGCGGACAGGAAAGGGCGCATCGAAAACTCCGGGCTGAGGGTCATAGCCACGATGACCCGCCTGTTGAACGCACGAAACTCCTTAAGAGCGCACCGCCTCCAGCGCCGCCTTCTGCAGGGCGAACAGTTCGGCGCAGCCGGTCTCGGCCAGGGCGAACAGACGGTCGAACTCGGCGCGGGTGAAGCCGCGCTTTTCGCCCGTGGCCTGGATCTCGACGATCTGGCCCGAACCGGTCAGGACGAAGTTGGAATCGGCCTCGGCCTCGGAATCCTCTTCATAGTCCAGGTCCAGCACCGGAACCCCGTCGCAGACGCCGCAGGACACCGCCGCCACCTGGTCCAGGATTGGATCAGCCTTCAGCACGCCTTCGTCGCGCAGATAGTTGAGGGCCGAGGCCATGGCGACCCAGGCGCCGGTGATGGCGGCGGTGCGGGTGCCGCCGTCGGCCTGGATCACGTCGCAGTCCAGCACCACCTGACGCTCGCCCAGCGCCTTCAGATCGACGACGGCGCGCAAGCTGCGGCCGATCAGACGCTGAATCTCCTGCGTCCGGCCCGTCTGTTTGCCGGCGGCGGCTTCGCGGCGGCCGCGGGTGTGGGTGGCGCGGGGCAGCATCCCGTATTCGGCCGTGACCCAGCCCTGGCCCTTGCCCCGCATCCAGCCGGGAATGGTCTCCTCGACCGAGGCCGTCACCAGAACCTTGGTGTGGCCGAAGGTGATCAGGCACGAGCCCTCGGCGTAGCGATTGACGCCGGTCTCGATGGTCACGGGACGCAGCTGGGCGTCGGTGCGTTGCGAATGGCGCATGAGATGAGTCCTTGGAAGCTGGGGCGGCGGTGATTATCCTGAAAACGTGAGCCTGTATGCCCCCAAAACCCCGCCGTTCGACGGCGGTCCGGCGACGGGCCAGTCTCTGGCGGGGCTGGCCGGCCTGGACGCGCGCGCGCGCGACATCTTCCGGCGCATTGTGGAGAGCTATCTGGAGACGGGCGAGCCGGTGGGGTCGCGGACCCTGTCGCTGGGCGGGATCGCCCTGTCGCCGGCCTCGATCCGCAATACGATGCAGGACCTGACCCTGGCGGGCCTTCTGGCCTCGCCCCACGCCTCGGCGGGGCGGATTCCCACCCATGCGGGTCTGCGCCTGTTCGTCGACGGCCTCTTGGAGATCGGCGACCTCACCAAGGAGGAGCGGCGCGAGATCGACGCCCGCCTGGCCGGCCGGGGCCGCAATTTCGAGGCCGCCCTGGACGAGGCGTCCAATCTGCTGTCGGGCCTGGCGGGGGGCGCAGGCGTGGTCTCCAGCCCGGTGCGCGACGCCGGGGTCAAACATGTGGAGTTCGTCGCCCTGGGCGGGGATCAGGCCCTGGCGGTCATCGTCGCCGACGACGGCACGGTGGAGAATCGGATCATGAGCCTGGCGGCGGGGGTCACCCCCTCGACCCTGACGGAGGCCTCCAACTTCCTGAACGCCCGGCTGCGCGGCCGGCCCTTCGCCGAGGCCAAGCGGGAAATGACCCAGGAGCTGGAGATCGCCCGGCGCGAGCTGGACCAGGCCGCCGCCCGGCTGGTCGAGGACGGCCTGGCCGCCTGGTCCGGCGGGCCGGACCGCGAGCGGGCCCTGATCGTGCGGGGTCGGGCCAATCTGCTGCAGGACGGCGAAGGCCTGGCCGATCTTGAGCGGGTGCGGGTCCTGTTCGACGATCTGGAGCAGAAGGAACAGCTGATCGGCCTGCTGGACGGGGTGGACGCGGCCCAGGGGGTGCGGATTTTCATCGGCGCTGAAACCCGTCTGTTTTCACTTTCGGGTTCCGCCGTGATCGCGGCGCCCTATATGAGCGGCCGACAGCGGGTTCTGGGCGCCATAGGCGTCATAGGACCGGCGCGACTGAACTACGCCCGTGTCATTCCGTTGGTGGACTATACCGCCCGGGTGCTGGGCCGAATGCTGGACGGGAAAGAAACGTGAGCGACAAACCCCAGAACGATGAGCTGAACGGAATGGAAGAGGCGGAACTGAACGCCGAACACGGACTGGACGCCGAGCCGTCGGACAATCTGGCGCCGCTGGACGCCGTGATCGCCGAGCGGGACGAGTGGAAGGACCGCGCCCTGCGCGTCGCCGCCGAGATGGAGAATCTGAAGCGCCGTTCAGAGGCCCAGCAGAACGACGCCCGCGCCTACGCCATCCAGCGCTTCGCCAAGGATCTGCTGGGCGTGGCCGACAATCTTGAGCGCGCCCTGATGGCCGCGCCCAAGGACGCCGAGGGCGCCACGGCCGGTCTGGTGACGGGTCTGGAAATGACGCAGAAGGCCCTGCTGCAGGCGTTCGAGACCAACGGTCTGAAGCGGGTCGCGCCCGAGGCCGGCGAGGCCTTCAACCCCCATCTGCACCAGGCCATGATTGAACAGCCGTCGGACACGGTGCCGGGCGGAGCCGTGGTCCAGACCATGCAGTCCGGTTTCGAACTGTTCGGCCGCACGATCCGCCCGGCCATGGTGGTGGTGGCCGCCAAGGGCTCGGGCGCCCAGCCGTCAAACCCCTATGGCGGCGGCGGCGGCGAACCCCAGACTCACGCCTTCGACGGCAAGGCTTGATCACCGCCCTCCTCTGAGGGGGTTTGTGCTAGTGAATAGTGCTGGTGAGCGGCAGGTGAGCGAGGCGTTCGGCACGACGTTCGAGGCCGCACAATTCTCGCTCACCTTCACCAGCGCCGACACCCCCTCAGAACCGGCGTCGCCAGCCCCCGATCAGGGCGAACTCGGGCGCGGCGTCGGCGGTGTGGCGCGGCTCGCGGCTGGCCACGGCTTGCAGCGACAGGCTGGAGCCGTCCCTCAGACTGCGTTCGCCGCCCAGGATGAAGTCGATCTGACGCCCGCTGGGCGCCGCCGAGAAGCGGCGACGCGAATAGGTCAGGGGGTCGAAATAATCGACCGGCACGTCCGCCAGCCAGGCCGAGAAGGTCCCCCGCTCCATCCGGAGCGGCTGTGAGACGGTGAAGCTGATCCGATCGCACAGGGCGGTGCAACCCGTCAGCAGGGCCAGCCGCCAGTTGGAGCTGATCGCCGCCCCGTCCGTCGACAGGAAACGCCCTTGCGTCTCGGTGGCGCCCAGGCCCGCCTCGCCGAGCAGGGCCAGACCCGGTCGCAGGGCCCAGTCCCCGCCGACCGCATAGAAGCGGGTCCGCGACGGCAGGGCGAAGTCCGAACCGCCCGGGATGAAGGCCCCCAAGGGCCCCAGCCGTTCGTCCAGGGCGCCCAGGCTCAGCGACAGGCCGCCGTCGGCGCCGCGCCAGGCCAGGGTGGCGCGGCTGTAGGTCGAGGCCGCTTCCTCGACCCGACGCAGCGGCATGCGACGGTCCCCCCCGCCGCTCTCGGCCGCCAGGGTGAAGGCGCCGAGCCGAACCTGACCGCGCGCCGCATGATCGGCCTGGGCCAGGGCGGCGAAACCGTCGCCGGCCGCGCCCTTGAACGGAGAGACGGCGCCGCCGCGACCTTGCCAGGTGGCGAAGTTCAGGCGGCCGATCTCCAGATCCAGCAGGGCCTCCTGGCGGGGTTCGTCGCCCAGCCAGGGCGCATCGGTCAGGTCGCGGCGGGCCGTCACCGCCTCGACCGGTTCGTCAAGCTGGGCCGCCGTCAGGCTCAGCCGCCCGCCGCGGGGCAGGCTGAGGCTGGTCGTGGCGGTGCGGCTGGGTTCGAACGGCGCAGCCTGGTACGAACGGCTGGGCGCCGTCGGATAGGCGCCGCCCAGCTGGACCGCGAACATTCGATCATAGCCGTCGAACAGCACGGTCTCGAGCGCCGTCTGGCGTGCAAAGGCGTCGCCGAAGGCCGAGCCGACAAAACTGCCGGGCTCCGTCGCGGCGACCAGGGTCGCGCCGTCCGCCAGGGGCACAGAAGTGGTCCCCGCCGGCTGGAAGGCGCGCGCCAGGTCCAGAAGACCGCGGCCATAGACGACGTCGGTCCCGGCGTCCCCGGCGTCCCGCGCAGTCTCTATCAGCAGGGACAGGGCTTGGCGGCCGGTCAGATTGGGAAAGGCGTCCATCAACAGGGCCAGGGCGCCGGCGACGTGCGGGGCCGAGAAGGACGTGCCGCTGACCCGCCAGCAGCTGGTCGTATCGCAGCCTGTGACGATCGCCTCGCCCGGCGCCGAGATATAGCCCGCCGCCGCCACCCCGGCCCTGTTCGAAAAGCTGGACATGGCGTTGGAGGCGTTGTGCGATCCCACCGCGATCACGGCCCCGGCGAAGCGCGGATCGACGGCGTAGCGCGCCGGCCAGCCGGGATTGGCCTCGCCGTCATTGCCGGAGGAGGCGACGATCACCGCCCCCGAATTGACCGCCCGGAGCAGCGCGGCCTCAAAGGCCGAACCCAGACGGTCGTCGCCGCCCAGGGACATGTTGATGATCTTGACCCCATTGGCCACGGCGTAGTCCAGGGCCCGGACCAGGTCCGAACTGCTGAAACAGACGTCGGTGTTCTTCTCCTCGCAGTCGGAGATGTCGGTGCGGATCGACAAGATCGTGGATTCATAGGCGACGCCGATCGTGCCCTGGCCGTTGAAGTTGGAGGCGATCACCCCGGAGACCCGTGTCCCGTGGCTGCTGTCGGCGACATAGGGCGCATTACGGCCGGGAACCACGTCGGTCGAGGCGGCGGAAATCCGCCCGATGAGGTCCGCCTGGTCTCGACTGACGCCGGAATCGACCACGGCGACGGTGACCCCGCTTCCGGTGGCGCCGGCCCGCCAGGCGGCCTCGGCCTTCACATTGGCCAGACCATAGTTGCGCTCATACTCTCGTGACGTGGTGGACGGCGGCGCTGGGGGAGGCGGAGGGGGCGGTGGAGGAGGAGGAGGAGGGGGCGGTGGAGGCGGGGGAGGAATCACCGGCGTCACCGAACCGGAACCGCCTCCTCCACCGCCCCCGCCGCAGGCCGCCAGCGGCAGGGCCAGAAGGCCGACGCTCAGCAGAATCGTCCGCTTCAACCGTTTTCCGACCACGTCGTTCCTCCCGAGCCGCGCGGTCGGTCGCCGCGCCTTCACCCAGTAACCGCCTAATTCTTTAACGCTTTATCGAAAACCGCCAGCAGTTTGGCCCAACCGTCCTTGGCGTCCGCCTCGGCGTAGCTGGCGCGGTAGTCGGCGTGGAAGCCGTGCGGGGCGTCGGGATAGACGTCGATCCGGCTCTGGGTCTGACCGGCGCGGGCCAGGGCCTGGCGCATCCGCTCGACGCTGGCCAGAGGAATGCCCTGGTCCTGACCGCCGTACAGACCCAGGACCGGCGCCTTCAGATCGTCGGCCAGATCCACCGGCCAGGGCTGGCCGGACGAGACCTGAACCGGCGTCGCGTCGGGGGCGGGGGCCAGACGCCCGTACCAGGCCACGCCGGCGCCGATGGCGGCGAAACGGGCGGCCGCCTGCCACACCACCTTGCCGCCCCAGCAGAAGCCGGTGATCCCAACCTTGCCGTCGCGCGCCCACAGCTGCTGGCTGGCCCATTCCAGGGTGGCCGACAAGTCGCCCATCACCTGTTCATAGTTCGCCGCCCCGACGATCTGCATGATCCGGCCCATGTCGGACAGGGGCGCCGGATCTTCGACCCGGACGAAGAAGGCCGGGGCGATGGCGGCGTAGCCCTGTTTGGCCAGGCGGCGGCAGACGTCCTTGATATAGTCGTGAACCCCGAAGATCTCGGACACGACGATCACGACGGGGAAGGGGCCGTCTCCGGCCGGACGCGCCACATAGGCCGGCAGTTGAAACCCGTCCGGCGCCGGATAGGCGACCTCCGCCGTCTCCAATCCGGCGGCGTCGGTGGTGATCGGCTTGGCCTCCCTGGCCAGGGCCGCCACCGCATAGCCGGAGAAGAACAGCCCCCCCAGAGCCCCCAGCGCCCCCACCGCCCTGCGGCTGAGCTTCAGATCATCGGCGGTCTGGCCTTCGGGACGGATCAGGGTGGTCATGGGACGGCTCCAGAAACGGGGGAGCCGCCAGACCATCACGCCCTCGTTTCAGCGTCCAGTCACGAACGCGAGGACGCCGACTATGGGAAGAAGGGCGCTCAAGCAGCGAGCGACCGCGTCGCGAGCGATAGCGCCCTTCTTCCCCAAGAGGTCAGTGCCGGAAGACCCGCACGCCCGTGAAGGCCATGGCGATCCCCTTCTCGTCGGCGGCGGCGATAACTTCGGCGTCACGCATCGAGCCGCCGGGCTGGATCACCGCCGTGGCCCCGGCCGCGACGGCTTCCAAGAGGCCGTCGGCGAAGGGGAAGAAGGCTTCCGAGGCGCAGGCCGACCCCTCGGCCAGGGACTGGGTCAGGCCTTTCGCCTCGCCGGCCTCCTTGGCGCGGATGGCGGCGATGCGGGCGCTGTCGCGGCGGTTCATCTGGCCCGCGCCGATGCCGGCGGTCTGGCCGTCCTTGGCGTAGACGATGGCGTTGGACTTGACGTGTTTGGCCACGGTGAAGGCGAACAGCATGTCCTGGATCTCGGTCGGGGTCGGCTGGCGCTTCGTCACGATCTTCAGATCCGAAGGCTTGATCAGCGACCGGTCGCGGCTCTGGACCAGGAAGCCGCCGGCGACCGAACGGAACACCTCGCCCGGCCCGTGCGGATCGGGCAGGCCGTCGGTGATCAGCAGGCGCAGGTTCTTCTTGGCGGCGAAGACGGCCTTGGACTCGTCGTCGGCGCCGGGGGCGATGACGACCTCGGTGAAGATTCCAGTGATGGCGCGGGCGTCGTCGCCGTTCAGCGGCCGGTTGACGGCGATCACGCCGCCGAAGGCCGAGACGGCGTCGCATTCCAGCGCGCGGGCATAAGCTTCCGACAGATCCTTGCCCACGGCCACGCCGCAGGGGTTGGCGTGTTTGACGATGACCACGGCGGGCTGTTCGAACTCGGCGACCAGCTCATAGGCGGCGTCGGCGTCGGCGATATTGTTGTAGCCCAGCTCCTTGCCCTGGACCTGGGTCGCATAGGCCACGCCCGGCCGGCGCTCGCCGGTGCGGTAGAAGGCGCCGGTCTGGTGCGGGTTCTCGCCATAGCGCAGGGTCTGGGCCAGAGAACCGGCGATCGACTTGCGGGCCGGGGCGGCGTCCTCGACCTGCTGGGCGAACCAGGCGGAGACGGCGGCGTCATAGGCGGCGGTGCGGGCGAAGGCGCGGGCGGCCAGCCGCTTTCTCAGGGCCAGATCGGTCGAGCCTTCCGCCTTCAGCGCCTCAAGGATCAGGCCGATGCTCTCGCCGTCGACGGCGACGGCGACATAGCCGTGGTTCTTGGAGCCCGAACGGATCATGGCCGGGCCGCCGATGTCGATGTTCTCGACCGCCGCCTCGAACGAACCGCCCGCCGCAACGGTTGATTCAAACGGATAGAGGTCGATCCAGACGATATCGATGGCGCCGATGCCGTGGTCGGTCATGGCCTGGGCGTGGTCGGCCGCGTCGCGCACGCCCAGCAGGCCCCCGTGGACCACGGGGTGCAGGGTCTTGACCCGGCCGTCCATCATCTCGGGGAAGCCGGTCAGATCGGCCACGTCCTTGACCGGCAGGCCCAGTTTGGCGATCGCCGCCTTGGTGCCCCCGGTCGAGACCAGTTCGACGCCCAGGTCGTTCAGGGTGCGGGCGACCTCTTCCAGCCCGGCCTTGTCGGACAGGGAGATCAGGGCGCGTTGCGGCTTGACCCGATCAGGGGCGGGGGGAAAGTCGGGAGCGGCGGGCATGGCGGCGTCCGTGAAGGCTGGGGGAGGATGGGGCGCCCTCTAGCGCCAAACGGCCGCCTCGTCACCCCACGGACGGTTTCTGACGAGGATCAACTCGGATCGCCGCTCGCGCCTGCCGGGCTCAGCTTCCAGCGGATCCGGCTCTCGCTGTCGGTGCGGGCCGAGCCGCGCACGACGATCTGCAAGCTGCGGCGGGTCAGCCCGGCGTCGATATGGACGCTGGGCTCTATGGCCACGTCGGGGCCGTCGGTGCGGAACCACCAGCCCCGGCCCGAGGCGCCGCGCAGCAGGATCGAGCGACGGTCCCGCGCCAGCGAGGCCTGAACCCCCGGCTCCAGATGGAAGCGGATGGCGTAGGGGGCCGCGATCTGGCGGATCACCTCCTTGCGGCCGGGCGTCGGGAAAAGCTTCTCCTCCGCCCGCAACTCGTCCAGCCTCTGGTCCAGATACAGGCGCCGCTGATGGTTCAGGCCGAAGGCTTCGTTCCAGCCGTCATGCTCCATCTCCAGCCAGACCGCGCCCTCGGCTTCCCTCTGGTCGGTTGTCACATGGATCGGCGGCCCGACCAGGCGCGGTCCCAGAAGCTCGCCCTTCCAGCCACCCAAGGGTTCGTTCAGCGACCGCTCGCCTAGGGTCAGGGTCGAATGGCCGGGGGTCAGGCGAAGGGCCTGACGATCGGTGGCGGCGGGGGTCCAGCCGGAGCCGGTGACCAGACGGTCCTTGCCGCAGGCGATCTCCAGCGCCAGCGGCTGGGCGCAGGCCGTGGCGCCCCAGGCGCCGCGCGCGGGCGAGGCGGCGTCGGCGACGATGGACAACAGGGGGCTGGCGATCCGCACCAGTCCGCCGATCCGGCCGACCGGCGGATGGGTGGGATCGGCCGCACGGCTCGCCGTCGCGGCCTCGTCATGGGCGCGGGCGGCGGCCACACGGGCGGCCGATGAGGGACCGCCGCCTTGAAAACCGGCCAGCCGCCCGTCGGGGAGGGTCAGAAGGCGCAGGCCCTGGGTCAGGCGGTCGATCGCCTCCGACACCGGCTGCGGCGTCGGTTCGGACAGCTGGGCCAGGGCGTCGTCGAGGGTCAGGAGGTCCAAGAGCAGCTCCAGCCCCGCCTCGGGACTGCGTGACGCATGCGAACCGTCGTCGTGAACCGTGACGCGCAGCGCCCCCGCCAGACCGCCCAGGGCGCGGCGACGCAGGCCCTGCCCCGGCGCGCCGGCCAGGACGCAGCCCCCGATGGCGGCGGCGGTCAGACGCTCCGCCCGCGTGGCCAGGCCGCCCGGCGGACGCAACAGCTGGCGCGTCTGGCGCGCCAGACTGTCGGCCAGCCTCAACCGTTCCGCCTCGGTCGCCACCGCCCCCATGCGGCGGGCGGCGCAGGCCAGGTTGATCACCCGGCGCGGCAGAATCTCCGGCCCCCAGGCGAAGGGCGACCAGCGGGCGAAGGCGTCAGCCCAGGCCAGGGTCAGGCGCAGGGCCTCGCGCGCGCCGCGCTCGCCCTGGGCCATCAGGGCCGGCAGCCAGTTGAAGGCGTGCAATTCGACGGCGAAGGGCCGCGACGGACTGGGTCGGTTCCATGGATCGGACGGGGGCTCAACCTCCATGGAGGCGCCGGCCAGGATAAAGCGCCCGACCAGCAGGTTCTTGCCCGGGGCGGAATCGTGCGGCCGGAAATCTCTCGGCGTCGCCGCAAAGGCCGTGACCTTGCCCCCGCCCAGCACCGGGCCCAGGGTCAGACCATAGCCGGGAAGGCCGTAAAGCTCGATCCACAGTTGACGGGTGATCAGACGCCCGGCGATGGCGGGCCAAAGACCGGCGCTGGTCGCCGCCTGCCCCGCCCGGACGGGCGTGCGGACCGGCGCGCCCGGAAGGCCCGGAATCTGGCCCGAGGCGACGTCCGGCGTCTCGGGCTCGCGCCGCGGAGCGAAGGGACCCAAGGGGCTCACCCGGCGGTCGAAGCGTTCGGGGCGGACTTCAGGGCGGCGATATTGGCCGCATAATCGCCCTTGAAGACGAAGGAGCCCGCGACCAGGGCGTCGGCCCCAGCGGCGACGCAAGACCCCGCATTGGCCGAGGTCACGCCGCCGTCCACCTGAATATGAGCCGCCGACCCGGCCCGATCCAGAATGGCCCGCGCCGTCTCGATCTTCTTCAGCGAACTGTCGATGAACTTCTGGCCGCCGAAGCCCGGATTGACCGACATGATCAGAACCAGATCCACCAGATCGACCACCTCTTCCAGGATCGACAGCGGGGTGGCGGGATTAAACACGACGCCCGCCTTGGCGCCGAGCTGGCGGATGCGGCCCAGGGTGCGGTGCAGGTGCGCTCCGCTCTCAGGGTGGACGGTCAGGACGTCTGCGCCCGCCTCGCGGAACGCTTCCAGCCACGGATCGACCGGCGCGACCATCAGATGGACGTCGAACGGCAGACGGGTGTGCGGTCGGATGGCCTTCACGATGTCCGGGCCCAGGGTGATGTTGGGCACGAAATGGCCGTCCATCACATCGATGTGGATCCAGTCGGCGCCTGCGGCTTCCAGAGCGCGGACTTCTTCACCCAGGCGCGCGAAATCGCTGGCGAGGATGGACGGGCAGATCAGGGGTGCGGCCATGGCCCCTCGGATAGGACGGCTTGCCCACGGGGGCAAGCCGCCGACCGTCAGGAAATCCGCTCCAGCCGTGCGGCGAAGAAGCCGTCCAGGCCGCCGCGTTCGGCCCATTGGGACGGCAGAATGCGCAGCCAGCCTTCCGGCGTCAGGGCCTCAGCCGGGGCGCCGACGGCGGCGGGGTCGGCGGGAACCGTGCGAAAACCGGGGTTGCGGCGCAGGAAGGCGATCACCTGGGTCTCCCCTTCCTCGCGCTCCAGCGAACAGGTGCAATAGACCAGACGGCCGCCCGGCTTGACCCGTTCGGCGGCGGCGTCGAGCAGCCGGTGCTGGACGTCGGCCAATTTGGCGACCTCGGCCGGCTTGGTGGCGCGCAGAACCTCCGGATTGCGGCGGAAGGTGCCGGTGGCGGTGCAGGGGGCGTCCAGCAGCACGGCGTCGAAGGTGCGGTCGTCCTCCCAGTCCTCGGCGGGGACGGCGACCACCTCGGCGGTCAGTCCGGTGCGTTCCAGGTTCTGGGTCAGGCGTTTCAGACGCGGGGCCGAACGGTCCAGGGCCACCACCGAAGCGCCGGCGGCCGCCAGCTGCAGGGTCTTGCCGCCGGGGGCGGCGCACATATCCAGGGCGGTCTCGCCGGGCTTGACGTCCAGCAGGCGGCCGGGGACGGCGGCGGCGGCGTCCTGAACCCACCAATCGCCGGTCTCGAAGCCGGGCCAGGCGGCGACATCGCCGCGACGGCCGGTGCGGACCGTACCCCCGTCCAGAACCTCGCCCTCCACCGCCTCGGCGACGGCGGCGGGATCGACGCCGGGCTTTAGGCTGAGATCGGTCGGCGGCTCCTCGCGCGCGGCCAGGGCCAGGCCGGTCAGGGCCGCCTCGCCATAGGTCGCCCGCCAGCGGGCGGCGATCCAGTCGGGCAGATTGCTCTCGGCCGTGGTCAGGCCGGGGCCGTCGCGCCCCACCCCGCGCAGCACGGCGTTGACCAGGTTCTTGTACGGCCGGGTCTTGGGGTCCCGCTCGGCCAGTTTCACGGCCGTGGAGACGGCGGCGAAGGCCGGGGTCTCCAGCACCAGGGTCTGGGCCAGGGCGATGCGCATCAAGGTGCGCACGGCCTCGGGCGGCGACTTCTTCAGACGCCGGTCCAGGATCTGGTCGATCTCGCCCAGACGCCGTAGGGCCGCCATGGCCACCGCCCGGGCGAAGGCGCGATCGACCGGCGCCAGGGCGCGGGCGGCCGGCTGGGACAGGGCTTCGTCCAGTCCGTTGCGTCGCTCCAGCGCCGCGTTCAGCAACAGGCCGGCGACGAGGCGGGCCTCCACCCCGATATCGTCCTGGTGCGGGGTTTCAGACAAGGCTTCCGAAGCGGAAGCTGGACGCGGCCTGCCCTTGGTCGCCATCCGGCGGCCCCGCGCCTCGGAGTTCTGGCCCGGCCGGGCGCCCGGCCTCAAACCGCCACCTGGGCGCCCAGCTCGACCACGCGGCCGGGCGGGATGTGGAAGAAGTCGGTCGGATTGGCGGCGTTGCGCATCAGGAAGATGAACAGCCGGTCCTGCCACAGGGGCATGCCCTGGCGCGCCGACGGGATAAGCGACCGGCGGCCCAGGAAGAAGCTGGTCGACATGATGTCGAACTTCAGTCCCTGTTTGCGGCACAGACCCAGGGCGCGCGGCACGTTCGGCGTCTCCATGAAGCCATAGGTGATGGTCAGCTTCTTGAAGTCGTCATTGATCGGCTCCATCCGCACCCGATCCGCCTCCTTGACTCGGGGCCGCTCGGAGGTGCGCACGGTCAGGATGACGTTCTTCTCGTGCAGGACCTTGTTGTGCTTGAGATTGTGCATCAGGGCGACCGGGGCGACGTCGGGATCGCTGGTCAGGAAGATGGCCGTGCCGGGCGCGCGGTGCGGCGGCCGGGCCTGAAGCATCTCGATCAGGTCGGTCAGAGGCAGGCTGTCCTTGCGGGTCTTGGTCGTCAGTATCTGAGTGCCGCGCACCCAGGTCCACATGATCAGCACCAGACAGGCCCCCAGCACCAGCGGCATCCAGGCGCCGTCGGGGATCTTCAGCAGGTTGGAGGTCAGGAAGACGCCGTCGATGAAGGCGAAGGGGATCAGGGTTCCGGCGACCGCCCACATCGGCCACTTCCAGCCCTTGGTGATCACCGAATAGCTCATCAGGGTGTTGACCAGCATGGTCCCGGTGACCGCCACACCATAGGCGGCGGTCAGATTGTGCGAGCTCTGGAAGACCACCAGCAGCAGCAGGACCCCGATCATCAGGAAGGTGTTGACCGCCGGCACGAAGATCTGGCCCGCCTGGGTTTCGGAGGTGTTGCGAATGTCGATCCGGGGCAGCAGGCCCAGCTGCACCGCCTGCTGGGTGACCGAGAAGGCTCCGGTGATCACGGCCTGGGAGGCGATGACGGTGGCGGCGGTGGCCAGGATCAGCATCGGCCAATAGGCCATCTCCGGCACCATGTTCCAGAAGGGATTCTCAGATGCGCCGGGATTGTCCAGGATCAGGGCGCCCTGGCCCAGATAGTTCAGGGTCAGGCAGGGCAGGACGAAGGCCAGCCAGCCCATGCGGATCGGCGCCTTTCCGAAATGGCCCATGTCCGCATAAAGGGCCTCGGCGCCGGTCACGGCCAGGAAGACGCTGCCCAGGATGACGAAGCCCAGGAAGCCGTCATTGATCAGCAGCATGACGCCGTAGTGGGGCGACAGGGCCCGCAGAATGCTGACGTCGTCGAAGATGTGATAAAGACCCAGGCCACCGAGGCTGAGGAACCAGACGGCGGTGATCGGGCCGAAATATTTGGCCAGGCTGGCGGTGCCGCCCGACTGAGCCATGAACAGGGCCACCAGAATCCCGGCGGAGATCGGCACGATGAAGGGATCCAGACGTCCGGCCAGGCCCGGCGCGTCCTGAAGGCCCTCGACGGCCGACAGCACCGAAATGGCCGGGGTGATGATGCCGTCGCCATAGAAGAGGGCCGCGCCGCAGACGCCCAGGATGAAGATCCAGGCGCTGCGCCGTCCGACCGCGTGCTGGGCCAGGGCCATCAGGGACAGGGTGCCGCCTTCGCCCTTGTTGTCGGCCCGCATCAGGAAGAAGACGTACTTGAACGTCACCACCACCATCAGGGCCCAGAAGGCCAGGGAGACCACGCCGACCACGGCCAGGTCGCCGCCGACGCCCGAGCGGGCGTGATCGATCGCCTCGCGCAGGGCGTAGAGCGGGCTGGTGCCGATGTCGCCGAACACCACGCCGATCGCGCCGACCGTCAGGGCCCAGAAGCCGCCGTGTTTGGCGATCTGGCCTGCTGGAGCTTGGGACTCGGGTCCCGTGGCGTGGGTGGACTTGTTCGGCGTGTTCGACGCGGCGGGGAGAGCGCCCGCGTCGTGGGGAGTGTCCCCGGCCATGCGTATCCTCCGGGTCGTCGACGACAGGTCGAGCCCTTCAAAGCGGCGAGCCTTTAGGCTCATTCCGCGTCCGCTTCAATCGCGGCGCGCGGGATTCGGTTTCTCCAGACGGGCGGAGATTTGTGATTCGGCGCGCGAACGCCTATTTTCCCTTCAGGAACACGATCATGTCAGACAGCCAGCGCTTCCCCGTCGCCGCCCACGCCCTGGCCTATATGGCCCACAAGGGAGCGTTTTCGCCTGACCGCGCGGCGCCCAGCGGCGTTCTGGCCTCCTCCATACCGACCAATCCTGTTGTGGTGCGCCGGGTGACGGCCCTGCTGGCCAAGGCCGGTCTGATCGCCACCCGCCCCGGCGCGACCGGCGGCTCCTGGCTGCTGCGCCAGCCGCAGGACATCCGGCTGGACGAGGTGTTGAAGGCCGTCAACGGTTGCGCCCACATCGGCTCGCCGCCGTCCGGCGCCAAGGGCTGCCCGATCAGCGAACATATTCCTCGCCAGGTGGCCAAGGCCCTGACCGCCGCCGACGAGGCCGCGACCGAGGCCCTGTCCAAGATCACCATCGCCGATCTGCTGGCGGAAAATCCTGCGTCCCTGGCGGCCTTTACGCCGCACAAATCCTGCCCTGTCGCGGCTTGACGCCCCGATGAGCCGAACGGTCCTGATCACCGGCGCCTCGGCTGGCATCGGCGCCGCCCTGGCCCGGACCTATGCGGCCAAGGGCTGGAACCTGATCCTGACCGCGCGACGCGAGGGGCCGCTGCAGGCCCTGGCCGATGAACTGACCGCCGCCTACGGTGTGACCGCGACCGTGATCCCCGAGGATCTGTCCGATCCGACGGCCCCGCAACGATTGATCGCCGCCGTCGCGGCACGGGGCCTGACGGTTGACGGCCTCGTCAACAATGCGGGCTTCAGCCGGGTCACAGGCTTCCTCGACACCGACCTCGCCGCCCACCGGGCCATGATCCAGGTCATGCTGACCGCGCCGGTGGAGCTGTCGCGCCTGGTCCTGCCCGGCATGGTCGGGCGGGGCTTCGGCCGGGTGCTGAACGTCGCCTCGCTGGCGGGCCAGATGCCGGCGACGGGCGGCGACACCCTGTATGGTCCGATCAAGAGCTTCCTGATCAAGGCCTCCCAGGGCCTGCATCTGGAGACCCTGGGGACGGGGGTCCATGTGACGGTGCTGAACCCCGGCTACACCCTGACCGAGTTCCACGACGTCAATGGGTCTCGCGATCAGGTGTCGCGCGCCTATCCGGCCTGGATGTGGATGGACGCCGGCCGCGTGGCGCAGATCGGCTACGACGCCTGCGAGGCGAACCGGGCCAGCGTGACGCCCGGCGTCATGAACAATGTCATGGCGGGCCTGGCGCGCGTCCTGCCCGACGGTCTGGCCCTGAAGATGGTGGCGAACCACGCCAGGCGGCTGGAGCGGCTGTAGGACCGCTCCAGGCCGAGGTCAGATATGGATCGCGTGGCCCAGGGCCCGCAGGGACGCCTCGTGGAAGGCTTCGCCCAGGGTCGGGTGGACGTGGATGGTCCCGGCCACGTCTTCCAGCACCGCCCCCATCTCCAGCATCTGGGCGAAGCTGTTGGACAGTTCCGACACATGCTGGCCCACGGCCTGGATCCCCAGCAGCCGGTGGTCGGCCTTGGAGGCGATCACGCGCACGAAGCCGCCGTCCTCGCCGGCCTCGATGGCCAGGGCCCGGCCGATGGCGGCGAAGGGGAAGACGGCGGTGATCACATCGTCGCGGCCCTCGACATCGCTGGGACCCAGACCCGCCGAAACAATCTCCGGCTCAGTGAAACAGACGGCGGCGATCGTCGTGGGATCGAACACCCGGTCGTGGCCGGCGACGATCTCGGCGACCACCTCGCCCTGGGCCGAACCCTTGTGCGCCAGCATCGGTTCGCCCGTCAGGTCGCCGACAGCCCAGACATTCTTCATGCTGGTGGCGCAGCGGTTGTCGATCTTCACGAACGGACCGGCCATGGCCACGCCCATATTCTCCAGACCCCAGCCCTGGGTGCGCGGACGACGGCCGACCGTGACCAGCACCTTGTCGGCCTCCAGCTGCAGCGGCTCGCCGTCCTTGGTCGTGATCGACAGTTTTCCGTCGCCGAAGCCGCCGGCCCGCGCGCCCAGATGAAGCTCGACCCCGTGCTTCTCCAGCCATTTGGCGACCGGATCGGTCAGGGCCTTGTCATACAGGGGCAGGATCCGGTCGGCCATTTCGACGATGGCGACTTCGGCGCCCAGCTTCCGATAGGCGATGCCCAACTCCAGCCCGATATAGCCGCCGCCGACGACGACCAGCTTCTTCGGGACATCCGACAGGCTCAGCGCCTCGGTCGAGGAGATGACGTCGCCGCCGAACGGCAGGAAGGGCAGTTCGACAGGCTCCGATCCCGTCGCCAGAATGACGTGTTCGGCGGTGATGCGGATGTCGCCGTCTTCCGTCTTCACCATGCAGGTCTTGGCGTCCTCGAAGGCCGCCCAGCCCTTGATCACCTTGACCTTGGCCTTCTTCAGCAGGGCCGCGACCCCGGCGTTCAGCTTACGGACGATGCCGTCCTTCCACGCGACCGTCTGTTTCAGGTCGATCGCCGGCTTGGCCGCCGTGATGCCCAGGGTCCCGCCCCCGGCCGCCTTGGCCACGGTCTCGAACTTGCCCGCCGCATGGATGATGGCCTTGGACGGAATACAGCCGACGTTCAGGCAGGTCCCGCCCAGCCCATCGCCGCCGTCCACCAGCACGGTGTCGAGGCCCAGTTGGCCGCAACGGATGCCGGCGACATAGCCTCCCGTGCCCGCGCCGATGATCAGGACTTTGGTCTTCAGGGTCTGGGTCATTTGGGTCCCGGTAGAGGCTGGCCAGCTATTGCCGCACGCCAGTCGCTCATAAAGCTTTCGATATATTCGGCGTCAGCCTTCACGATGTAGAGCCAAGTCTTGTCCGTTTCGGCTTCAGGGCTCGCGAAAACCAATACCCTCAAGCCATTCCGCGGCTCACCTTCGTCATCCATGGGAAAAAGCCAATTCGTGCAGGCTCCCGCTCTGTATGACAGACGGAAAGATCGCGGCGATACTGGTCCCCAGACAGCCAAGGTCGGCCTTACTGTGAAGTCGACGTTGTTCCCGTATTGATCTAGCCAAGCCGTGTTTTCGATCCTCGCTTCGTAGACGCCGGTCACGGCGCGAAGGTCGCGAGCTCGGACTTCGACCTGGTCCCCAAGCGCCAGCGAGCAGGCCAAAACTGGGCCGCCCATCATCACAGTTGCCAAGGCTAAGGCGCCGGTGAGCCGGAGCATCACTTCACCCCATCCACAAGGTCGCGGGCTGCTCCAGCAATCCCTTGATCCGCTGGACGAACACCGCCGCATCATGCCCGTCGACGATCCGGTGATCGAACGACGACGACAGGTTCATCATCTTGCGCACCACCATCTGGCCGTCGCGGACCACGACCCGTTCGGCGATCTTGTTAGGGCCGACGATGGCGACCTCGGGGTGGTTGATGATCGGGGTGTGGACCACCCCGCCCAGGGTTCCCAGGGAGGTGATGGTGATGGTCGAGCCCGACAGCTCCTCACGCTTGGCCGAACCGTCCTTGGCCGCGCCCGAGACGCGGGCGATCTCCAGCGCCGTATCCCAGGCGTCGCGCGCCTCGGCGTGGCGGACCACAGGCACCATCAGGCCGTTCGGCGTCTGGGCGGCGATGCCCAGATGGACCGGGGCGTGCTGGATCAGGACGCCCGCCTCGTCGTCATAATGGGCGTTGATCTGCGGCTGATCGCGCAGGGCCACCACGATGGCGCGGGCGATGAAGGGCAGCAGGTTCAGCTTGGGCTGATCCTTCGCCTTGGTCGCGTTCAGATGGGCCCGCAGCTCCTCCAGCGCCGTCATGTCGATTTCCTCGACATAGGTGATGTGCGGAATGCGGCGCACGCTCTCGGCCATCTTCTCCGCGATCTTGCGGCGCAGGCCGATGATCTTGACCTCGGTGGTCCCTTCGGCGCGGGCGAAGGGCGAGCCGCCGGCCGGAGCGGCGGACGTCGGAACCTGGCCGCCGCGGGCGATGAAGCCGTCCAGATCCTCGTGGGTGATCCGCCCGGCCGGGCCGGAGCCGGGCACGAAGGTCAGATCGACGCCCAGGTCGCGCGCGCGGTTGCGCACGGCGGGCGAGGCCAGGGGGCGTTCGCCGCGGGCCCGGCCGGTCAGGGCGGGGGCCGGTTTGCCCCCCTCCCCCGCTGCGCGGGTGCTCCCCCCAGGGGGGGGAGATTTTGGTGGGGCTGCCGGCGTCGATCCTCCCCCCTTGGGGGAAGCAGCGCCGGAGGCGACGGAGGGGGCCTGAACGGGGCTCTTGGCGACATTGCCGGCCCCGGCCACATCGAAGGCCACCAGCGGCCCGCCGACCGGCACGGCCTTGCCCGCCTCGCCGTACAGGGCGACGACCGTTCCGGCGACCGGCGAGGTGATCTCGACCGTGGCCTTGTCGGTCATGACGTCGGCCAGGATCTGGTCTTCCTCGACCGCATCCCCGACCTTGACGTGCCAGCCGACCAGTTCGGCCTCGGCCGTGCCTTCGCCGACGTCGGGCAGTTTGAAGACATAGTTGCCGGTGGAGGCCTGGGGGGCGTCAAGAGCCCCTCCACCACGCTTCGCGCGGTCCCCCTCCCCACTGGCGTGGGGAGGAGACGATGCCGCTACTGTCTCCTCCCCGCGCGAAGCGGGGGGAGGTGGCTCGGAGCGCAGCGGAGAGACGGAGGGGCTCTCTTCCGCATTCCCCGCCCCCTCGACCTCGAACTCGACCAACGGCCCGCGCACCGGCACCATGGCGCCGGGCTCGCCGTGCAGGGCGATGACCTTGCCGGACACAGGCGCGGTGATCTCTACGGTGGCCTTGTCGGTCATCACGTCGGCGACGATCTGGTCCTCGGCGACCGTATCGCCGACCTTGACGTGCCAGCCGACCAGTTCGGCCTCGGCGGTGCCTTCGCCCACGTCGGGCAGTTTGAAGACGAAACGACCCATCTTAACGTCCTCCCGACATGACGCTCTTCGCGGCGTCTGAAACCCGTTGCGGTCCGGGGAAATATTCCCATTCGAAAGCATGGGGATAGGGGGTGTCCCAGCCGGTGACGCGCGCGATCGGCGCCTCCAGGTGATAGAAGCAACGCTCCTGCACCAGGGCCGACAGTTCGCCGCCGAAGCCCGAGGTCTTGGGCGCCTCGTGCACGATGACGCATCGGCCGGTCTTTTTCACGCTGGCCTCGATGGCCTCGATGTCCAGCGGCACGAGCGAGCGCAGGTCGATCACCTCGGCGTCCACGCCGGCGTGTTCGGCTCCCGCCAGCGCCACCCAGACCATTGTGCCATAGGCCAGGATGGTGACGTCGTTTCCTTCGCGCATCACGCGCGCCTTGCCGATCGGCTCGACATATTTGCCCGTCGGAACCTGCGCCAATTCTTGCGCCTTCCACGGCGAGACCGGCTTCTCGTGCCAGCCGTCGAACGGGCCGTTGTACAGACGTTTCGGCTCGAAGAAGACGACCGGGTCGTCATCCTCGACGGCGGCGATCAACAGGCCCTTGGCGTCATAGGGGTTGGACGGAATGACGACCTTCAGCCCCGCGATATGGGTGAACAGGCTTTCCGGCGACTGGCTGTGGGTCTGACCGCCGAAGATGCCGCCGCCGTAGGGGCTGCGAATCGTAATCGGGCTGGTGAACTGACCGCCCGAGCGATAGCGCATCTTGGCCGCTTCGGAGACGATCTGGTCATAGGCCGGATAGATGTAGTCGGCGAACTGGATCTCGACGACCGGGCGCAGGCCATAGGCGCCCATGCCGATGGCGGCGGCGACGATGCCGCATTCGCTGATCGGGGCGTCGAAGCTGCGGGTCAGGCCGTGCTTCTGCTGCAGCTTGTCGGTGACGCGGAAGACCCCGCCGAAATAGCCGGCGTCCTCGCCGAACGACAGGACGTTCGGATCCTCGGCCATCTTGACGTCCAGGGCCGAGTTCAGGGCCTGGATCATGTTCATCGGAACGACGCCGGCGCCGGTCGCTTCCGAAGCGGGAGCGGCGTTCTGATCGACCATGTCCGGTTCGACTCCGTCAGTACGATCCGCTTCGATAAAGGTGGTTTGCTCGCTCATGATCAGACCCCCACCTCGCGACGCTGTTCGACCAGGCGCCAGTCCTCGGTCGCATAGACCTCCTCGAACATGGTCTTCACGCTGGGACGCGACTGGCCCAGGGTGCCGATGGCCTCGGACTCCTTGCCGGCGGCGCGAACCTGTTCGACCGCCTCCTTGAGCGCCGCCATGTGGCGCTCGTCATCCCATTCGCCGATCAGCGTCAGATGCTGGCGCAGCCGCTCGATCGGATCGCCCAGCGGCCATTTCTCGTGCTCGTCGCCGGGGCGATAGCGGCTGGGGTCGTCCGAGGTCGAATGCGGGGCGCCGCGATAGGTGAACAGTTCGATCACCGTCGCCCCCTGGTTCGAGCGGGCGCGCTCCTCGGCCCACTGGGTCGCGGCCCACACCGCAAGAAAGTCGTTGCCGTCCACCCGCAGGGCCGGCAGGCCGTAGCCGATGGCCTTGGAGGCGAAGGTGGTCTCCAGCCCGCCGGCGATGCCCTGGAAGGACGAAATAGCCCACTGGTTGTTGACGATGTTCAGGATGACCGGGGCGCGATAGACGGATGCGAAGGTCAGGGCGTTGTGGAAGTCGCCCTCGGCCGTGGCGCCGTCGCCGATCCAGCTGATGGCGATCTTGTCGTCGCCCTTGTAGGCGCTGGCCATGGCCCAGCCGACCGCCTGGGGGACCTGGGTGCCCAGATTGCCGCTGATGGTGAAGAAGCCGTAGTCCTTGGCCGAATACATGATCGGCAGCTGGCGGCCTTTGATCGGGTCTTCGGCGTTGGAATAGATCTGGTTCATCATCGCCGTCAGCGGATAGCCGCGCGCGATCAGCAGCCCCTGCTGGCGATAGGTGGGGAAGCCCATGTCCTCGCGGCTCAGGATCATGCCTTGGGCGACTGCGATGGCCTCCTCGCCGGTGCACTTCATATAGAAGCTGGTCTTGCCCTGACGGTGGGCGCGGTGCATCCGGTCGTCGAAGGCGCGGGTCAGGATCATGGCCTTCAGGCCGCGACGAAGTGTCTCGGGGTCCAGGCGCGGATTCCACGGCCCGACGGCGTTTCCATCCTCGTCCAGCACCCGGATCAGTCGAAAGGCGTGATCGCGCATCTCATAGGGCGCCGTCGAAACCTCCGGCCGATCCACGGCTCCGGCGGGGTCCATCGTCAGATGGCTAAAATCCGGCGCGTCGCCCGGCCGACCCGAGGGTTCAGGCACGCGCAAAGAAAGGGGGCGACTGTTCTTTTGGCTCATTTTGTCGTTCATGCGGGCGTCCGGTTCCGTTCGGAGGATGCGTCCGTGTTTCCTCTGGACGTGTGATAACACGGCCCCTAAGCAGGCGCTCGCTCAAATTGACCTTGCAAAATCCCTATTTAGGGTATTTTATTTCGCCATAACCACAATCGGAGAAACGCATTGGCGGACGAACTCGATCCCATCGACGCCCGGATCCTGGATATCCTGCAACAAGACGCCGGACTGTCGGTCGCCGAAGTGGCGGATCGGGTCGGCTTGTCGGCCTCGCCCTGCTGGCGGCGCATCAAACGGCTGGAAGATTCCGGCCTGATCACCAAGCGCGTCACCCTGCTGAACGCCAAGCTGCTGGGCCTGGATTTCGAGGTCTACGCCATCGTCAAACTGATGCTGCCCTCGGCCGAGAACCTCGACATCTTCGAGGCGGCGGTCGCCAAATGGCCGGAAGTGGTCCAGTGCGCCACCATCACGGGCCGCGAGGACTATGTGCTGCGAATCATCACCTCCGACATGCACGCCTTCGACAAGTTCCTGCGCGAAAAGCTGCTGGCCCTGGGCATCGTCTCAGACTGCGAGAGCCATATCGTCACCCGCGGCGTGAAGAATGTGACCGCCCTGCCTCTTGGCATAGTGACCCCTCACGTCGGATAAGACCGTTCGGCGGCGTCTTCCGCCGAGGGGATGCCGAACATGATCGAACTGGTGATCGACGCGCGCCGTAAGGACCTGGGCGGGTTCGAGGTCGGCCGCGTCCTGCCCTTCCATTCGCGCCGGATGGTCGGGCCCTTCATCTTCCTGGATCAGATGGGCCCGGCCGAGTTTGCGCCGGGCGCCGCCGCCATTGATGTGCGGCCGCACCCCCACATCGGCCTGTCGACCCTCACCTATCTGTTCGAGGGCGAGATCCTGCACCACGACAATCTCGGCTATAACCAGCCCATCCGCCCCGGCGAGGTGAACTGGATGACGGCCGGCAAGGGCATCGTCCATTCCGAGCGCACCGATCCACTGAAGAAGAGCCGCGGCGGGCCGATGCACGGCATGCAGGCCTGGGTCGCCCTGCCCGACGAGGCCGAGGAAATCGACCCCTCCTTTCATCATCTGGGCGAGGACGCCCAGCCTTCCTATGAGAACGGCGGCCTGTTCGCGCGTCTGGTGGCCGGAGAAGCCTATGGCGCCAAGGCGAGCGCGCCGGTGTCCTCGCCCCTCTTCTATGTGCACTGGGAGCTTCAGCCCGGCGTCCGCACCGCTCCGCCTCCGGGCAAGGGCGGCGGCGGCATGAGCGAGCGCGCTCTGTTCGTGGCCAAGGGGGCGATCGAAGTGGGCGACCGCACCTTCCATGAAGGCCAGATGATCGTGCTGGAGCCGACGGCCGAGCCGACGGTCAAGGCCCTAGTGCAATCGACCGTCATGGTCCTTGGCGGCGAGCCGGTGGGCGAACGGCTGATCTGGTGGAACTTCGTCGCCTCCAGCCAGGCCCGCATCGACCAGGCCAAGGCCGACTGGAAGGCCGGTCGGATGAAACTCCCGAGCGAGGACGATCTGGAGTTCATCCCCCTTCCGGAGGAGCCGGTCCAAGCCCAGGCCGCCCCGGCCCCGGTCGAACCCAAGCCGACAGATCCGGTCTGAGGGCGCACCCGCATTCTCTCTCCCCGTTCCGGGGGGGGGGGAGAAACGGATGACTTGTTCTCCCCCATTTGCCCCCGCCCCTGCAACCGGCTAACGCCTCGCGCATGAACTTCGCATTCGACGCCCAGGTCACCGCCGCCCTGTTCGACAACACCGGCGCCGTCTTCGCCCTCGGCGACGGCTCGGTCCGGTTCGCCGACGGCGCGACGGTCCAGGCGCATGACGGCGCCGTCCTGTGCGCCGCGGTTCATCCGTCCGGCGAAGGGGTGGTGACCGGCGGCGACGACGGTCGGCTGGTCTGGAGCCGCCCCGGCGTCGAGCCTGCGGTCTTGGCCGAGGCGAAGAACCAGTGGATCGACGCCGTGGACGCCTCGCCAGCGTCGGGCCTGATCGCCTTTTCCTGGGGGCGCACCCTGTCGGTGATCGATCCGTCCGAACCGGGTTTCCGGCGCGACTTCCAGCATGAACGCACCGTCTCCGGCGTGGCCTTCGAACCCAAGGGACGGCGCATCGCCGCCTCGACCTACGGCGGCGCGGCCCTCTGGTACGCCCGGATCGAGAAGCAGCAGCCGACCAGGCTGAGCTGGGCCGGGTCGCACACCGGCGTGGCCTTCTCGCCCGACGGCGCCTTCGTCGTCACCACCATGCAGGATAATCAGCTTCACGGCTGGCGGCTGAAGGACGCCAAGAATCTGCGGATGGGCGGCTATCCATCCAAGGTCCGCTCCCTGGCCTTCCTGGCGAACGGCCAGCTGCTGGCCACCTCGGGCGCCCAGGGCGCCGTGCTTTGGCCCTTCATCGGCTCCAACGGCCCGATGGGCCGCGAGGCGACCGAGATCGGCTATGACGAGGCCAGCCTGATCAATCGGGTCTCGGCCCGCGTGAACCACGGCCTGTTGGCCGCCGGCCTGACCGACGGCCGGGTCTGGGTCGCCCATCCGGCCGCCCAGGGCCTGAACGTCGTCAAGGCCGACAAGGGCCCGGTCATCGTCGCCCTCTGCCTCAGCCCGGCGGCTGATACGGTCGCCTGGGCCGACGAGGACGGGGCCGCCGGGGTGGCGATCCTCTGATGGCGAGGTGGCCTCGTCCATCCTGGCTCCGGGCGGTCGTCATCGCCGCCGCCATCCTGACCGCCGTGCCGGTCGGCGGCGTCCTCTGGGTCGCCCTCTTCCCGCCCCTGCCCACCATCCTGATGCTGCGCCAGGCCGTGCGCGGCGAGGGGCTGGACTACCAGTGGCGCGGGCTGAAGCAGATTTCGCCCCATCTGGTCGACGCCGCCATCGCCGCCGAGGACGCCCGCTTCTGCAGCCACCACGGCTTCGACATGGAGGCCATCCAGAAGGCGCTGGATCATAACGCCGAGGGCGGGCGCATCCGCGGCGGCTCCACCATCACCCAGCAGACGGCCAAGAACGTCTTCCTGTGGCCCGGCCGCGACTGGGTCCGCAAAGGCTTCGAGGCCGGATACACCGTCCTGATCGAGGCCGTCTGGTCCAAGCGCCGGATCATGGAGGTCTATCTGAACGTCGTCGAATGGGCGCCGGGCGTCTACGGCGCACAGGCCGCGGCCCAGCACTGGTTCGGCAAGGACGCCGCAGACCTGAGCCGGCGCGAGGCCGCCCGCCTCGCCGCCATCCTGCCGGCGCCGCGCCGCTATCAGGCCGCAGCCCCCGGCCCCTACGTCCGTCGCCGCGCCGCCCGCATCCAGGCCGCCATGGGTACGGTGCGCAACGACGGCCTGGACAGCTGCGTCCGACTCAAACAGGCCGAAGGCCGGTAGCCCAGAGACAGCTCAAGTAGGCCGAAGGCCGGTAGCCCGCAAGAAAGCCCGCTGAACCGCTCCGCTTGACGCGGCGCCGCCCCTGACCTCTCCTGCGCCCGCTGTTCAGGAGATCCATCATGAAGCGTCAGATGACGACCGCCGCTGCGGTCTGCGCCCTCGCCTTCGCCGCCGGCTGCGCCGCCTCCCCGACCCCGGACAAGGCTCTGCCGCTTCAGGCCGACGCCGGCGCCCAGACCTTCACCCCCGCCCCGGTCACCGCCACCGGCCTGAGGGCCGACTATCCCACGACCGCCGAAGGCGCGACCCAGTTCGTCGCCGACGCCGAGGCCAAGATGCTGACCTTCGGCGAATACGCCGCCCGGGTGCAGTGGGCCCGCGCCACCAACATCACCTTCGACACCATGTGGCTGGAATCCAAGGTCAACGCCGAGGCGACCGAGCTCCAGGTCCAGTTCGCCAACCAGGCGGCCAAGTTCAACGACGTCGCAGTCGATCCGGTGGTCCGCCGCAAGCTGAACCTGCTGCGGCTCGGCATCGTCCTGCCCGCCCCGAACCGCCCCGGCGCCGCCGAGGAGCTGTCGCAGATCGCCACCCGTCTGGATTCGACCTATTCGACCGGCAAGTTCGACTTCAAGGGACGGCAGATTACCCTGGACGAGGCCTCGCTGATCCTGGCCGACAGCCGCGACCCGAACGAAACCAAGGCCCTTTACGAAGGCTGGCGCACCATCTCGCCGGTGATGAAGAACGACTACGCCCGCATGGTCGAGATCGCCAATGAGGGGGCGCGCGAACTGGGCTTTTCCGACACCGGCGCCCTGTGGCGGTCGGGCTACGACATGCCCGCCGACGACTTCGCCGAGGAGACCGATCGGCTCTGGGCCCAGGTCAAGCCCTTCTACGAGAACCTTCACTGCTATGTCCGGGCCCGGCTGAACGCCAAATATGGCGACGCCGTTCAACCCGACCACGGCCCGATCCGCGCCGATCTGCTGGGCAATATGTGGTCGCAGCAATGGGGCAATATCTATGATGTCGTGGCCCCGACCAGCGGCGGCGCCTCCAGCTACGACCTGACCGAATTGCTCAAATCCGCCGACTACGACCCGGTGAAAATGGTCAGGACGGGCGAAGGCTTCTACGTTTCGCTGGGCCTCGATCCTCTGCCCCAGACCTTCTGGGAACGCAGCCAGATCGTGCGCCCCCGCGACCGTGAGGTCGTCTGCCACGCCTCGGCCTGGGATCTCGACAACGCCGACGACATCCGCATCAAGATGTGCACCAACGTCAACGGCGACGACTTCTACACCGTCCACCACGAGCTGGGTCACAACTACTACCAGCGCGCCTACAAGAACCAGCCGATGCTGTTCCGCAACGGCGCGAATGACGGCTTCCACGAGGCCATCGGCGACTTCGTCGGCCTGTCGGCCCTGACCCCCACCTATCTGAACCAGATCGGCCTTTTGAAGACGACGCCGGGGGCGGAAGAGGACATTCCCTTCCTGCTGAAGATGGCGCTGGACAAGATCGCCTTCCTACCCTTCGGCCTGATGGTGGACCGCTGGCGCTGGGGCGTCTTCTCCGGCGAGACCACGCCGGACCAGTACAACGCCGCCTGGACCGCCGACATGCTGAAATACCAGGGCCTGGTTCCGCCGGGCCCGCGACCGGCCAATGCCTTCGACCCGGGCGCCAAATACCATGTGCCGGGCAACACCCCTTACACCCGCTATTTCCTGGCCCACATCTACCAGTTCCAGTTCCAGCGCGCGGCCTGCAAGCAGGCGGGGTGGACCGGCCCGCTGCACCGCTGCTCGGTTTACGGGAACAAGGACGTCGGCGCCCGTTTCAACGCCATGCTGGAAATGGGCCAGTCCAAGCCCTGGCCCGAGGCGCTCGAGGCTTTCACCGGCGAGACGCGGAACGACGCCTCGGCGGTCGCCGACTATTTCGCCCCTTTGAATCAATGGCTGACGGTCCAAAACCGCGGCCATGACTGCGGTTGGTCGCAGGCCTGAAGACGGTCCTTAGGCCGGGTCTGTTAACCGCGATCCGTCAGCCTTCCTTTAACCGCATGAGGCCATTGTGGCCTCATGCGGGCGGCGCGCGCCTGTAAGGAAGCGACGACATTGGCGCCACAACCGATCCATAAGGTCCTCAGCGGCCTTCGGGCCCTGGCCTTCCGGCTGGGCGGCGACCGGCGCGGCAATGTAGCGATCATCTTCGCTCTCAGCCTGCCCGTCATCGTCATGCTGGCCCTGGGCGGCGTCGACATTCACCGCATAACCACGGCCAAGGCCCAGTTTCAGGACGCCCTGGACGCCGCCGCCCTGGCCGCCGCGCGGTCTCCCTATACGACGCCGGAAGAGCTGAAGAGCATCACCCTGGTCAATCTTCGCGCCAATCTGAAGGGGATTGAGCTCGAGCCGGTTCAGGACGGCGACGTTCAGGTCGCCATGAACGACAAGAGCGTCGTCATCGCCACCGCTCAGGGGCGGGTAAAGACCCTGGTCGCCAACATCGTGCTTCCGCCCTACGGCCAACTGCTGGACGACACCCTGCCCGTCTCGGTGCGATCCGAGGTCAACCGCTCCTCGCGCGATGTGGAGGTGGCCCTGGTCCTGGACATCACCGGCTCGATGAACGACTGCGCCGCCAGTTGCTCCAGCGGCCGCAAGATCGACAATCTGAAGTCGGCGGCCAAGGAGCTGATCGACATCGTCGTCCAAGACAACCAGTCGCCCTTCTATTCCAAGGTGGCCCTGGCTCCCTATTCCATGGGCGTCAATGTAGGCGACACCTATGCTGATAGGGCGCGCGGAGCGCTCGGCTCCAGCACCCAGTCCATCACCGCAGCGACCTGGCTGACGGGCTCGGTCAAGACGATCACCGGCATCACCCGCGCCTATACGGCCGTGGTCACCGCCTCTAACCACGGCTTCAAGAACGGCGACATCGTGACGATCTGGAGCGCGGAAACGATGGCACCCCTGAACGGCGTCGCCCTTACGGTGGGCAACGCCACGACCAACACCTTCAGCCTCCTCGGCAAGGACAGCCGCTACTATTCCGCCTTCTCAGGCCGGGCCTATGTCGCCAAATGCGCCCGGGCGGACTGCAACATCGTCATTACAATGGCCCGCCACGGCCTGTCGCCCGATGGGGACGCCGCTGTCCTGAGCGGCATGGGGGGCCTCAGCCAGTTGAATGACATCGGTTTCCGCGTCGCCGGCGTCAGCGCGACCACGGCGACCTTGGCGCTCGACGCCTCTCAAGCCCAATTGGCGAACGCCCCCATGGGCGGAGCCGCCTATACGTCGGGCGGCCAGCTGGTCTGCGGCGTGGACGGCTGTTCGAACCGAGATTTCGTCAATGCGGCAGGAACCTGGACGCGCTTTCCCGGAACGACCTGCGTGTCGGAAAGAGCCGGGGCGCAGGCCTATACGGATGCGGCCCCGTCCACCTCGTCCTGGGTTGGACGAAGCTACGCCGGAACCGGCAACGCCTGCCCGGCCTCCCGAATCGTCCCCCTGACCAACGTCAAGAAGACCCTGACCGACGCCATCAACGGAATGTCGGCGGTCGGATCGACGGCGGGCCATATCGGTTTGGCTTGGGGCTGGTATCTGGTTTCGCCGACCTTCGGCCTGTGGTCAGGCGCAGGCGCGCCCGCCGCCTATGACTCGACCAAGACCTTGAAGGCCGTCGTGCTGATGACCGACGGGGAGTTCAACACCCCCTATTTCCGGGGCGTGATCGCCGGAGACGCAGGGGTCGGCAGCGGCGGGGCGGACACCCATATCAACCAGCCCGCCACCAACGGCTCTTCCTTCGACCAAGCCTATCGGCTCTGTCAAAACATGAAGGCCGCCGGCGTCATCGTCTATACGGTCGGCTTCGATATCGGCGCAGCCCAGAATATGACCGGTCCGATCGATTCCGCCGGCGAGCTGATGGCGCGGTGCGCCACCAACCCCGACCGGGCTTTCCAGGCGTCCAGCTCCACCGACCTTTCCGACGCCTTCCGAGACATCGGACGGGACATCACCCGGCTGCGCATCTCCCGCTAGGGACGACTCGCCTCAGAGCAGGCGGATTTCGCGCAGACGTTCGGTCAGATAGTCCTCTGCCAGAATGGTCTTGCCGGCATAGCGATCGGGATTGTCCGGCGTGATCGTGCTCGGCAGCGTCTCAATCGGGAAGTCCGGGTTGAAATGCAGGAAGAAGGGCGTCGAATAGCGGGCGAAGCCCCGACGTTCGGGCGCGGGATTGACCACCCGGTGCGTCGTCGACGGCAGGACGTGGTTGGTTAACCGTTGCAGCATGTCGCCGATATTGACCACCAGGGCGCCCGCCGGCGGCGCAATGTCCAGCCAGCTGCCGTCCTTCTCCTTCAGCTGCAGCCCAGCCTCTTCGGCGCCCAGCAGCAGGGTGATGACGTTGATGTCCTCGTGCGCGCCGGCCCGCACGCCCGGCGCATCGGCGGGCACCGGCGGATAGTGCAACATGCGAAGGACGCTGTTGCCCATCTCGACCTTGTCGTCAAAATAGTCGTCGCTCAGCTTGAGGTACCGCGCGATGGCCCGGAGAATGCGCCGCCCCAGCGCGTCGAGATCCTCATACATGCCGTAAAGATGGTCGCGGAAACCGGGCACCTCCTCGGGCCAAAGGTTGTCTCGCATGAAGCGGCGGTACGGATGGTCCTGCGGCAGTTCGCGACCAACGTGCCAGAATTCCTTCAGATCCACGGCGGTCGCCCCCTTGGCCGCCTCGACACCGAACGGGGTCAGACCCCGCGCCCCGCCGGTTCCCGGCTGGTGGTACTGGCGTTTGGTGGCTTCCGGCAGGGCGAAGAAGGTCTTGGCGGCGTCGATCGCGGCGGCGATACGCACCTCGTCCAGACCATGGTCGGCCACAACCCCAAAGCCGAACCGGGTGAAGGAGGCGCCCAGCTCATCGCTGAACGCCTGAAAATCCTTGTCATACAAGGTCATGGAGACAGGGGTGATGGTTGAGGCGGCGGTTGGGGCCGAGATCGCGCTCACGGGCGTCGTCCTTGTTCAGACAATGTGCGGCGGTTCCTTACCCCCATTCCGCGCCCCTGTCAGGTTCAAGCCGTCGGTCCCGCAAGAACCGCTCGCCCGTTCACCTAAGGTACAGCTTGGAACCTAGACAGTAGGGGGGCGTTTCTCGCGCCAGACTGCCAATCGGAAGGACCAATCCATGCGCGCCAAGATTTTCGTCGCCGGTGTCTCCATCGCCGCCCTACTGGGCGCGGCGGCCTGCACCACCACCGACCCCTATCGCTCAACCCCCGTCCGCAACAACACCGGAACCGGCGCCATCGCGGGCGCCCTGGGCGGAGCCCTGCTCGGCTATCTGACCAATACATCCAACGGCGAACAGGGTCGTAAGAACGCCCTGATCGGCGCGGGCGTCGGCGCGCTGGGCGGCGCTGCGGTCGGTCAGTATATGGACCGCCAGCAACGCGCCATGGAGGCTCAGCTCTCCGGCACCGGCGTCGGCGTGGCGCGCCAGGGCGACAATCTGGTGCTCCGCATGCCGTCCGACGTCACCTTCGCCACCAACCAGTATTCGATCGACCCGCGCTTCCTGCCCGTGCTCGATGACGTCGCCCGGGTGCTGCAGGAATATGATCGCTCCACCATCGACGTGATCGGTCATACGGATTCCTCGGGTGGCGATGCGATCAACCAGCCCCTGTCGGAGCGCCGCGCCAGCAGCGTGGCGGCGGAACTCGTGCGTCGCGGCGTCCTGGCCGAGCGCCTCTATGTCGCCGGCGCCAGCTCTCGGAACCCCGTGGCGTCCAATGCGACTCCCGAAGGCAAGGCCCAGAACCGCCGCGTCGAGATTCTGATCCGGCCTTTCACCGGCTGAGGCTTTCAGAACAATCCGCAATCCGGAAGGCGGCGTCTCGCGACGCCGCCTTTTGTCCGCCTGACACCGTTCCGTGACTTGCATCCCCGCGCGCGTCGTGATCCTCCCAGAAGGACGTCGGGGGAGGAACCATGACGCCGGATGACCGGGACCTGGCCAAGAGTCTGACACTCGCAGCAGTCGCTGTGATCTGCGCCGTCCTGAGCGCCACCCTCGTGATCACGGCCGGCGAGGCCCTTCTCGCCCCCTCTCTGCCTACATCCGCCGCGCAAGCTCCGGCTCTGGCCAGTACAGCCGGCTGAGACGCCGCGCCGCCCCTCCGTCCTCTTCGCCGCCACATGCTGGAAAACACGGCACGGGGGGCGACCTGTTGCAGACACCCCCTCCGCAAACAGAAACGCCGCCCCCTTTCGGAGACGGCGTTCAGCTCGTCAGCTTCGAGATCGGCGGGATCGACCCGTTGAAACCGGGTCGATCCTTCGCCTGTCTTAGAAGTTGATGTCGATGGTGGCGCGACGGTTGAGCGGTTCGCGCACGCCGTCGGCGGTGGGCTTGGCCAGGGCGGTTTCACCCTTGCCGTCCAGGGCGATGACGCCGCCGTTGACGCCTTGGGCGACCAGGGCGTCCGCGACGGTGCGCGAACGACGGTTCGACAGGCCGACGTTATAGGCGGCCGAGCCCGAGGTGTCGGTGTAGCCGACGATCAGGACGCGGGTCGGACGGCCCGTCTTGGCGTAGTTGGCGGCCTGAGCGACCACCGAACGGGCTTCAGCCGTCAGGTCCGAGCGATCCCAGTCGAAATAGACCACGAACTGACGCGCGGCCGGGGTCTGCGGAACCGGCGGCGGGGGCGGCGGGGGCGGAGGCGGCGGGGGCGGCGGGGGCGGCGGAGGCGGCGGAGGCGGCGGGGCCGCTTCTTCGGCACCGAAGCTGTAGCGCAGGCCCAGGGTCACGGTGTGCGACTGGTCGTAGTCGCCGTCCCATTCGCCGAACTGGGTCGCGCCCGTCACACCGGCCGAAACCGATTCCCAAGAGGCGTCGCCCGTCAGATAGCGGTAGGTCAGGTCGATGTTGGCGCGGTCGCTGACGGCCCAGGCCAGACCGGCGATCGCCTGGGCGGCGAACTTGGTCGAGTTGTCGTCGACATCAATGGTCGCGGCGCGATTGGCGCGCTGGTTGCCAAGCATGTTTGTGGCAACGTGGTTCACACCGGCGCCCAGGCCGACGAAGGGACGCACGCCCCAGGCTTCATAGCCGAAGTCATAGATGACGTTGGCCATCAGGGTGGCGGACTCGATGTCGCCTTCCGGCGAATAGCAGCCGCCCGTCGCCGGGGTCAGATTGCACAGACCCTGGGTGCCCGAAACGGCGCGCACCGTGCCGATGTCGCCCGAGCGGTAGCCGCCTTCGAGCTCGACGCGCCAGTTGGGGTTGAAGCGATAGCCGAGGCGAGCAAAGGCCGCCCAGCCGTTGTTCACTTCATAGTTCCAGTTCGCGCCGGTGGTCGACGACTCGGCGTTGATGTCGTCGATGATGTGGTAGCCGGCGTCGATCGCGCCATACCAACCGTTGGGATCTGCCGAGGCCGCGCCAGCCGACAGGGCCAGGGCGGCCGCTGCGCTGGAGGCCAGCACGATAGTCTTCATACGCATAGGGTATAGCCCTCCGCCTGTTAGAACCTAGGGCGGATCTTACCGCCTAGGCGGCTCTTACCAGCGTTGCCGTGGAAGGTCGAGGCTGAAACTTGACGACGCAAGCCCCGAAATGAGGCGCCGTGCCATTGATGCTACAGATGTAATTGGCCTTCACACGCAGATTCGTCCGAGTTCCGTCGTTTTTCCCGTCTTCCGCCGAGGGCGGCTCAACCTTCAGCTCTCTGCGGAAACGATCTGCATCCCGAGCCATTCGCCCACCAGAGCCGGCTTGTCGGCGCCCTCGATCTCGATCGTCAATTCATGTTTAAGAAGCCAGCGCCCCTCGCCCTTGTCGGTTGCATCCAACAGGCGGAACCGGCCCCGCACGCGAGATCCCGCCGGGACGGGCGCCAGAAACCTCAGCCGGTCGAAACCGTAGTTGACGCCCATGGTCAGACCATCCAGCGGCGCCACGGAGTCATAGCTCATGGTGGACGCCAGACTCAGGGTCAGAAAACCGTGAGCGATGGTTCCGCCGAAGGGCGTCGCCCTGGCCGCCTCGGGATCGACGTGGATGAACTGATGGTCCTCGGTGCAGTCCGCAAAGGCGTCGATCCGATCCTGACCAATCTCGAACCATCGGGACACCCCGACTTCCTGACCGATCAAGGCGTGAACATCCTGTGTCCGGGTCATGGCCGTCTTCTCCTCCGTCTCTCTATTTTCCAAGACCTTGACCCAGCTCCGGAGCAGTGAAAAGGGTCAACCCTCGAACCGCCCCTCAATGATCGCGGCGTAAAGCGCGGGATCGACATTGCCGCCGGACAGGATCAGGCCTGTCGTGCGGCCCGCGCCCTCGACCTTTCCGGCCAGCAGGGCCGCCAGGGACACCGCCCCGCCGGGCTCCACCACCAGTTTCAGATGGCGGAAGGCGAACCGCACCGCCTCGGCGACCTCGGCGTCGGACACGGTCAGGGCGCCGGCCAGGCGGAGGTTGATCGGCCAGGTCAGGACGCCGGGCATGGGCGCCATCAGGGCGTCGCAGATCGAGGGCGACCCCGCCGGGCGCCCGACCCGTTCCCCGGCCGCCAGCGACCGGGCCGTGTCGTCATAGGCGTCGGGCTCGACCACCAGGACGCGGGTCTCGGGGCTGCGCTCGGCCATGACCAGATTGATCCCGGCCATCAGCCCGCCGCCCGAGGCGCCGCACAACAGCTGATCCATCGGCGCGTCCGCCTGGTCCAGCATCTCCAGGGCCGTCGTCCCCTGGCCCTCGATGATGAAGGGATCGTCGAACGGCGGAACCAGGACGCAGCCCCGCTCTGAGGCTATGGCGGCGCCGATCTCTTCGCGGTTCTCGGTCCAGCGATCATAGAGCCGAACCTCGCCGCCGAAGCCGATCACCCCCTCGACCTTCACCTGGGGCGAGTCCGACGGCATGACGATGATCGTCGGCGTTCCCACCAGGGCGGCGGCGGCGGCCACGCCCTGGGCGTGGTTGCCGGACGAAAAGGCCACCACCCCGCGCCTTTTCTCCTCGGCGTTCAGCCGGCTGATGCGGTTATAGGCGCCGCGAAACTTGAAGGCCCCGGCCCTTTGCAGGTTCTCCGCCTTCATCAGAACCCGGCCGCCGACCACGGCGTTCAGGGCCGGGCTCTCGATCAGGGGGGTGCGGACGGCGAACCCGTCGATCTGGCGGGCGGCGTCGAGAACGCCTTCATAGCTGGGCAGGTGCGTCGTCATATGCTCCCCTTAGCCCGACCGCAGGCGTCGCCCAAGACGGCGCAGGGAGAGAAAGACAATGAGCCTGATCCTCGCCATCGACCAGGGCACCACCTCGACCCGGGCCATCGCCTTCGAGGTGCGGGGCCACGACTTGCGCCCGGTCGCCGTCAGTCAGATCGAACTCGCCCAGCATTTCCCGCACTCCGGCTGGGTCGAGCATGACGCGGGCGAAATCTGGTCCGCCACCCTCCAGACCTGCCGCGAAGTGGTGCGCCAGGCGGGCGGGGTCGACCGGTTCGCCGCCGTGGGCCTGACCAACCAGCGCGAGACGTCGGTGATCTGGGACGCCGCGACGGGGGAGCCCCTGCACCGCGCCATTGTCTGGCAGGACCGCCGCACCGCCGAGGTGACCGCCCGCCTGACCGCCGAGGGGCGTGAGCCGGGTGTCCAGTCCGCCACCGGCCTGATCCTAGATCCCTATTTCTCGGCGACCAAGTTCGCCTGGCTGCTGGACGCCGCGCCCGGGTCGCGCGATCGGGCGGCGCGGGGCGAGGTCAAGCTGGGCACGATCGACGCCTGGCTGATCTGGAAACTGACCGGCGGCCGGGTTCACGCCACCGACGCCGCAAATGCATCGCGCACCGCCCTGATGGACCTGAAGACGGTGGAATGGCGCGACGACCTGTGCGTCCTGTTCGACGTGCCGCGCCAGGCCCTCCCCGCCATCGTCCCCTGCGCCGGCCGGATCGGCGAGACCGATCCGGCGCTGTTCGGCCGCCCCCTGCCCATCGCCGGATCGGCGGGGGATCAGCAGGCCGCCCTCGTCGGCCACGGCGCTCTCACGCCGGGCGACGCCAAGATCACCTACGGCACCGGCGCCTTTCTGGTGGCCAATGTCGGCGCCGAGCCGGTGGCTTCGACCCGCCGTCTCCTGGGCACGCTCGGCTACCAGGCCGAGGGCCGCACCGCCTACGCGTTGGAAGGGTCGATCTTCTCGGCCGGTTCGGCGATCCAGTGGCTGAGGGACGGGGTCAAGCTGATCTCCGAATCCCGCCAGTCCGAAGCCCTGGCCCAGAGCCTGGCCGACAACGGCGGTGTCTATCTGGTCCCCGGCTTCACCGGCCTGGGCGCCCCCTGGTGGGAGCCGGAGGCGCGCGGAACCGTGGTCGGGCTGACGCGGGATTCCGGCCCGGCCCATTTCGTCCGCGCGGCGCTGGAGGCCCTGGCCTATCAGACCCGGGATCTGCTCGACGCCCTGGCCCAGGACGGCGCCCCGCCCCTGAAGACCCTGAAGGTGGACGGCGGCGTCACCGCCAACAGTTTCGCCATGCAGTTCGTCGCCGACATCTGCGAGGTCGAGGTCGAACGTCCGGCCTTCCAGGAGATGACGGCCCTGGGCGCTGCGCGTCTGGCGGCCCTGGGCGTGGGTCTGATCTCTGATCTTCAGGCCTGTCCGGCCGAGGCCCCGGCCTGCTGGAAGCCCCGAATGAGGCCTCAGGAACGCGACCGTCTGCTTTCAGGCTGGCGTCGCGCGGTCAAGGCCGCCATCATCGCCGCGCCGGACCGCGCCTAAGACGCGGGCGGCTCTAGGGAAACGCTGAAAGAACCGACTGGGCTGTACATGACCGACGCCTCCGCCGCCGACGCGCCTCTGCAGGATGCTCAAGCCGCCTTTTCCGGCACACGCGAGGTCGATCCCCGCTATCGGCTGGACGAGGCGGGGCTGGACGCCTGGATGACCGAAAACGTCGCGGGCTACGCCGGCCCTCTGACGGTGCGCCAGTTCAAGGGCGGCCAGTCCAATCCCACCTATGAGCTGACCACCCCGACCGCCGCCTATGTGCTGCGCCGCAAGCCGCCGGGCCTGCTGTTGCCCAGCGCCCACGCCGTCGACCGCGAATTCCAGGTCATCTCCGCCCTGGCCGCCCAGGGCTTTCCCGTGGCCAAGCCCCACGCCCTCTGCCTGGACGAGGGCGTCATCGGCTCGATCTTCTATGTGATGGACAAGGTGGAGGGCCGTATCTTCTGGGATCTGAAACTGCCCGGCCTCAGCCCCGCCGAGCGCCGGGCCATCTATCACGCCCAGACCGACGCCCTGGCCCGGCTTCATGCCTTCGATCCCGCCGCCATCGGCCTGGCCGACTATGGCAAGGCCGGCAACTATTTCGCCCGTCAGGTCGGCCGCTGGACCAAACAGTATCGCGCCTCGGAGACCGAGGCCGTTCCCGCCATGGACCGACTGATCGATTTCCTGCCGACCAGCCTGCCGCCGGAGGGTCCCTGCCGCATCGTCCACGGCGACTTCCGCCTGGACAATATGATCCTGGCTGAAGATCGGGCGGACGTCCGCGCCGTTCTGGACTGGGAGCTGTCGACCCTGGGCGACCCCATGGCCGACTTCTCCTATCTGCTGATCGCCTGGGCCATCCCCGCCAGCCTGCGAAACGGCCTCGCCGGCGCCGATCTGGAGGCCCTGGGCATTCCCTCGGTCGAGGAAACGGTGGACCGCTACGCCGCCGCCACTGGGATGCGACCTGCCGATCTCGAGTGGCTCTACGCCTATAATCTGTTCCGTCTCGCCGCCATCTGCCAGGGCATCGCCGGCCGTGTCCGCGACGGCACGGCGGCCAGCGCCCACGCTCGCAGCATGGCCGCCCAGGTCGGGCCGCTCAGCGAGGCGGCCTGGACGTTTGCCAAGAAGGCGGGGGCCTGATCCGCCTCGGCTTCAGCCGTCTCGATCCGCCCCGCCGGACCCGGAGGTCGGCCTGCGGACGGCGGCGCCCAGAATGCGCCGATCCGCCTTGTCCTGAATCATCACGACCACAGCGTCCTCGTCCCGCGTCTGAGGCAGGGGGTACAACATCGGCCGGCCCCGCCAGTCGCCCAGGCGCGTGACGTCGCGGACCACATTCAGCTGGCGCACCTCGCGGCCGCGGTTTTCGCCGCGACCGACCTCGACCACCTGGACGCCGGGCGTATAGGTGACGGCCAGAACCTCGGCCCCGCCCGCCGGGACGCGGCCCGAGCCGACGCCGACCTGATCGCCGCCTTGGCGGAACTCGATCTCGGGCGGCCAAGCGCGGCGGCCCGCCGCCTCGAGGATGGCGGTCTCAAGCTCAGGTCCGCGCACGCCCGAGACCTGTCGGCGGCCGTCGATGACCACCTGGGGCGTGGAGACGCCGCGCTGACGCAGGGCGGCGCGATAGGCCCGCTGGCGCTGAGAAAACTCAGGCCGGGCGAAGGTGTCGGTCCAGCCCAGATAGTCCCAATAGTCGACCCCGTAGGTCAGGGCGATGACGCGCGGCTCGGCCGCAGCCCGTTCGACCGTGGCATTGGCCTCCAGACAGGCGCCGCACCCCTGGGCGGTGAACAGTTCGACCACCACCGGCGGTCCGGCGGCGACGGCGTGCCGCCCCGGCCGCGAGGCGGCGGGCTGGGCGACCGATCCAGCGCATAGGGCGGCGCCCGCCGTGATTGCCGCTGCAATGATCCCGATCCTGTGTCTCATGGCGACGTTCTTAACCGCCGGGCGCGCAGGCGGGGGTCATAAGTGCGTGACCCTCGCCTGCGGCGGCGTTCAGTCCATCAGCTGCTGGGAGAGATAGACATAGTGGCGGGCCCAGCGCCGCGCGTTGGCCACGGGGTCGGCGTCGTTCGAATGGCCGCCGGCCGTGTCCTCATAATAGAGATGGTCGTGGCCCTGGTCCCCCAGCCGGGCGGCGAACTTGCGCGCATGGCCCGGATGGACCCGGTCGTCGCGGGTGTTGGTCGTGATGTAGACGCGCGGATAGTCCTCGTCGGGCCGCAGCTGCTGATAGGCCGAGTACCGGGCGATCCATTTCGCCTCCTCCGGAATGCGCGGATCGCCGTATTCGCCGATCCAGGAGGCGCCGGCCGGCAGCTCGTGATAGCGCAGCATGTCGATCAGCGGGCTCTCGATCACTGCGGCGTTGAACAGCTCCGGGTGCTGGGTGATCGACACCGATGTCAGCACCCCGCCGTTCGACCGGCCATAGATGCCCAGACGACGCGGGCTGGTGATCCCGCGCCGCTCCAGGTCGCGCGCCACGGCGGCGAAGTCGTCGAAGGCCTTCTGGCGGTTTCCGTCCAGGGCCGCCTGGTGCCAGTCGGGCCCGAACTCGCCGCCGCCGCGGATATTGGCCTGAACGAAGACCCCGCCCCGCTCCAGCCACAGCTTGCCCATCTCGGGCTTGTAGGCCGGGTTCAGACTGACCTGGAACCCGCCGTAGCCGAACAGGATCGTCGGGTTCGACCCGTCCAGCCTCATGTCGCGCGGGCGGGTGATGAAATAGGGGATCCTGGTCCCGTCGGTCGAGGTCGCCTCGTACTGCTCCACCACATGGGTCGAGGCGTCGAACTTGGCCGGAGCGGATTTCAGCTCGGTCAGGGTGGTGGAGCCGACCGAGGCGAGGCTCAGGGTCGGCGGGGTCAGGAAGCCCTGGGTCGAGACGAAGACCTGGCCCTTGGACTTGGAGGAGTCGCCCAGCCCCACCGCGATGTTTTCTGGCGTCGCCACATCCTGGCGGCGCCAGCCGAATTCGCCCCGGTTCTCGAAGATCGCCAGCCGCCCGGCCACATTGTCGGACAGGGAGGCGACGACCTGGCGATCCAGCACCCGCACGTCGCCCAACGACTGACGGGCGGCCGGCTCATAGATCAGAAGGGCCTGGTTGCTGACGCTCAGATCGTCGCGGTCGGACCGCAGATGGTTCAAGGGTATGGAAAGCAGGGAACCGGGCTTGTAGGCGAGGCCGTTGAAGGTCCAGGCTTCGTCGTTCGAGACGATCAGCAGGTTCCCCTGCGCTCCGAAGACGCTGACCCGGTCCGGCAGGGCCAGCTTCACCGTCGATCCGTCATGGGCCATCATCCAGGTTTCGGAGCGGAAGGTGTCCAACGGGCGGGTGATGATCACCGCCGTGACCCGGCCGGTCTTGTCGCGATAGACGGCCGGGCTGACGCCGTAGCCGCCGTCCGAGGCGTCGCCGCGATAGTCCTCGACCGCCTGGGCCAGGGTCTGGCCGCGCTTCAAGGTCTTGACGATGAAGGGATAGCCGGACTCCGTCAGACTGCCCGGACCGAAATCGGTGGCGACCAGAAGCGTGTCGCGGTCCAGCCATTCGATCCGGTGCTTGCCTTCGGGCAGGTTGAAACCGCCGTCCACGAAACGTTTTGTGGTCAGGTCGAACTCGCGCACGACCACCGCATCCTTGCCGCCGTCCGACAGATTGATCAGGCAGCGGGTCTCGTCGGGCGCCAGGCAGTCGGCGCCCTTGAACACCCAGTCCCGCCCTTCCGCCTTCGACAGGGCGTCGATGTCCAGCAGGGTCTCCCACTGCGGCGTTGCGGTGCGGTAACTGTCCAGCGAAGTCCGACGCCAGATCCCCTTGGGATTGCTCGCGTCCTGCCAGAAATTGCCGATCCCGTCGCCGAGGAAGGATGGGCTGGGGATCCGGTCGGTGGCGGTCAGGATGGCCTGGGCCTCGGCCCGGAAGGTTTCATAGCGCGGGTCGCCGGTCAGGACGGCCAGGGACTTGCGGTTCTCCTCGGCGACGAAGGCCATGGCCTCGGCCCCGTCCACCTGCTCCAGCGCCAGGTGATCGTCGGCCGCCGCCACGCCGGCCGGGGTCAGGTCGCGCGGGAAGTGGGGCGGGAGCCGGTCATTGGTCGACACGACGACTTCATCTGAACCGATCGCAACGGGCGTGCTCGCACAGGCCCCCATCAGAAGCGCCGGAATGGCGGCGGACAGGATCAGGTGACGCATTTAAAAACTCCGCTCATCCCCGCGAAAGCGGGGACCCAGACCTTTGGGCGTTCGGCGCCGCCCATGTGTACTGAACTGGACCCCAGCCGCCGAACCTCGCGAAAGCACTGGGTCCCCGCTTTCGCGGGGATGAGCGGAGAGAGACCTTACTCCTTCGCCGGCGTGTCCATCAGCCGCCGCGACAGATAGGTGTATTCCAGCGCCAACCGCCGCGCCGTCTCTTGGAGGTTGGCCCCCGCCGCATGGCCGCCGTCGGTGTTCTCGTAGAACAGGACCGGATAGCCCAGCTCTTCCAGACGCGCCGCCGCCTTGCGGGCGTGGCCCGGGTGGACCCGGTCGTCCTTGGTCGAGGTGTGGATGAAGACCTCCGGATAGGGCTGGCCCGCCCGCAGGTTTTGATAGGGCGAATACTGCTGGATCCAGGCGCGCTGCTCCGGAATCTCGGGATCGCCGTACTCGCCGATCCAGCTGGCCCCGGCTAAGAGCTTGTGGAAGCGCAGCATGTCGAACAGGGGCACCTGAATGACGGCCGCATTGATCAGGTCCGGGCGCTGGGTCAGCATCGCCCCCATGAACAGCCCGCCCTGCGAGCCGCCCATGATCCCCAGCTTCGGCTGGCTGGTGATCTTGCGGGCGATCAGGTCCAGGGCCACGGCCTGGAAGTCCTCGTGCGCGCGCTGGCGGTTCTGCTGCAGGGCCGCCTCGTGCCAGCGCGGGCCGAACTCGCCGCCGCCGCGCGTATTGGCGATGACATAGACCCCGCCCCGCTCCAGCCACAGCTTGCCGACCGTGGCCGAATAGCCGGGCAGCAGCGAGCTTTCGAAGCCGCCGTAACCGTACAGCAGGGTCGGGTTGGACCCGTCCAGCGGCATGTCCGCCTTATGGACCACGAAATAGGGGATCATCGTCCCGTCGGCCGAACGGGCCTCGTGCTGCTCCACCGTCATGCCGGTGGCGTCGAACTTGGCCGGCATCGACTTGACCTGATCGACCGCTCCGGTCGCCGCATCGGCCAGCCACAGACTGGACGGGTTCAGATAGCCGGTGACGCTGACGAAGACCTTGTCGTCCACCTCAGACGCCGAGCCGACGCCGACCGAGACGTTCTGCGGCAGGTCCAGGGTCGAATAGGTCCACTCGCTCTCGCCGGGACGATAGACCCGCACCGAACCGCGCACATTGTCGTACAGGGCCACGACCAGGGTGTTGCGGGTGGCGTTCACCCCCTCGACCGCCTGACGTTCCGTGGGACGCAGCACCAGGACGGCGGGGGTGGCGGGGTCTTCCAGCCAGGCGTCCAGCGGCCAGGCGATCAGGTCGCCGCTCTTGAAGTCCTGGCCCGACGGCGCGGTCCAGTCCTGTTTCAGCGACACCACCAGCCGGCCGTCCACCAAGCCGGTGATGTCCGACTTCGCCGGCAGGGCCAGTTTGACCACCGCCCCGTCGTCGGTGACGCGATAGGTCTCGGACGAATAGAAGTCGATCGACCGGTTGATCAGGGTCGCCTTCAGCTCCCCGTCGGCGTCCCGCAGCGTATAGCCGGACACCGAGACGTCGGTCGGCTCACCCATGAACAGGACGTCGGCCTGATCCAGGCTCTCGCCGCGCCGCATCCGCTTGACCACCATCGGATAGCCCGAGTTGGTCAGGGTGCCGGGGCCGAAGTCGCGCGCGACCAGAAGGGTGTCCTTGTTGATCCAGCTGGCCCCGCCCTTGGATTCCGGCAGATAGATGCCGCCTTCGACGAAGCTCCGGGTCACGCTGTCGAACTCGCGCATCGTCACGGCGTCCTTGCCGCCGTTCGACAGGCTGATCAGGCAGTAGCGCTCTTCGGGGGCCAGGCAGGTCGAGCCCTTATAGACCCAGTTCGCGCTCTCGGCCTCGGCCAGGGCGTCGATGTCCAGAACCGTCTCCCACTGGGGCTCGGCGGTCTTGTAGGAGTCCAGGGTCGTGCGCCGCCAGACGCCGCGCACATGCTGGGCGTCCTGCCAGAAGTTGTCGATATGGCCGTCGTGGGTGAAGCCCGGCGCCGGGATGCGGTCGCGCGACTGGACGATCTCCAGCGCCTGCTGGTGCAGGGTTTCATAGCGGGGATCGCCCTGCAGCACGCCCAGGGAATGGGCGTTGTGCGCCTTGACCCATTCCATGGCCCGCTCGCCCTCGACCTCCTCCAGCCAGACATAGGGGTCGCTCGCCTCGCTGGTCGCGAAGGCGGGGGCGGAGGAGGCGGTCTGGGCCATGGATACCGAGGTCAGGCTGGTGGAGGCGAGAAGGGCCGCGAGCACGGCGGCGGATGAGCGGATCATGGACAGTCCCCGAAATGACGACCGGCACCTTAACGACGGCCCGCCCGGCGGCAAGGCGAGGCGGCCGACCCTTACGGTTTTGTCATCTTCGCTCAGCCCTCGTCGGGAATGCAAAGCAGATTGCCGCAGGCCTTGCAGTGGACGGCGTCCGGTTCATGCGTCTGAAGGCCGCAGCGGTCGCAGGGGTGGCGGACCTTGTGCGGCTTGATGATGGCCTGGGCCAGCCGCAGGAACAGGGTGATCCCCACCAGCATGATGGCGATGGACAGAAGCCGGCCTGCGGACCCCGGCAGGGTGACGTCGCCGAAGCCGGTGGTCGTCAGGGTCGCCACGGTGAAATAGAGGGCGTCCACATAGCCGCTGATCCCGTCATGCCCCAGGAAGGTGGCGTAGACGAAACCGGTCACGACGAAGACGAAGGTCACGAGACCGGACAGGGCCCGCACCACCGCCTCCACCCGCGTATCGTCATAGCGGGAGCCGACGGTCCGCCAGAAGAAGTCCGAATTCAGCAGGGTCCACAGCCGCAGCAGCCGCAGGAAGCCCAGGTTGAACAGCCAGATCGGGAACAGCAGGGTCGCCAGGACGAACAGGTCCAGCCAGACGATCGGCTTCTTCAGCCAGTCGCGAATGTCAGAATAGGCATAAGCCCGCGCCGCCAGATCGGCCGCGAGCAGGGCGGCGATCAGATAGTCCAGCACATAAAAGGCCCACCCCATGTTCTTCAGTATGGGCGAGGCCAAAAAGAAGGCGATGATGGTGAAATCGACGGCGATGACGGTCAGTCGGAACCGCACCGCCGGCGGCTGGCTGCCGTGATACAGATAGCGCAGCCGGGCGCGCAGACGCAGGCTGTCGGGCTTGCCTTCAACGACCGTCGGTTCGAGTTCGATCTCAGACGCCTTTCATCCGGCGGCGCGTGTCAGGGGGCGGGCTGCAGCGGGCCAATCAATCGCGAACCGCCGTCCATGTCCAACGGTTCCGAGAGCCGAGCCGTTTCCTCACGGCCGGAGCCGGCCTATATTCCGGCCATGACCCGATCCTTCGTCAAGATGAACGGCGCCGGCAACGACTTCGTCGTTATCGACGCCCTGGGCGCGCCCTTCCGGCCGACGCAGGATCAGATCACGACCCTGGCCGACCGCGCCTCGGGGGAAGGGTTCGACCAGCTGATCGCCATCGAACCGTCCGACACGGCAGACGCCTTCATGCGGGTCTGGAACGCCGACGGCTCCATGGTCGAGACCTGCGGCAACGCCCTGCGCTGCGTGGGCTGGCTGCTGATGGAGGCCAAGGGCTCCGACCGGGTGGTCATCGACACCGCCGCAGGCCCGACCACGGCGTCCCGCGCCGGCGACCACAGGGTGACGGTCGATATGGGCCGGCCCCGGCTGAACTGGACCGAAGTCCCCCTGGCCGAAGAGATGGACACCCGCGGCATCGAGCTTCAGCTCGGCCCCATCGACGCGCCGATCCTGCACACGCCGGGCGCCGTCTCCATGGGCAATCCGCACGTCGTCTTCTTCACCGACCGGCAGGACGACGCCTTCGTGACCGGTTCCGGCTCCCTGGTCGAACACCACCCCCTGTTCCCAGAAGGGGTCAATGTCGGCTTCGCCCATGTGCTGGACCGGGGCCATATCCGGCTTCGGGTCTGGGAGCGGGGCGCCGGCCTGACCAAGGCCTGCGGCACCGGCGCCTGCGCGGCCCAGGTGGCGGCCGTCCGACGCGGTCTGACCGACCGTAAGGCCACGGTCGTGGTGGACGGGGGCGAGCTGACGATCGACTGGGACCCGGCGACGGATCATGTGCTGATGACCGGCCCGGTCGAGGTCGAGCGCACGGGCGCGCTGGCCTTCTGAAAGCCCGGCGGTTGACGCTGACGCGAAGGGAAACTTGCGCGCGCGTCTGTGAACCTTCCGGGGCGTCAAGGCTTGGCGCGGCCCTTCCCAAGCTCTAGGACACGAACGGTTACAGCCGCGCCGAACCCTGGACGTCCCGATGCCCGATCTAACAGAAAAACAGACCTTCTCCGACCAGGAGGCGCTGGATTTCCACCGCATCCCCACGCCGGGGAAGATCTCGATGGCCCCGACCAAGCCGATGGCGACCCAGCGCGACCTGTCGCTGGCCTATTCGCCGGGCGTGGCCGTGCCGGTCCTGGCCATCGCCCAGGATGCGGACAAGGCTTACGAATACACCTCCAAGGGCAATCTGGTCGCCGTCATCTCGAACGGCACCGCCATTCTGGGCCTGGGCAATCTGGGCCACATGGCCTCCAAGCCGGTGATGGAGGGCAAGTCGGTCCTGTTCAAACGCTTCGCCGATGTGGACAGTTTCGACGTCCAGGTGAAGACCACCGATCCGGACGAGTTCATCACCGTGGTGAAGAATATCGGCGACACCTGGGGCGGCATCAATCTGGAGGACATCAAGTCCCCCGAATGTTTCGTCATCGAGAGCGAACTTCAGGACCTGCTGGACATCCCCGTCTTCCATGACGACCAGCACGGCACCGCCATCATCTCCACCGCCGGCCTGATCAACGCCTGTCATGTCGCCGGCAAGCGGCTGGACGAGGTCAAGGTGGTTCTGGCCGGCGCCGGCGCCGCAGGCCTGTCCTCCATCGCCCTGATGAAGGCCGCCGGGGTCAAGGCCGAGAACACGGTCATCTGCGACAAGGACGGCGTGGTCTACAAGGGCCGCGAACACGGCATGGACCAGTGGAAGGCCGCCCATGCGACCGACACGCCCCACCGCACCCTGGCCGAGGCCATGGTCGGCGCCGATGTGGTGCTGGGCCTGTCCGCCAAGGGCGCGATCACCAAGGAGATGGTGGCCTCCATGGCCCCCAATCCGATCATCTTCGCCATGGCCAACCCCGATCCCGAGATCACGCCGGAAGACGTCAAGTCGGTCCGGTCCGACGCCATCATCGCCACCGGCCGCTCGGACTATGTGAACCAGGTCAACAACGTCCTGGCCTTCCCCTATCTGTTCCGGGGCGCCCTGGACGTGCGAGCCCGCCGGGTGAACCATGAGATGAAGGTGGCCTGCGCCCAGGCCCTGGCCGCCTTGGCGCGCGAGGACGTGCCGGACGAGGTCGCCGCCGCCTATCGCGGCCGCAAGCTGAAGTTCGGCCCGGACTACATTATCCCGACCCCCTTTGATCCCCGGCTGATCTGGTACATCCCGCCCTTCGTCGCCCAGGCGGCGATGGATTCGGGCGTGGCCCGCGTCCAGATCGACGACATGGACGCCTATCGCAACGCCCTGCGCTCGCGCGTCGATCCGTCCGCCGCCCTGATGCAGAAGATCAACTCGGCCGTGCGCGGCGGACCCAACAAGCGCATCGTTTTCGCCGAGGGCGAGGAGCCGGCCGTCATCCGCGCCGCCTGGGGCTTCAAACAGGCCGATCTGGGCACCCCCATCCTGGTCGGACGCGAGGATCTGATCCGCCAGAACGCCGCCGAGGCCGGGCTGAATTTCGACGATCTGGGCATAGAGATCACCAACGCCCGCGTCTCCGGCCACAATGTCGAGGACACCGACTGGCTGTACGAGAAGCTGCAGCGTCGCGGCTATCTGCGCCGCGACGTTCAGCGGATGATCAACCAGGACCGCAACTATTTCGCCGCCACCCTGGTCGCCAAGGGCCGGGCCGACGCCATGGTCGCCGGCGTCACCCGCAACTTCAACATGGCCCTGAAAGAGGTCCAGCGCGTCCTGGATGTGGACGACACCCTGATCGGCCTGTCGATCCTGCTGGCCAAGGGCCGGACCCTGTTCGTCGCCGACACCACCATTCACGAACTGCCGGACGCCGCTGAGCTGGCGGACATCGCGATCAAGGCCGCCGAGACGGTGCGCAAGCTCGGTCGCAATCCGCGCGTGGCCTTCCTCAGCTATTCCACCTTCGGCAATCCGCCCGGCGACCGGGCCGAAAAGGTTCGCGAGGCGATCCGCATCCTGGACAAGAAGGGCGTCGACTTCGAATACGAGGGCGAGATGCCGCCCGAGATCGCCCTGGATCCCAAGGGCCATCCCGCCTACGCCTTCAACCGCCTGACCAAACCGGCCAACGTCCTGGTCATGCCGGCCATCCACTCGGCCGCCATCTCGACCAAGCTGGTCCAGGCCCTGGGCGGCGCGACCGTCATCGGACCGCTGCTGGTCGGGCTGGAGAAGCCGGTCCAGATCGTCTCCCTGGGCGCTTCCGTCAGCGAAATCATCACCGCCGCCACCTTCGCCGCCTATGACGCCGGCCCCGCCTTCCAGGGCTCGGGCCTGACCTCGGCGCCGCGTCCGCCCGCCGCCGTGGTCGAAAAGCCGAGCACGGCGGTCCCCCCCACCGTCTGATCATGAGCGAACCCGGCCCCTTCCCGCCCACCGCCCCCCCGCCCCGGCGGGTGGAGCCGGGTCTTTATCTGGTGGCGACGCCGATCGGGAACCTGCGCGACATGACGCTCAGGGCGCTCGACGTCCTGGCCGCCGCCGACCTGGTCCTGGCCGAGGACACCCGCGTCACCGCCAAGCTGCTGTCCGCCTTTGGACTGAAAGCCAGGCTGGAACGCTGCGACGATCACGCCTCGGGCCGCGCCGCCGAACAGGCCATCGAGCGCCTCCGGAACGGCGAGGTGGTGGCCCTGGTCTCCGACGCCGGCACCCCCCTGGTGTCCGATCCCGGTTTCGTCGTCGCCCGCGCCGTGATCGCCGAGGGCCTGCCGGTCCACCCGATCCCCGGCCCGTCCAGTCTGTTGGCCGCCCTGTGCATCGCTGGCCTGCCCGCCGACCGCGTCCTGTTCGCCGGCTTCCTGCCGCCCAAGACCGCCGGCCGGACGGCCGCCCTGGAAGGACTGAAGGGCCAGCGCCAGACCCTGGTCTTCTTCGAAAGCGGGCCGCGCCTGCGCGACAGCCTGACCGACATGGCGGCGGTTCTCGGCCCTCGCCCGGCCGCCGTGGCGCGTGAATTGACCAAGCTGTACGAAGAATGCGTGCGGGGCTCGCTGAACGAACTGGCGGTCGATCCCCGACTGGATGCGCCCAAGGGCGAGATCGTCGTGGTCATCGGCCCCGGCGAAGCGGAAGAAGCGACCCAGGCGGACGCCGACGCGGCCCTGGCCGACGCCCTGACCCGGCTTTCGACCGGAGAAGCCGCCTCGGAAGTCGCCCGCGCCCTGGGCCTGAACCGCAAGTCCCTGTACCGCCGCGCCCTGGAGCTTCAGGGCAAGTGAGCCCCCGCCTGCCCCGCCCGACGCCGGAGCGACGTCCGAAGGCGGCCTGGCGTCAGGCCAAGGGGGGCGCCGCCTTCAAGGCCGGTCATGCGGCGGAATGGATCGCCGCCCTCTGGCTGATGCTGAAGGGCTATCAGGTTCTGGGGTTTCGGCTGAAGACCCGCTCCGGCGAGATCGACCTGCTGGCCCGTCGCGGGCGAACCCTTGCCGTGGTGGAGGTCAAGCGCCGCGCCCGGCTCGACCTCGCCGTCCTGGCGCTGAAGCCCGCCCAGCATGATCGGCTGGTTGCAGCGGGCGAGGCGGTCCGGCGCAATCGCCCGGCCCTGCAACCACTTGAATTGAGAATTGATATGGTGGCGCTGGCTCCCGGTCGATTTCCGCGTCATCTTCGCGGCGTTCAGAGGCGCGGGAACTGAAGGGATCGCATGACCCGGGAAGAGGCCGAGGCCATCCTGACGTCGGCCGGTGACGGCGGCGACGAGGGCTTCCCCCTGCTGGAGGCGGCGATCGCCTGCGCCATCCACGATCATCCCTTCCGCGACCCCCAACCCGTCCGCACCCTGGCCCGCAGCGCCTGTGAAAGGCTGAAGGAGCGGGTCGGGGGCGAAAGCCCGGACGAGGCCCTGTCCGAAACCATGGCCGCCGACCTGCGTCTGAACGGCGACCTGCTCCATTACGACCATCCCGCCAATACCGACCTGATCGAGGTGGCCGAGCGGCGGCGCGGCCTGTCCGCCGCCCTGGCGGTCTTCTATCTCCACGCCGCCCGTGCGGCGGGGCTGAAGGCGGCGGGTGTGGACTTCCCCGGCCATTTCCTGGTCCGCGTCGAGACGGCCGAGGGTCCGGTCGCGCTCGATCCCTTCAGCCAGGGTCGGCTGGTCCTGCCCAGCGAACTGACCCGGCGGGCGCTTCGGGCCGGTCTGACGCCGCACGTCGCCGACCGGCTGGACCTGTTGATGGCCCCGGTCAGCGACCGTCAGGCCTTGATCCGGCTGCAGAACCTGCTGTTCAGCCGCGCCATCCGCAGCCACGACTATGAGGCGGCCGAACGCTCGGCCCTGCGCCGGGCCCTGCTGGACCCGCAAGACCACCGGCCCTGGCTGGACGTCGCCGCCGCTCGCGAGAAACAGGGCGCCCTGACCGGTTCCCTGGAGGCCCTGTCGCGGGCTCGCGGCCTGGACGGCGTCGAAGAAGCGCGTCGATCGACGACCTTCGAGCGCGTCCGAATGCGGCTGAATTAGACCGGTTCGCCGCGCAGCAGCCGCGGCAGGTCGCCGGTCGCCCCGCCCGCCTCCTGCATGAAGGCCCGGCGCAGCGGCCCGATTCGGTTCACCGCCGCCATCCCCAGATCTCGCATCAGCCGGACCGGACCGATGTCGTTGGAGAACAGCCGCACGAAGGCGTCGAAGCCGGCCGCCAGGGCCGCATTGTCGAACCGGCGCCAGCGAGCGTAGCGTTCCAGCACCGTCTCGGCCCCCAGGTCCTCGCCCAGGCGCGCGGCCTCGGCAAGAACCTCGGCTAAGGCGGCGGCGTCCTTCAGCCCCATATTCAGCCCCTGGCCCGCCACCGGATGCACCCCATGGGCGGCGTCGCCGATCAGGGCGAGACGCGGCGCGACCAGTTTTTCGGCCAGGCTGAGCGACAGCGGATAGACGAAGCGCGGCCCCTCGACCGAAATCCCGTCCAGAAAGGCCCCGAACCGCCGCATCAGATGCGACTGGAAGGCCGCGTCCGAGGCGTCGCGCAGGGCCTCGGCCCGCCGGGTCGTCTCGGTCCAGACCAGGCTGGCCCGCTGGTCCGTCAGGGGCAGGATGGCGAAGGGGCCGCTGGGCAGGAAATATTCGTGGGCGACATTGCCGTGGTCGCGGCCCAGCCGGACCGTGGCCACCACCCCGCTCTGGCCATAGGCCCAGCCGACCGTCTCTATCCCGGCGGCGCGGCGCACGATCGAGCCCCGACCTTCCGCCCCCACCACCAGGGCGGCGGTCAGGATCGAGCCGTCGGCCAGGGTCACGGTCGCCTTGCCCGCATCCCGCTCGACCGAGACGACCGAGGCCGGCGCCCGCACCTCGATCCCCGCCGCCGTCACCGCCTCGGCCAGGGCTGCCCGGATCCGCCGGTTCTCGACCATATAGCCCAGGGGCTCGCCCCCGGTCCGCCCGCCGATCTCCTCGGCGTCGAAGCGCAGGAAGGCCGGCGAGGGCGACTTGCTGGCCGCGCCTGGCCGACGGCCGTCCGTGACGAGAATGTGATCCATCCGGCAGGCGTGCGGCCGCAGGGTCTCGCCCAGGCCCAGGGCGTCCAACATTCGGAAGGTCGAAAAGGCGATCGCGGTCGAACGCCCGTCGAAGCTGGGCGCCAGCTGGGCGCTGAACGGCTGCGGATCGACCATCACCACCTTCAGCCCGCCCTGCGCCGCCGCCAGGGCGAAACTCGCCCCGGCCAGGCCCGCGCCGGCGATGATGATGTCGTAGCGTTCGGTCTCTGCCATGGCAGGCTTGTCGCGCCGCACGCTCAAAAGGTCCAGAGGACGGTTTGTCTCCGGCGCCTGGTAAATGAGCCCTTAACCCTGGGGATGCGACAAGGCGGGTCGAACGTCAGCCGCCCGGAAGGTCTCGCCTTTCATGTCCACCGCCCTCGCCGTCGGCCGCCAGGCCTGGATCAGCGCCCGTATCCTTTGGGAGGCGCCCTTCGTCGTGCGGTTCCGGGGGGTGCTTCAGGCCCTGCTGGCGACCCTGTTGCTGATCGCCCTCATCTCCTGGAATCCGGCGGACGCCAGTCTGAACGCCGCCTCAAGCCTGCCGACCACCAACTGGCTGGGCGCGAACGGCGCCCTGTTCGCGGACCTGTTCATGCAGTCCCTGGGCCTGGCCGCCTGGCTCGCCGCCCTGCTGGCGATCGCCTTCGGCCTGGCCCGCGCCATCGGCGACGCCATCCAGCAGCGTCTGAAACCCAGCCCGATCAAGGCCCTGGCGGCCACGGCCGGAACCTTGCTGCTGGCCGGCGCCCTCGCGGCCCTGGCCGCGCCCGCCGCCTGGCCATTAGCCGCCGGCCTGGGCGGTCTGTGGGGCGACGCCCTGACCGGCCTGACCGCCCAGGGGCTGGCCGCCCTGAGGATTCCCGGCGGGCGGATCATCGCTGGATTGCTGTTCCTGGGCGGCGGCCTGTGGCTGACGGGCTTCGCCATCGGCCTGCGCGCCATGGACTTCATCGACGCCCTGCACTGGGGTCGCTCGCTGCGCGCCCCCGCCGCGCCCCCGCCTGCCGTCGCTGCCAAAAAGCCGCGCGCCCCCGCACGCGAAAAGGCGGCGCCCAAGCCCGAGGTTCGCACGCCCGCCTCCGCCCCGGACGCCGCCGTCGCGCCGGATCAGGAGGCCGACGGTCCCCAGACGGCCTATGACGACCTGCCGCCCTGGGAGGAGGAGCCCGCCCCCGCCGCCCGCGCCGCGCCGCGGGCGGTCGAACCCCGCGTCGCCGCGGTCAAGGCGCCCAAGCCGCGCAAGGAAGACGTCGATCAGCAGGCCTTCGTCTTCGACCGTCCCGAAGGCGCCTTTGACCTGCCGCCGCTGGGCATCCTCACCAAGCCCGCCCAGCGCGTCGGTTCGGTGGATGAGGACTCCCTGAAGCAGAACGCCAAGATGCTGGAAGGCGTGCTGCAGGAATTCGGCGTGCGCGGCGTGATCGACCAGATCCGCCCCGGCCCCGTGGTCACCCTGTACGAGCTGGTCCCCGCCCCCGGCGTGAAACACGGCCGCGTGGTCGCCCTGGCCGACGACATCGCCCGCTCCATGTCCGCCCGCGCCTGCCGGATTTCGGTGGTTCAGGGCAGGAACGCCATCGGGATCGAACTGCCCAACGCCAAGCGCGAGACCGTCTATCTGCGCGACCTTCTGTCCAGCGCCGAATACGACAAGAAGGGCCACCTGCTGCCCCTGGCGCTGGGCGAGACCATCGGCGGCGAGCCCTATGTCGCCGACCTGGCCCGCATGCCCCACCTGCTGATCGCGGGCACCACCGGCTCGGGCAAGTCGGTCGGGGTCAACGCCATGATCCTGTCGATCCTGTATCGTCACAGCCCGGCCGAGTGCCGCTTCATCATGATCGACCCCAAGATGCTGGAACTGTCGGTCTATGACGGCATCCCGCACCTGCTGGCCCCCGTCGTCACCGATCCGAAGAAGGCGGTCGTCGCCCTGAAATGGACGGTGCGCGAGATGGAGGACCGCTATCGCCGCATGTCCAAACTGGGCGTGCGAAACGTCGCCAGCTACAACGAGCGCGCCCGCGAAGCTCAAGCCAAGGGCGAACATTTCGAGCGCACGGTCCAGACCGGCTTCGACGACCAGGGCCGCCCCGTCTACGAATCCGAGAAGATCCGTCCCGAGCCCATGCCCTATCTGGTGGTGGTCATGGACGAGATGGCCGACCTGATGCTGGTCGCCGGCAAGGATGTGGAAGGCGCCGTCCAGCGTCTGGCCCAGATGGCCCGCGCCGCCGGCATCCACCTGATCATGGCGACGCAACGCCCGTCGGTGGACGTGATCACCGGCACCATCAAGGCCAACTTCCCGACCCGGATTTCCTTCCAGGTCACCTCCAAGATCGACAGCCGGACCATCCTGGGCGAACAGGGCGGCGAACAGCTGCTGGGCCAGGGCGACATGCTCTACATGGCCGGCGGCGGCCGCATCACCCGCCTGCACGGCCCCTTCGTCGACGACAAGGAGGTCGAGGACGTCTGCAAACACCTGAAGGCCCAGGCCGAGCCCGACTATCTGGACCTGATCACCGACGAACCGGACGGCGACGGGGACGGCGGTTTCGACGAGGGTGGAAACGGCGGCCCAAATGGGAGCGGGAGCGACGATCTGTACGACCGCGCCGTCGCCGTCGTAACCCGCGACCGCAAGGCCTCGACCTCCTACGTCCAGCGTCGTCTGCAGATCGGCTACAACCGCGCAGCCTCCCTGATCGAACGGATGGAGCAGGAAGGCGTGGTCAGCCCCGCCAACCACGCCGGCAAGCGCGACGTTCTGGCCGGCCCGCCGCCGATGGTGTGAGCCAAGCCGAGGAACGGCTGCGCCTTCGAGCCGTTGTCTGACCCGCCGTCGCGTCCAAGCTTCAGCATTTTGATGAACAGGGCTTCATCGGAGCGCCGGAATATGGTCAGGCTCGCGTCATTCCGACGCCAAGCCGATCGGGCAAGACGGCGGCATCGCTGACCATCCCGAACGGGAGACTGACTTCATGACCACCACCGCCGTCGCCGAGAGCCTCGCCGCCCCGATCGACGCCGCCGTCGATTCCCAACGCCGCGCCCTGCTGCTGGGCGCCGGACTTGTGACGGGCTTGGCCGCCCTGGGGATGTTCGACGCGGCCCAGGCCCAATCCAATCTATCGGCCGAGGATCGGGCGGTGGTTCAACGGGCCCAGACCTATCTCCAAGGCTTGACCTCGGCCCAGGGCACGTTCGTCGAGACGGGTCCGGGCGGACAGCGCCGCGAGGGCCGCTTCTATCTGCAGCGCCCCGGCAAGATGCGGTTCGAATACACCAATCCGGCCGGCCTGCTGGTCGTGTCGGACGGCTACAACGTCAAACGCTATGACCCGCGACTGAACAATTTCCAGCAGGTTCCGCTGGGACGAACGCCCCTTTCGACCTTCCTTGCGCGCTATGTGCGGCTGGACCAGGGCGTCCGTATCGACCGCGTCACGCGGATGCAGTCCGGCGCCTTCGCCATCACCGCCCGCGACGCCAATCGGCCCAACGACGGCCAGGTGGTTCTGGCCTTCGCCGGTGATCCGATCCGCCTGCACGAATGGACCATTTCCGACGCCCAGGGATCGCGGACCCGCACTCAGCTGACCTCGCTTCAGCCTGCCTCCGGCTTGGCGGCCAGCCTGTTCCAACTGCGAGACCCTACCCGCCGACCCGGTCGGAACTAGCGCCTGTAAGAGCGGAAGTCGCGAATCACCGGTATCCGTCCGTTGCCGGAGAATCACGGCCAAGCGAGAAATGTGACAATTTGACCTTTTCCTTCGGTCGTGACATCTAGAACACAGAGCGGCGGCGGCCGCTCTACCGCCCGGATGCATCCCCCTCCCCGGCGGCGAGAGAGACGAAACTGGATCGGCCCGGCCCGCAGAGGCCGGGCCTTTTTTCTGGGTGGTTCTTCCGGAGCGCGGCCTGTTAAAGCGAAGCATGACCCTTCGCCTCGCCACCTGGAACATCAACTCCGTCCGCCTGCGCATCGATCAGGTCGCCCGGTTCGTCGCCGAACGGGCTCCCGACGTTCTGATGCTGCAAGAGATCAAATGCACGACGGATCAGTTCCCGCGCGCCGCCTTCGAAGAGATGGGCCTGCCTCATATGCGTGTCGCCGGCCAGAAGGGTTGGCACGGGGTGGCGATCGCCAGCCGCCTGCCGCTTGAGGACAGCGAGACCTTCCAGGTCTGCAAACTGGGCCACGCCCGTTGCGTCTCGGCCCGGGTCGCCGGGATCGACGTTCAGAACTTCTACATTCCCGCCGGCGGCGACGTGCCCGACCGGACGCTGAACCCCAAGTTCGATCACAAGCTCGACTTCTACGAACAGCTGACCGAGATCGTCGCCCGACAGGATCGGTCTCGCCCCCTGGTCATGGCCGGCGATTTCAACATCGCACCGGGCGAGGGCGACGTGTGGAACCACCGCTACATGTCCAAGATCGTCAGCCACACGCCGATCGAGGTGGAGGTGCTGAACCGACTTCAGGCCACAGGCGGCTTCGCCGACGTGCTGCGCGACCGTTTCCCCGAACCGCAGAAGCTGGCCAGCTGGTGGAGTTATCGAGCCGCCGACTTCCGCAAGTCGAACCGCGGCCTGCGCCTGGATCATATCTGGACCTCGCCCGGCCTGACCCCGGCCGTCATCAAGGACACGGCCCGGATTCATGATGACGTCCGCGAGTGGGACCGGCCGTCCGACCATGCGCCGGTGACGGTCGATTTGTCCGTCTGACCCCGACAACTGTCCCACAAGCGTCGCAAAAGCTTAGCCTTTCAGGCGCATAGCTTTAGGCAGCCTGTCATTGACCCGCACTAAGGAGCCCGCGCCGCCCATGGGGGCGCGGCCTCATTAATCGGATTTCCAATGACCATTTCAGGTTCGTCCACTCGGCGCGCCCTTCTCGGCGTTTCCTGCAGCCTCGCCGCGCTCTGCGCCGGCGGTTCGGCCTGGGCCCAGTCCGAGACCGCTACCGGCCCAGCCACCTTGCAAGAGATCGTCGTGACCGGCGCCCGGCGCGCCCAGACGGTTCTGGTCGAGGAACGCCAGGCGACCGGCGTCGTGGACGCCGTCGCCGTCGGCGACGTCAGCCTGAACCCCCAAACCACCATCGCCGACCTGGCCAAGCGCCTGCCCGGCGTGTCGGTCAGCCAGGATCAGGGCCGCAACCAGTCGGCCACCGGCGAAGCCCAATACGTCGCCATCCGCGGCTTCGACACCAGCTTCAACGCCTATACGCTGGACGGCCTGCGCCTGCCCCAGACGGCCGGCGGCCGCTCGATCTCGCTGAACCTGTTCAGCCCCTTCGCCATCCAGACCATCGGCATCGAAAAGACGCCGGATGCGACGCTCGACGCCGACGCCATCGCCGGTATCGTCAATCTGGTCACGCCGACCGCCTTCGACTTCGGTGACCAGATGCTGCGCCTGCGCGCCGTCGGCCAGATGGCCGAACTGGCCGAAGATCGCGGTCAGGACAGCCTGGGCGGCGCAGTCGGCGTGGACATGGCGCGTCGCTTCGCCGACGGTCGCCTGGGCGTCTATGCTTCCGCCTATTACGAGCAGAAGGACAGCGCCGCCGAAAGCGTCGCGGTTCAGAACGACTACAAGACCTCCAGGGCCAATGTCGGCTCGGCCCGCGAGAATGAGAACGCCCTGTCGGCGGACGGTCTTCAGTGGAACTTCTTCAACTCCACGGTGGAACGCTACGGCGCCACGGCCTCTCTGGACTATCGCACCCAGCCCTTGGACCTGTTCGCCCGGGTCAACTATGCGACCTACACCAACACCAATACGATGAACCAGACGGGGCTTCGCAGCGAGCGGACCTCGGGCCAGACCAATCCCAATCCGGGCGGCGCCAACTACAACGCTGCCGGCGACTACACGCCCTACGGCATCAATCCGGCCAACTATTTCCGCGTCGAGGACGTCGAACAGGAGCTGCTGTCGGTCCAGACGGGGGGCAAGCTGCGCTTCGGCGACTTCACCGCCTCGCTGGAAGCCGCCTATGCCGACGGCCGTCTGGACTCGCCCAATACGATCGAGGCCGCCTGGCGAGGCGTCGCCTATAACGGCGCGACGGGCAATACCGGCGCCTCGACCGAAGGGCTGAAGCTGGACCTGTCGGACCCTCGCTGGCCCATGCCGGTGCTGTCGGCCGGCGCGACCGCCTATGTCGCCAGCCAGGACCGTCCCAGCCAGATCTATGTCCAGCAGGGCTACGGCTATCTGTCGGAGGTGAAGAAGACGGTGAAGGGCGACCTGACCTGGGCCGGTTCCGGCGTGCTCGCCAGCGCCTCGGTCGGCGGCTTGTACGAGACGGCCGATCAGGACGGCCGCAGCCTGGCCCCGGACGACACCCGCTACCGTTTCCGCACGTCCTTGCAGGCTGGAACCGTGGACGGCCCGTCGATCGGCGCGACGCCCGGCCGCCTGATCACCGACTTCATGGACCACGGCACGGTGCGCCCGGTGAAGCTGGTCGATCGCCGCTTCGTCGAAAACGAACGCGATCTGTACGGCTCGACCGTGGTGGTTTCGCAAGAGAAGCTGAACCAGGGCCTGTCGGACAGCCGGGAAGACCGGACGGCCGCCTTCGCCGCCGCCACACTGAAACTGGCCGGCGGCGTCCTGGAGATCACGCCGGGGGTCCGCTACGAGGACAACCACTTCGAAGCCCGCTTCTTCGTGAAGGACGCCGACGGCGCCCGTTTCGCGACCGCAGATCGGGATTACGACCATGTCGATCCCAGCGTCATCGCCGCCTGGCGTCCCAGCGACGCCCTGGTGGTGCGGGCGGCCGCGCGTTCCAGCTACAGCCGGCCTGCGGGCAGCCAGCTGGCGGGTCCGACCACCGTCAGCCGCGACCCCGTCACCAACGCCGTCATCAGCATCAGCCAGCCCAACCCCGATCTGAAACCGGTTGAGGGCTGGAGCTATGACCTGGGTCTGGAATGGTACGCCGTCGGCTCCAACCTGCAACTGGCCGTCTACCACAAGGATCTGGACAATATCGTCGTGCCGACCGCCCTGCGGACGGGCACGAGCAAGACCAGCGACGGCGTCATCCTGATCAAGCCGTTCAACGGCCTGGGCGGCTCCGCCACCGGGATCGAAATGGGCGGTCGTTATGTCCTGCCGGTCGACGGCTGGATGGACGGCTTGTCGCTGGGCGGGAACCTGACCTATCAGCAGACGGAGGCCGAATACCGCCTCTCCTCGACCGACATCCGCAAGAGCGACCTGCCCCAGGCGCCCGAGCTGATGTACAATCTGGAGGCCGGCTATGAGCATGGGTCGCTGCGGGCCAGCCTCTGGTACAACTACACCGGTCGTCGCCTGGACACGGTTCAGGACAGCCAGCCCGACATCTACATCCAGCCGTCCAAGGAGCTGAACCTGGGCGTGGCCTTGACCCTGGCGCCGGGACTGGAAGTGGGGGCTGCGGTCCGCAACCTGACCGACGAACCGACCCGCTGGTCGACCGTCGGGGCGGGCGAACGCTATGTCTCGCCCGACCGCAAGGGCGGCTATCTGGAAACCGGTCGGATCTTCCAGGTCAGCGTCAACGCCACCTTCTGATCCTACGACCCAGTCGATTGACGCTCAGGAGGGCGGCGGAGCAAATCCGCCGCCCTCTATCGTTTCCGGATAGGCGAACCGCGCCTTCAATAGACGGCGACGCGACGGGGCGGGGGCGCGGAAACCGGCCGTGTCTTGCGCTCCAGCGCCTCGGCCGCCTGAGCCAATCGCTCGACCGCCACATCCAGAACAGGCTCCGACAGAGTATAGGGCAATCGCAGCCGATGTTCGAAGGCGCCGTCCACGCCGAAGCGCGGACCGGACGCCAATCTCAAGCCGCGCTCGGCCGCCTGGACCGCCAGGGCCGAGCTGATCGGCGCCGGCAGTTGCGCCCAGACGGACAGGCCGCCCGCCGGCCGGGGACAGACCCACTGCGGCAGCCGTTCCGCCAGCCGCATCCGCAAATGGTCGCGTCGCGCTCGCAGCAGAGGCCGTCGCGCCGCAAGACCGGCGCCGCCGTCGCCCAGCAGTTCGACCGCCGCCAGCTGCTCCAAGATCGGGGCGCCCAGGTCGAAACTGGCGCGGCTTTGGGCGAGCCGCTGAATCACCGCCCGGTCCGCTCGAATCCAGCCGATGCGCAACCCGCCCCAGACACTCTTGGACAGGGAGCCCAGGCGCACGACACGCGGCGCATCGACCGCCGAGGCCGTCAGGGCGGGCGGGCCGCTGAGGGTCAGCTCCACCAAGGTCTCATCCAGCACCAGCAGAGTCTCGCACCCTTTCAGCCCCGCCAGAAGCCGCAGCCGATCCGCCGCCCGCATCATCCGCCCGGTCGGATTGTGATGGTCTAGGACCAGATAGGCCAGGGGCGCGCCACTGGTCCGACAGGCGGCGATCAGACCCTCCACGTCCCACCCCTCAGTCCCCGCTCCCGCCCCGGCGTCGTCCGGCAGGGCGACCGGCGTGGGACGCGCGCCGGCCGCGAGAATGGCGTCCAGCGCCTGCGGATAGGTGGGATGGTCGAAGACGACCGGCTGACCCGGCCTGACCATCAGCCGCAGCAGATGAACCAGTCCATTGTGCGCCCCGTGGGTGATCAGAATCTGGGCGGGCGAGGTCGGCAAGCCGCGCCGCCGATAGGCGGCCGCCACCGCCTCGCGCAGGGCCTCAACCCCCGAGGCCTCATAGCCGTGGCCCGGCAAACGGGTCGGCAGCCGCTCCAGAGCCCGGACATAGGCGGCGTGAACGCTGGGATCGGCCGGCAGGACGGCGGCGGTCAGGTCGAGTACCTCGTCCGCGCGGGAAGAGGTTCTAGCTTCAGGAAGGCCGCGCGAGCCGCCCGTCGGCGCCTCCCCCGGCAGGCTGGTCCGCGCCGAGGCGCCGCGTCCCCCCGTCAGAAACCCGTCATCCCGCAGTCGCCCATAGGCGGCCGACACGGTCGTACGGCTCAAACCCAGCGCCTGCGCCGCTTCGCGCTCGCCCGGCAGTCGCGCCGCCAGAGGCAGTCGTCCGTCCAGGATCAAAAGTCTGACGGCTCCGGCCAATTGACGGTAGGCCGGGCCGGCGCCCGGCGCGCGCCAAACGCCTAAGTGGCGGATCAGTGAGGCTGTGCCGATAGAGCGCGAGGACATGGGGCCAGAATGACAGAACTGGACCTTTTTTCCACAGCCAGTTCAGGCGAAACGCCTCTCATGACCCGCCGCCTGATCCAACTCTTCCTGGGCCTGAGCCTTTACGGCCTGTCCATCGCCCTGATCGTCAGGGCGGATCTGGGTCTCGACCCTTGGGACGTCCTGAGCCAGGGCGTTTTCGAACGGTTCGCCGAACCCGCCGGTCTCGGCTTCGGCATGGTGGTCAATCTGATCGGTATGACCGTGCTGCTGCTGTGGATTCCGCTGCGCCAGAAGCCGGGAATAGGCACGATCGCCAATGTTCTGGTCATCGGCTCGGTCGCCGGCCTGGCGCTGAGGCACATTCCGACGGACGCGGTCCTACCGGTTCGGAGCCTGTTCCTGGCGACGGGGATTGTGCTGAATGGCGTGGCGAGCGGCGCCTATATCGGGGCGGGCCTGGGTCCAGGACCGCGCGACGGCCTGATGACAGGTCTGGTCGCCCGCACCGGCTGGCCGATCAAGGTCGTGCGGACCGCCATCGAACTGACTGTCGTCGTCGCCGGCTGGGCCCTGGGCGGCTCGGTCGGGGTCGGGACGATCCTCTACGCCCTCGCCATCGGCCCGCTGGTCCAGATCTTCCTTCCGGTATTCACGGTGGGAAAGGAGGAAGGGCGAAAAACGCTTCCTGACAGAGAACCGGCGCGCCCAGTGTAGCGACGCCTTTTTCGGAACCCCTCAGGGCTGCAGCCGATAACCGCCCGCGTCGGTCAGCAGAAGCCTGGCCTGGCCCGGCTCTGGCTCGATCTTCTGGCGCAGGCGATAGATGTGGGTTTCCAGGGTGTGGGTGGTGACGCCGGCGTTATAGCCCCAGACCTCGGTCAGCAGCTCCTCGCGCGACACGGGCTTGGCGCCGGCGCGGTAGAGATACTTCAGGATGTTCGTCTCTTTTTCCGTCAGCCGCACCTTCTTGCCCTTGGCGTCCATCAGAACCTTGGCGGCGGGCCGGAACTCATAGGGGCCGATGGAGAAGACGGCGTCTTCCGACTGTTCGTGGCTGCGCAGATGGGCGCGGATGCGGGCCAGCAGGACCGCGAACCGGAAGGGCTTGGTGACATAGTCATTGGCGCCTGCGTCTAGGCCCAGGATGGCGTCGGCGTCGGCCGACTGGGCGGTCAGCATGATGACTGGGGTGGAGACCCCGTCCTTGCGCAGCAGGCGGCAGGCCTCGCGGCCGTCCATATCGGGCAGGTCGACGTCCAGCAGGATCAGGTCTGCACGGATCTCGCGCCCCATACGGACGCCGTCCGCTGCGGTCGAGGCCTGCTGGGTCTTGAACTCTTCGTGCAGATTCAACTGCTCGGCCAAGGCCTCGCGCAGGTCGTCGTCGTCATCGATGATCAGGATGGTCTTGGGCGTGGGCATGGACAGACAATGGCGAGGCTTGGCCCCCGCGCCAAGGCTTGGGGGTGCGAATTCACGTCGAGTTACGGCCTAGAGACTGTTTCGGATGGTTTTCGTTCCCCGAACAACGCCGTTCCCAGCCGGACATGGGTGGCGCCGCAGCGGATCGCCGTCTCGTAATCGCCGCTCATCCCCATGGACAGGACCGACAGGCCATTGTCCTCGGCCAGCCGCGCCAGAAGCCGGAAATGGGGTTCAGGCGGCTGATCGGCGGGCGGAATACACATCAACCCCTCGACGGTCAGCCCATAGGTCTTCTGCGCCGTCGCGATCAGAGCCTCGGCGGCGTCGGGCAGGACGCCGGCCTTCTGCGGCTCCGCCCCCGTATTGACCTGGATCAGCAGACGAGGCGATCGGCCCCGTTTCGCCGCAGCCTCGGCCAGGGTCCGCGCCAGCTTCTCCCGGTCCAGGGTCTCGATGACGTCGAACAGGGCCACGGCGTCTTCAGCCTTGTTGGTCTGGAGCGGCCCGATCAGACGCAGCTCCAGCTCCGCCCCGCCGGGGCGGCCGTACAGGCCGTCGGCCCAACGTCCCTGGGCCTCCTGCACTCGGTTTTCGCCGAACACCCTCTGGCCCGCCGCCCTCATGGCCGCGATGGCCTCCGGCGGCTGGGTCTTGGAGACGGCGGTCAGAACGACGGTTTCGGGATCGCGCCCGACGGCGCGACAGGCCTCTGCGATACGGGCGCGGACGACGGCCAGCCTGTCGGAGATTGCGGCGGCATCGGTGGACGGAGACGCCGAAGCGGGAGAAGAAGAGGTCATGATCCTGCCGGCCGGTTACAGCGACGATGCGCGCATGCTCTGGGATGCGGCCACCGCTCTAAACCGCGCCGCCGCCGCTGTCAGCCCGGCGGCGGCGCGTCTGCCGCCGCTGCTGTTCTTCACCGACCCGGCGCGCACCCCCCGCCCCTGGGAGACGGCGGCCCGCCTGCCGCCGGGATCGGCCGTGGTCTATCGCGCCTTCGGCGCCGATCAGGCGGTCGAGATCGGCCGTCGCCTGCGCGCCGTGACGCATGAGGCCGGGGTTGAACTTCTGGTCGGAAAGGACGCCGATCTCGCCGACGCCGTATCGGCCGACGGCCTGCATCTGCCGGAGAGAGAAGGTGATCGCGCCGCCGATGTGCGAAGACGGCGCCCGGATTGGCGGTTGACGGCGGCCTGGCACGGCGCCGGACCGCCGGCTTCAGGCGTGGAGGCCCTGATCCTGTCGCCGGTCTTTCCGGCTGGGGGCGCGTCGGCGACCAAGCCGGCCCTGGGGGCGGCGGCGTTCAAAACCCTGGTCCAACGCGCCGGGGTTCCGGTTTACGCCCTGGGGGGATTGCGTCCGGACCGGGTTGCTCTGCTGACGGGATCGGGCGCCTGCGGCCTGGCGGCGGTGGAGACGATCCAGTCCGCCTTCGGCGGCGTCAGAACTTGAAGATTGTTTCCAGACGGACGCGGGGCTGGGTGCGGGCGCTGGTCTCCGGCGCTCGTGCAGGATCAGCCTCCGGCGAGGCCACAGCTGCGGCGGCGCCGACGCGCAGACGGTCGTTGAGCCGGTAATAGGCGCCGGCTTCGACGTCTCCCCAGTCCGTCTCGCGGCCCACAGGCTGGTTCAGATTGAAATCCAGGGCCCAGCGTCCGCTGTCGTTCAGACGCAGGCCGCGACGCTGCTGCGCGGGGGCGTGGCGCTGAGCCGACTGGGCTTCCGACAGAGACAGGCCCGAGCCGCGCGACGCTGCGCTCTGCGCAAGCGCAGGCGTAGCGGCGATCAGAGCCGTCGCCGCAACCAGTCCAGCCGAGAAACCGCCGAAACGCATTCCAAACCCTTCGAACGCCGCCGACGGCGACGCCTTCAACCCTGCCCCGGCGCTTTGGGCCGTGAACGCCGCGATTAGACACCGGGGGCGCTTCCGGTCAACGCAACGTTGGCGCCGGGGCGCGGTTCCTCCGCATTGTTGCACCGCGATGTGGCTCAAGCGTCACGAGATTCTGGCCAAAACCGTCCTCTCCTCCGCCGCGAGACCGCTCCCGCGACGTCTCACGGCCGAGTTCGCCTTGTCATCGCCCCTTTTGCCCGTGTTATAGAACAGCGCAACGGCGCAGACCGTCAGAGTGACGCCGCGCGCGCGTGGGGGCGAGGGCCTTCACGTCCCTGAGTTTACGGAGACTTCCTTGATGAGCCTCAACAAGGCCCTGGTTCGCGGCGTCGCTGTCGCCTTGGTCTCAGGCTTGGCCCTGAGCGCCTGTTCCAGCCTCCCCTTTGTCGGAAACGGCAAGAAGAAGGCCAAGACGGACGTCCAGCAGGGCATCGGCGTCAACGGCTATCTTTGGCGCGCCTCGCTGGACACCCTCAGCTTCATGCCACTGCTGACCGCCGATCCGTGGGGCGGGGTCATCAACTATGACTGGTACATCAACCCCCAGACGCCGAACGAGCGTTTCAAGGCCACCGTCTTCATCCTGGACACTCGTCTGCGCGCCGATGCGCTGAACGTGACCGTGACCAAGGAGATCAAGGGCGCCGACGGTCAGTGGACCGCCGCTCCGGTCGCCGCCCAGACCGAGGCGGACCTGGAAAACGCCATCCTGACCAAGGCGCGCCAGCTGAACCTGTCTAATGCGGGCTAAAGCAGGCTAACGCCTGCTTTAGCTTTCCCTGTAGGTTCTACCGCCCTTCGGGCTGTTTGAGCGCTTTTTTGGTGCTACCGCCCTTCGGGCTGTTTGAGCACCCTTTTGCGCCTGGCGCCGCTCAGAGGGCGGTTTGAGCGCAAATCTGCTTGGGCGCTGTCGTCCTTCGGGCTAGTGAGCCGGGAGGGCGGCAGCGCCCTTTTGACTTCAGGACGACCGTGGCCCGTTACGAACCCAAGACCGCCGAACCCCGCCAGCAGGCCCGCTGGGCCGAAGCCGCCGCCTTTGTGACCAAGGACACCGGTCGGCCGAAATACTATGTGCTTGAGATGTTCCCCTATCCGTCGGGCAACATCCACATGGGCCACGCCCGCAACTATGTGATGGGCGACGTGGTGGCGCGGTCCAAGCGCGCGCAAGGCTATGACGTCCTGCACCCGATGGGCTGGGACGCCTTCGGCATGCCGGCCGAGAATGCGGCCATGGAACGCGGCATCCACCCCAAGGGCTGGACCTACGACAATATCGCCCAGATGCGGGACCAGCTGAAGCTGCTGGGCCTGTCGCTGGACTGGTCGCGCGAGTTCGCCACCTGCGATCCAGAATACTACGGCAAGCAGCAGGCCTGGTTCCTGGAGCTGTATCGGCGCGGTCTGGTCTATCGCAAGGACGGGGTGGTCAACTGGGACCCGATCGACAACACAGTCCTGGCCAATGAGCAGGTGATCGACGGGCGCGGCTGGCGTTCCGGCGCCGTGGTGGAGAAGCGCAAGCTGAACCAGTGGTTCCTGCGCATCACCGACTATGCCGACGACCTGATCGACGGGCTGAAGACCCTGGATCGCTGGCCCGAGAAGGTCCGGCTGATGCAGGAGAACTGGATCGGCCGCTCCAAGGGTTTGCAGATGACCTGGGCCTTCTCCGGCCAAGCCCCCGCCGGTTACGAGACCGGCGTCGAAATCTACACCACCCGGCCCGACACCCTGTTCGGCGCCAGCTTCCTGGGCCTGGCCCCGGATCACCCCATTTCGAAGCAACTGGCCGAGGCCGATCCGCGCGTCGCCGACTTCATCGCCGAATGCCGCAAGGGCGGCGCCTCCCAGGCCGAGATCGAACAGGCCGAAAAGATCGGCTGGGACACGAGTCTGAAGGTTCTGCATCCCTTCACCGGCGCCGAAATCCCCGTCTGGATCGCCAACTTCATCCTGTCGGAATACGGCACGGGCGCCATCTTCGCCTGCCCGGCCCATGACCAGCGCGACCTGGACTTCGCCCGCAAATACGACCTGCCGGTGATCCCGGTGGTCCGCCCCGAGGGCGCCGGCGACGACTTCGCCGTGGGCGACGAGGCCTATACGGGCCCCGGCTCCATCTTCCATTCCGACTTCCTGGACGGACTGGACATCGAAACCGCCAAGGCCGAGGCGATCCGCCGCGTCGAGGCGGCCGGGACCGGCCAGGGCGCGACCATCTATCGGCTGCGCGACTGGGGCGTGTCACGCCAGCGCTACTGGGGCTGCCCCATCCCGATCATCCACTGCCCGTCCTGCGGCCCGGTGGAGGTTCCGGCGGATCAGCTGCCGGTCGAACTGCCCGAGGATGTGACCTTCGACGTGCCCGGCAATCCGCTGGACCGCCATCCGACCTGGAAACACGTCAAATGCCCGTCGTGCGGCCAGGATGCGACGCGCGAGACCGACACGCTCGACACCTTCGTCGACTCCAGCTGGTATTTCGCCCGCTTCACCGACCCGAAGGCGGCCGAGCCGATCAACACCGAGGCGGCGAACCGCTGGCTGGCGGTGGATCAGTATATCGGCGGGGTCGAGCACGCGGTCCTGCACCTGCTGTACGCCCGGTTCATCACCCGCGCCCTGTCGGACGCCGGCATGCTGGCGGTGAAGGAGCCGTTCGCGGGCCTGTTCACCCAGGGGATGGTGGTCCACGAGACCTATTTCGAAGGCCAGGACGAGGTCGGAAAGCCGCGCTGGGTCGAACCCACCGACGTCCGCATCGAGACGATCGACGGCCAGCGAGTCGCCACCCGCCTGTCGAACGGCGCGCGTCTTTCGATCGGCGACATCGAGAAGATGTCCAAGTCCAAGAAGAACGTCGTCGCGCCTCAGGAAATCCTGGAAAGCCACGGGGTGGACGCCGGGCGTCTGTTCGTCCTGTCCGACAGCCCGCCCGAGCGGGACGTGCAATGGACGCCGGGCGGGGTCGAGGGCGCCAGCCGGTTCGTGCAGCGGACCTGGAGCCTGTTCGACGCCTATGACCCCGGCTTCGCCGGCGAGGACAAGGCCAACGCCGAACTGCTGCGAGAGACCCACAAGGCCATCAAGGCCGTGTCCGAGGGGGTCGAAGGCTTCCGCTTCAACTCGGCCATCGCCAAGCTCTACGCCTTCGTCGCCGCGGTGCGTGACAGCGCCCAGGCGGGCGGCGAGGCCAAGCGTCAGGCCCTCTCGGCCCTGGCGCGCCTGATCGCCCCCTTCACCCCCCACCTGGCTGAAGAATGCTGGACCCGGCTGGGAGAGGACGGGATGGTTCTGGACGCGCCCTGGCCGGTGTGGGACGCTGCGCTCGCGGCCGACGACGAGGTGGTTCTGCCCATCCAGATCAACGGCAAGCGTCGGGCGGAAATCCGCGTTGCGCGCGGCATGGAGCCGGCCGAGGTCGAGGCCCTGGTTCTGGCCGATGAGACGGTTAAGGCGCGTCTGGAGGGTCTGAGCGTGAAGAAGATCGTCGTGGTCAAGGATCGGATCGTCAATCTGGTGGCCGGCTGATGCGCGTCCCAACCAGCCTTGCCCTACTAAGCGTCCTGGCGCTCTCCGCCTGCGGCTTTACGCCCATGTACGCCGAGCCGGGCGTGGGCTCGCCCCTGCGCCGGATCGCGGTGACGGCCCAGGACGACCGACTGGGCTATCGCCTGCGTGAACAGCTGGAGGACGCCCTGGCCTCGGACCGGTCCGCCGCGCCGCTTTACCGGCTGACGACCCGTGTCGAACAGGACCGGCGGCCCCTGGGGCGCCGGATCGACGACACCGCCACCCGCTATGAGCTGACGGTCAAGGCGACCTGGACCTTGACGCCCATCGCGGGAGGCGCGCCCACGACCGGGGTGGAGACCGTCACCACCACCTACGCCGCCGACGACCAGCCCTATGCCGCCATCGCCGCCCAGCAGGACGGTGAAGAACGCGCGGCCGCCGAACTGGCGCGTCTGATCCGGCTGGACCTGATGCAGGCCCTGTCGAACCGGTGATTCTGGCCAAACGCCCCGAGATCGACCGCTTTCTGAAGGCGCCCGATCCGGCGATCCGAGCAGCGGTGATCCACGGCAAGGATCGGTCGGGCGTCGCCGAACGGGCCGAGATCCTGTGCAGGGCGATCACCCCGGACCTGAACGACCCTTTCAACGTCACCGTCCTGACCGACAGCGACATCGACAGCGAAGAAAGCAAGCTTGAAGAGGCCTTGACGGCCATGTCCCTGATGGGCGGGCGCCGTCTGGTGCGGATCCGGCTGTCGGCGCTGAAACCCGGAGTGGACAAGGCGGTGGCCGCCGCCGTCAAGATCCATGCCGAGGGCGGCTATAATCCCGACGCCATGCTGGTGGTCGAGGCCGACCAGCTGGGCCGTGACTCCGCCCTGCGCAAGACCGCCGAGAAGGAGGCCGGCGCCGTCGGCATCGTCTGCTATGAAGACGAGACCGGCGACGTCGCCCGCATGACTCGCGAGGCCCTGGCGGCCGACAAGGTGGGTCTGACCGCCGACGCCCTCGATCGTTTCGTGGCTCGCCTGCCGCGTGAGCGGGGTCTGATGCGCCAGGAGATCGAACGCCTGGCCCTGTTCATCGGTCCCGGTTCCGGGCGGACGATCGACAGCGAGCTTCTGGACCAGCATCTTGGGGTCGAGCCGGACGCCTCCCTGTCCGACGCCGCGCTCCAGGCCTTCGGCGGGCGGCCCGGCCCAGCTCAAGCGGGTCTGCGTCGCGCCTTCGCAGAGGGGGAATCCTCGGTCCTGGCCGTCCGATCCGCTGCCCTGCATCTGGGGCGGCTGCGGCGGATCAATATTCTTCAGGCCAACGGGGCCGGCGCCAAGGAGGCGGCCAAGGCGGCGGGCGTCTTCTGGAAACAGGAGGCGGAGATGCTGCGTCAGGCCCGCGCCTGGCGTCTGGAGGCGCTGGACGAGGTGCTCGACAGCGTCAACACCGCCGACGTCGCCACCAAGACGACCGGCATGCCCGACCAGCTGATCGCCGAACGCCTGCTGCTGGAGATCGCCGGACGGGCTAAGCGTCTGGGGCTTTGAGCGGGGCTGCTGCGGCTCAGCCTCGCTTTGACGCCTTGCGGAAGGCGGGCTTGGCCAGGGCCATGTTGCGGGCGGCCACGCTGCGCTCGTCGCCGGCGGACGGAGCGCCGGCTGGACCGGCGAAACCCTGGCCCGCTCCGCCCTGCCGGCGCGCCTTTTTGGCGGCCAGCGCCTGTTTCAGATTTTCGGCGGCGGTTGGCGGCGGAACATTATCGGTCATTCCACCTGTCTAGCACATCGCGGGGCTCAGCCGCGCATCAATCGACGGCACAGGTCGTCGAGCTGTTCCAGAGAGCCGTAGCGAATGGTCAGCTCGCCCTTGCCTGCGCGGTCGTTCAACTGAACGGACAGGCCCAGGGCGTCGGCCAAATCCTGTTGCAGGGCGGCGACGTCGGCCGTTCCTTCCTCGCTGGGCGCAGGCTTGGCCTTAACCGGTTTGGGGCCCTCGGCGGCGCGGCGAGCCAGGGCCTCGACCTGGCGAACGTTCAGCCCCTCATTATAGGCCTGCTCGGCCAGGGCGCCGGCGTTGGGCGCCGTCACCAGGGCGCGGGCATGGCCGGCCGTCAACTTGCCGTTCCGTACGTACCACAGCACTTCTTCAGGCAGTTGCAGCAGACGCAGGGTGTTGGCCACATGGCTGCGGCTCTTGCCGACGATGCCGGCGACCTGATCCTGGGTGCGGCCGAACCGCTCCATCAGCATCCGATAGGCGTCGGCTTCTTCCAGCGGATTCAGATCGGCGCGCTGGACGTTCTCGATGATGGCGACTTCGTAAACCTCGACGTCATCCATTTCATGGACGACGATCGGCACCTCCGTCAGCCGGGCCGCCTGGGAAGCGCGCCAGCGGCGCTCACCGGCGATAATCTGCCAGACCCCCTCCTCCTTGGGATGGGTGCGGACCAGAATCGGCTGAAGCACCCCCTTGTCACGGATGGAGGCCGTCAATTCATCCAGCTGTTCCTGGGTGAAGATTTTCCGCGGCTGATCGGGATTGGGCTTCAAACTCTCGATCGGCACGCGCTGCACGCCCGAAGGCATGGCGGCGTTGGGCGCCGTCGGCGCTTCAATGGTCTCGCCCATCAGGGCCGACAGGCCGCGGCCCAGACCTCTTTGTCGTTCAGCCAAAATACTGTTCCGTTTCTTCTTCTAATCAGGCGTGTAGCGGCCGTTCAGGCGGCCAGCTTCTGGCGCTGGCGTTCGCGCTTCACCACTTCCTTGGCCAGGCGCAGATAGGCCTGACTGCCGGCGCATTTGAGATCATAGATCAGGGCGGGCTTTCCGAACGACGGCGCCTCGGCGACCCGAACATTTCTCGGGATTACGCTGTCGTAGACCTTGTCGCCAAAATGGGCGCGCACGTCATTGGCGACCTGGCCCGACAGGGCGCTCCGCCGATCGAACATCGTCAGCACCAGCCCCTGGATTTCGAGAGACGGGTTCAGGCTCTGTTTGACCATGTCGATGGTCCGCATCAACTGGCTGAGCCCTTCAAGCGCAAAGAACTCGCATTGGAGCGGCACAAGAACCGCATCCGCTGCCGCCATGGCGTTCAGGGTCAGCAGGTTCAGCGACGGCGGACAGTCGATCAGCACATAGTCATACGCGGTAGGGCCGTCGTCATGCTGCCGAAGAGCGTCCCTCAAGCGATAGGATCGCCGATCCGCCTGGCTCAACTCGATCTCGACCCCAGACATGTCCGCATCGGCAGGGACGATCCAGAGCCCCGGAACAGTGGTCTGGACGGCGGCGTCTTCGATAGAGCGCTGATCCACCACCACATCATAGATGGTGACCCGTCGTGTTTCACGTGGAACGCCCAAGCCGGTCGAGGCATTGCCCTGGGGGTCCATGTCGACGATCAGCACCCGCTTTCCGATAGCGGCCAGGGCGGTTCCCAGATTGATCGCCGTCGTGGTCTTGCCCACGCCGCCCTTCTGGTTGGAGACGGCGAGAACACGGGCAGGCAGTTTGTTAGTGCTTGGAACGGGCACGACGAACACTCCGGACGGTCACGATGCGGCCGCGCGGGTCGCTTTGCGACGGGGCCAGTTCAGCCTCGAAATGCCAGGATTTACGGGCCTCGATCAACTCGGATTCGACCCTTTCCCCCTTGAGGAACAGACCTTGTGCACCCCTTTCAAAGTAGGGCTGTGCATAACCCAGCAGCCGCTCCATTGGGGCCACGGCGCGAGCGGTCACCACGTCGCATTTTATGGTCTGATCTTCGGCGCGACCGTTGATCACCGTGGCGGGCAAGGCCAGAGCATCGACCGCCTCCTGCAGAAACCGGCAGCGTTTGCCCAGGCTGTCGATCAACCAGACCCGGGCGTCCGATCGTCCTTTCAGCAAGATCGCCAGGACCACGCCGGGAAAACCCGCGCCGGCGCCGAGGTCCGCCCAACTGCGCGCCGTAGGGGCCATTTGCAGCAGTTGCGCGCTGTCCCAGGCATGGCGGTTCCAAAAATCCGGAAGGCTGTCCGGCCCAACGAGATTCATCACCGCGTTCGCCTCGCCCAACCGCAGGCGAAAGGCCTCCAGATCGGCCATCTGCTCCTCTGAAGCACCGGCCTTGCGCTGGAAGGCGGCCATCTCCCCTTCCAGCATCAGGCGACCGCCTCGACCTTGGGCGACTTTTTGACATGGGCCAGCAGGGCCGTCAGGGCGCCCGGCGTCATGCCCTCGATACGCCCCGCCTGGCCGAGAGTGCGGGGCCTGATGCGGCTGAGCTTCTCGCGCACCTCATTGGACAGGCTGCCGACGCCGCCATAGTCGAGATCGGCTGGCAGGATCAGATCCTCCTCGGAGCGCAGGGCCTGGGCGTCGATCGCCTGGCGATCGAGATAGTTGGCGTAGCCGGCGTCGATTTCGATCTGCTCGCGGACTTCAGGCGTCCAGTCCGCGATGGCCGGAATGGTCGGCATGAACTGTTGCAGAGTGACGCCCGGAAAGGCGAGCAGTTCACGCATGGAGCGGCGACGGCCGTCGGCGTTCACGGGAATGCCCAGGGCGTTGGCCTCTTTCGGCGTAAAAAGCGTTTCACGTGAAACACGGCTCGCCAAGGCCATGGCGTCGGCCTTGTCCGAGAAGCGCGCGGCCCTGTCGGAGCCGACGATCCCCAGCTTCATCGCCAGCGGCGTCAGCCGCTGATCCGCATTGTCGGCCCGCAGCGTCAGACGGTATTCGGCCCGGCTGGTGAACATGCGATAGGGTTCGGTGACGCCCCGCGTCACCAGGTCATCGACCATGACGCCGATATAGGCTTGGTCACGACCCAGGATCACAGCGTCTTGACCCGTCGCCGCCCGAGCGGCGTTCAGCCCGGCCATCAAGCCCTGGGCCGCCGCCTCCTCATATCCGGTCGTCCCATTGATCTGGCCGGCCAGATAGAGACCCGGTCTCTTCTTGACCTCGAGAGCGGCCGTCAGTTCGCGCGGATCGACATAGTCGTATTCGATCGCATAGCCGTAACGGAAGACCTCAACAGTCTCCAAACCGGGGATGGTCCGCAGGAAGGCCTGCTGGGTGGCTTCGGATACGGAGGTCGAAATCCCGTTGGGATAGACGGTCGGATCATCCAGACCTTCCGGTTCAAGGAAGATCTGGTGGCTGGTCTTGTCAGCGAACCGCACGACCTTGTCCTCGATCGAAGGGCAGTAGCGGGGGCCGCGCCCCGACAGACGCCCGCCATAGACTGCGCTCTCGCTCAGGTTCTCAGCGATGAGGCGATGGGTCTGTTCGGTCGTGTGGGTGACACCGCAGGCGATCTGAGGAACCGCGATCCGATCCGTCAGAAAGGAGAAGGCGCTGGGGGTTTCGTCGGCCTCCTGCATCTCCAGCCGGTCCCAGGCGATGGTCCGCCCATCCAGTCGCGCGGGCGTGCCGGTCTTCAACCGGCCCATGGTCAGGCCGGCGGCGTGCAGATCAACGGCCAGACCCGTCGACGGCGCCTCGCCGTGCCGGCCTGCCGGAATACGCTCCTCGCCCCGATGAATGACGCCGTTCAGGAAGGTGCCGGTCGTCAGGACGACAGCCGCAGCTCGAATCCTCTCCCCTGCCCCGGTAATGACGCCCGTGACGCGGTCGCCGTCCAAGATCAGCCGCTCCGCCGTGCCGGCCATCAGCGTCAGGTTCGCCGTCTGGGCCAGCTCCGCCTGCATGGCTTCCCGATACAGGCGTCGGTCGATCTGGCTGCGTGGTCCCCGAACGGCGGCGCCCTTGGACCGGTTCAGCAGTCGGAATTGGATGCCCGAGGCGTCCGCCAGACGGCCCATGATCCCGTCCATGGCGTCGATCTCACGCACGAGATGCCCCTTGCCCAGGCCGCCGATAGCGGGGTTGCAGGACATTTCGCCGATGGTCTCCAACTTCTGGGTCAGAAGCAGGGTTCGGGCCCCCGCGCGCGCAGAGGCGGCGGCGGCTTCACAGCCGGCGTGGCCGCCGCCGATGACGACGACGTCGAACGAATGGTCGCTTGTGGGGATCATGCGCGCCACATAGGCCAAAACAGCAGATTTCGCCAGAGGCGAGAGCGTGCGACGGTGACGACAGGGTTCGCTGAACGTAGTCCTACTTAAGGTGTTTCACGTGAAACACCGGTATTACTTGCCGATGCAGAAGGTCGAGAACACCTCGCCCAACACGTCTTCGACACCGATCTCGCCGGTGACGCGTGAAAGGGCTTGAGCGGCGCGGCGCAGATCGTCGCCCGCCATTTCGGGAGAGACCTCCAGCGCAGCCAGGCCCGTCCGTACGTCCGCCAGAGCCTCGCTCAGCCGCAGCCGATGACGTTCGCGCGTGATCGCCGGGAAGTCCGCCCCCGACAGATCCCGCTCCAATCGCGCGGCGATCCAGTCATGAAGCTCACTCAGGCCCGCGCCGGTATGACTGCTTACGGCGATCTGATCCCAGCCTTGGGAGCGGATATCGGCCGATCCCAGGTCGCTCTTATTGGCCACGATCAGATCACCCGACCGAACATAGTCCGCCGCCACGCCTTCCACATCGCCGGGCGCTCGAACCCATAGCCTCAGATCCGCCCCCTCTGCGCGCGCCCGCGCGCGTCGAACCCCTTCCGCCTCTACCGGGTCGTCGCTGTCTCTTAATCCAGCGGTGTCCGACAGGGTGACGGCATAGCCGCCGATCACCAGTTCGGCGTCCAGAACATCGCGCGTCGTCCCGGCGATCGGCGTGACGATCGCCGCCTCGCGCTGGATCAGGGCGTTGAACAGCGACGACTTACCGGCGTTGGTCTCACCGATCAGCACGATGCGATAGCCGTCCCGAACGCGCTCTCCTCGCGCCCCGTCCTCGACGGCGCGGTGCAGATCGCGCGCCAGCTGCTCGAGCACAGGCCCCGCCGTCCGCGCCAGATTGTCCGGCACCTCCTCGTCGGGAAAGTCGATCTCGGCCTCGACCAGGGCCAGGGCCTTCAGCAGGTCGCGACGGAAACCGGCGTAGGTCTCGCTGAGCTTCCCGTCCAGCTGACCCAGAGCCTGTCTCGCCTGGGCCGCCGTCTCCGCATCAATCAGATCGGCCACCGCCTCCGCCTGGGCCAGATCCATCCGGCCGTTTTGAAAGGCGCGGCGGGTGAACTCACCCGGCTCGGCGGGCCGCAGTCCCAAGGCGATCAGAGCGCGACTGGCCGCTTCGACCACCGCCCGGCCGCCGTGCAGATGAAGTTCGGCTGCGTCCTCGCCCGTATAGGAATGGGGTCCGACGAACCGAAGGACCAGGGCCTGATCAATGGCGACGCCATCATGATTCAGCTCCCGGACCGAGGCCAGCCGCGGCTTCAGCCCCCCCGCGCCCAGGGCTGTCAGCGTCGGCGCGACGGACGGCCCCGAAAGACGCAAGACGGCGATGGCGCCTCGGCCCGGCGGAGTGGCGAGGGCGAAGATGGTGTCCTGGGTCATGGTCTCAGGGGCTTCTCCAACTGCGAGAAGCCTATGGCTCACTTCACCGCCGCTTCCATCAACCGCCGAAACTGATCCTGCGCCTGAAGGCCGAAACTGGTCCAGGTCTTCAGCAGTTCGTCCGGTTGCATGGCGGCGACATTGGCTTCCATCCGCTTGGTCATCTCGGCCACCATGGCTTCGTTCAGCGGGGCGACGTCAGGCAGCCCCAGAAAGGCGCGCGCCTCCGCCGGAGTGCAATCGATCTCGATTTGAACCTTCATGCCGCCATGCCTACTGTTTCACGTGAAACCATCAGATGACGGATCAGGTGTTCATCGACTGGAAGAAGTCCGCGTTGTTCTTCGACTGACGCAGCTTGTCGAGCAGGAATTCGATCGCGTCCTGCGGACCCATCGGATTCAGAATGCGGCGCAGCACATAGGTCTTGGCCAGCTGGTCCTTCGGCGTGATCAGGTCTTCCTTGCGGGTGCCGGACTTCAGCACGTCGATGGCGGGGAAGATGCGCTTGTCGGCCACCTTGCGGTCCAGAACGATTTCCGAGTTGCCGGTGCCCTTGAACTCTTCGAAGATCACCTCGTCCATCCGGCTGCCGGTGTCGATCAGGGCCGTGGCGATGATGGTCAGAGACCCGCCCTGCTCCACATTCCGCGCCGCGCCGAAGAAGCGCTTGGGCCGTTGCAGGGCGTTGGCGTCCACGCCCCCGGTCAGAACCTTGCCCGACGACGGGACGGTGGCGTTGTAAGCCCGGCCCAGGCGGGTGATGGAGTCCAGCAGGATCACCACGTCCTTCTTGTGCTCGACCAGGCGCTTGGCCTTTTCGATCACCATCTCGGCGACGGCGACGTGGCGCGTGGCCGGCTCGTCGAAGGTGGAGGCCACGACCTCGCCCTTCACCGTCCTCTGCATGTCCGTGACCTCTTCCGGCCGTTCGTCGATCAGCAGGACGATCAGGAAGACCTCCGGGTGGTTCCGCTCGATCGACTTGGCGATGTTCTGCAGCATCACCGTCTTGCCGACCCTTGGCGGCGCCACGATCAGGCAGCGCTGGCCCTTGCCCAGGGGGGCGACGATGTCGATGACCCGACCCGAACGGTCCTTCAGGGTCGGATCCTGGATTTCCATGTGCAGCCGCTCCTCCGGATAGAGGGGCGTCAGGTTGTCGAACAGAACCTTGGTCTTCACCATCTCAGGGTCTTCGAGATTGATGGTGTCGACCTTCAGCAGGGCGAAATAGCGCTCGCCCTCGCGCGGCGCCCGCACGGCGCCGTGGACCGTATCGCCCGAGCGCAGGCCGAAGCGGCGGATCTGGGACGGCGACACATAGACGTCGTCCGGGCCGGGCAGATAGTTGGCGTCCGGGCTGCGCAGGAAGCCGAACCCGTCGGGAAGGATTTCCAACACGCCGTCGGCGATGATCTCGACCTCTTCCTCAGCCAGGGCCTTCAGGATGGCGAAGAGCAGATCCTGTTTGCGCAGGTTGGAGGCGTTCTCGACCTCCAGCTGTTCGGCGAAGGCGACCAGGTCGGCCGGGGTCTTCTCATTCAAATCGGCCAGGGTGATCCGGCCGTTCGGCACCACGGGCTCGCCGTCCTCATCCTCGTCCGCCGTAGTGTCCACGCCCGAGTCTGCGCCCGCCGCCTCGCCGGCCTCATGCGCGGCGCCGTGATGGGTCGGGGCTTCGGCCTCGATTTCGGTCTCGGGAGTGTCGGTGACGTCGGTCATGATACAGGCTCGCGGACGCGCGCACGGAACCGCACGGCGTCAGGTCTCTGGAAATATCTGGCCTTTCGGCCGAAGGGGGGCACGACGGTCTCCCGCTGGTCGAACCGGCGGGCGTCGCGAAAAGAGAGGGACCGCTGGACGGACCGAACGGTTCACCACCAGCGGAACCACAGGCGAGAGGTCAGGTCAAGCGGAGCCGCTCACCCGAACGTCCACTCCGTGGTGACCGACAGCACCATGATGATGGCCAGGACGAACGGGACCTCGTTCGTCATCCGCCAGAACTTGCCGGAATATTTCGACGTCCCCGCCGCGATCTTCTTGCGCTGGGCCGCCAGGAAACCGTGCCAACCGCTCAGCAGCAGGACGCCGATCAGTTTGGCGACCATCCACGGTTCAGCCAAGAAGGCGGCCCCCCGCGCCGAGACGTCGATATGGATCAGCCACAGGCCGAACCCCCAGGCCAGGATCATGGCCGGGTTCAGGATGATCCGCAGCAGCCGCGTCTGCCACAGCCTCAGCAGGGCCTGCATCTCGCCCCTCAGGGGCTCGGGCTTGGCGTTCTGCTCGACGTCATAGGCATAGAGCCGCGGCAGGAACAGCAGGCCGGCCATCCAGGCGATCACCGCCAGTATGTGCAGGCCGCGCGCCAGATCATACAGGTTCATGCCGCACTCCTTTGGTTACGACAGGGACAGGCCCTCCAGCCCGCCCGACAGCCCGAACCGAAGGGGGCCACCCCCGTGCGGCCCAAGGCATCGATCGTCGCCTCCGCCAGGGCCTCGATGAACACGGGCGCAGTGCCGACCGCCGGCGCGCGCAGATAGGGCCTGACCCCCTTATCATGGGCCAGTTCGCCGTATTCGATGTCCAGCTCGACCAGGGTCTCGATGTGTTCGGAGACGAAGGCGATGGGGGTGATGACCACCCCGACCCCGTCGCGGCCGGCCTGTTCGATCGCCTCAGGCGTGGACGGCCCCAGCCATTTCATCGGTCCGACGCGGCTCTGGTAGCAGAGGGCATGGTCGATGGGGCCCCGGCCGCGCTCGATGGCGGCGACCACGGCGGCGACCGTCGTCTCGACCTGTTCCTGATAGGGGTCGCCCTTGCCGCTGACCAACTTCTCCGGGATGCCGTGGGCCGAGAACAGCACCCGCACCGGTCCGTCGCCCGCCTCATCCAGTTTGGATGCGATCGCCTGGGCCTGGGCCTCGACCCAGCCGTCGGCGCGAGGATAACAGCAGACCGTCCGGCTGACGCCCGACCCGGCATAGGTCTCGTTCCAGATCTTCAGCGAGGACTGGGTCGTCGTCGTCGAGAACTGCGGATAGAGGGGCAGCAGCACCACCTCGTCGGGCGCGAAGGCCGCCACCTCGACCGCCGTCTGATCGGTCAGCGGCCGCCAGTAGCGCATGGCGATAAAGACCCGGACCTCGTCCCCGGCCAACCGGGCGTTCAGCACCGCCTCCAGGGCCTCAGCCTGCAGCCGGGTTCCAGGCAGCAGGGGCGACCCGCCTCCCATCAAGGCGTAGTTGGCCTGGGCGCTCGCCTCGCGCCGGCTGGCGATCAGCTTCGCCAAGGGCGTGCGCACGATCCCCGGCAGGCCGATGATGGCCGGATCATTGAACAGGTTGAACAGGAAGGGCTTCACCGAAGCCTGATCGTCGGGTCCGCCCAGATTGAACAGCACCACCGCGATGCGGCGGCCCGGCAGGGTTTGGGTCATTGGGCGCCGATCCTTTTCAGAACCCGTTCGACATGGTCGATGGGCACGTCGGGCAATATGCCATGACCCAGGTTGAACACCCACGGCCCCTGGCCCCAGGCCTCCATCAGCTGATCCACCCGGCGGTCCAACAGTTCGCCCCCGGCGCGCAGCAGCAGGGGGTCCAGCGCGCCCTGGATCGGCTTGATCTGCTGCACCCGTCCGCCGACTTCCAGCGGACAGGCGGTGTCCAGGGCGACCGCATCGACCTCGACCGCCTGGGCATACCGCTCCGCCAGGGCTGCAGAGCCCCGCGGGAAACCGATCAGGGGCACGGTGACGCCCAACTCCCGCGTGCGCTTCACAAGCGCCTGGTGGGGATTCAGGACCAGCCTTTCGAACAGATCGTCGGGCAGGCCCTCAGCCCAGCTCTCGAAGATCTTCAGCACCTGGGCGCCGGAGTCGGCCTGCATCTTCAGATACCGGGCCGTCGCCTCGACCAGTACCTCCAGTGTCTCATCCACCCGCCTGGGATCGGCATAGGCGTAGGTCCGCGCCGCCGCCCGCTCGCCCTTGCCGATGGTCCGGGCTTCGCCGTCCAGCATATAGGTGGCCACGGTCCAGGGCGCGCCGGCGAAACCGATCAGGGCCCGCTCCGGCTCGAGCGCCGCGCGCACGATCGACAGGGTTTCGCCCACGGCGGACAGATGCTCGCCCGCCCCGGCGGCCAACTCCATCATCCGCCCCGGAATGGGCATGGCGCCCAGACGCGGTCCCTCCCCCGCCTCGAACCACACGTCCTGACCCAGGGCCTGGGGGATCAGCAGGATGTCGGCGAATACGATGGCCGCATCGAAGCCGAACCGACGCATCGGCTGGAGCGTCGCCTCAGCGGCCATCTCCGGGTTCAGGCAAAAACTGATAAAATCCGGCGCCTCGGCCCTCAGCCGGCGATATTCGGGCAGATACCGTCCCGCCTGACGCATGAACCAGACCGGCGGTCGATCCAGCGTCTCTCCTCGGAGAGCCCGAATCATCACCGGCGCCTCTTGGGGCGTCTGAACGGCGTTCTGGGTCGGATCGGTCATGCCGGACGATTAAGGTCACAGCCCCCCGCTCTCAATCCCTAATCAAGTTAAGAATTAAAAGATTCGTAGTGGCAGGTAGGGCGGTGGAACGGCGGGGATGAATGCGGCGGCTGTGGCGGAACAAAAGCGGATATCCACCCGCCTCCAGACGCCGTCGGGGATGCGGAACAGGATTATACGGCCGGTGGACAATCCCTAATGAAACCTTAACGGCAAAGGCTTTGCGGGGCGTTCGGCCTGTGAACGAGGTAAACCGGCGTTAACCCTTCATTAGGATTTTCCACAAAGAGGCGGAAAACGGTTTTCCGCCTTGGGATGAACCGGGGCCGGAGGGTTTTCGTCGTCCACCTTCATCCCCGCTCGCCGCCGTCGCCGTCTGGGTCTAAGGAGAGAAGCGCCCGGACGGTCCCCAGCCATCCCCAGGGCGCGACCCGTCCTTCAACAGAGAGACGATCCCCGAATGAGTCCTGCGCGACCCGCCGCCGCCCGCCCCGGCCCTGCCCGCCTGGCCACCTATTTTCACGTGCATCTGGTGTCGGACTCGACCGGCGAGACCCTGAACGCGATGGCCAAGGCGGTGACGGCGCGGTTCGACGGCGTCATTCCGATCGAACACATCTACGCCCTGGTCCGCTCGGAAAAGCAGATGGACCGTGTTCTGCAGGAGGTGGAGGCCGCGCCGGGGGTGGTGCTGCATACCCTGGTCGACCGCCAGCTGCGCGAACAGTTGGAGGAGGGATGTCGCCGGCTGGAAATGCCCCAGATCGGCGCCCTTGACCCCCTCGTCGGCGCCATGTCCCGCTATCTCGGCGCGGCGGCCCTCTCGACCCGCGTAGGGGCCCAGCATGCACTGGATCACGACTATTTCAATCGGATCGCCGCGCTCGATTTCGCCATGGCCTATGACGACGGTCAGGGCACCCTGGAGCAGTTGGAGGGCGCGGACGTCGTGCTGTGCGGCGTCAGCCGAACGTCCAAGACTCCGACCTGCATCTATCTGGCCCATCGCGGCATCCGCGCGGCCAATGTGCCCCTGGTGCCGGGCCAGGAAGACGGCGAGCGCTTGACCCAGTTGAAGAATCCCCTGGTCATCGGCCTGACCGTCTCGCCCGACCGCCTGGTCCAGATCCGCCGCAACCGGATCGAAAACCTGAACGCCAACCAGTCGTCCAGCTATACGGACCAGGACGCGGTTCGAGAGGAGACGATCAAGGCCAAGCGCGCCTTCGCTCGGCGGGGCTGGCCCACGATCGACGTCACCCGGCGTTCGGTGGAGGAGACGGCGGCCGCCATCACCAATCTGCTGAGCGAGCACCGCACCCATAAGATCGGAACCAGCTGGTGATGGCCGAAACCCTGATTCTGGCGTCCAAGAGCGCCGCCCGCCGCGCCTTGCTGGAAAATGCCGGCGTGCCTTTCGACATCCGCATCGCCGATGTGGACGAGGCGGCGATCAAGGCCGCCTCGACCGATCTGGACCCGGCCGCCCTCGCGGTGCGTCTGGCTGAAGCCAAGGCCCTGGCGGTCTCGCGCGACGATCCGACCGCCTGGGTTCTCGGCTCGGACCAGACCCTGGCCTTCGACGGGGGGCTGGTCTCCAAGGCCCAATCGCTCGAGGCCGCCCGCGCGCGGCTGGAATCGATGCGTGGTCGCACCCACCATCTCCATTCCGGCGCCGCCCTGGCGATAAAGGGCGAGATCGTCTGGTCGGGCGTGGACACGGTCGAGATGCGGATGCGCGACTTCTCCGACGCCTTTCTGGACGCCTATCTGGCCGCAGAGGGCGAGGCCCTGCTGGCCTGTGTCGGCTCCTACCGGCTGGAGGGACTGGGCGCCCAGCTGTTCGAGGCGGTGGACGGCGACTATTTCACCGTTCTGGGCCTGCCCCTGTGGCCGGTCCTGACCGAGCTGCGTCGCGTCGAGGTCCTGTCCGCATGAGCCGTCATCGCATTACCGGCGCCGCCCTGGTCGCCGGGATCGCCGGCAATCCGGTGGCCCATTCCCTGAGCCCCGTCATCCACAACGCCTGGCTGGCGGCCGGGAACATCGACGGCGCCTATGTCCCCTTCGCCCCCGCCGATGCGGCGGGGTTCGAGGCCCTGGTCGCCGCCGGCCGGGCCGGTCTGATCCAGGGCCTGAACGTCACCGCCCCGTTCAAGGAACAGGCCTTCGCCCTGGCCGACCAGGCCACGGGGGCGGCCCGGCTGACCGCCTCCGCCAACATCCTGACCTTCGACGCCGGCCGGGTCTCGGCCGACAGTTCGGACGGCGTCGGCCTGATGCTGGGGCTGAAGGAGCAGGCGCCGGATCTGGCGCTGAAGGGCCGTCCGGTCGTCCTCCTGGGCGCGGGCGGCGCGGCGCGGGCCGGCGCCGGCGCCCTGGTCGAGGCGGGCGCCGAGGTTCGGATCGTCAACCGCTCGCGCGACCGGGCCGAGGCCCTGGCGGCCGATCTCGGCGCCTCGGTCCGCGTCATGGCCGCGTCTGAGGCCCTGGACGGCGCCGCCCTGGTCATCAACGCCCTCAGCGTCCAGCCGGATTTCGATTTCGACGCCGTCGCCCCCGGCACGGTGATGATGGACATGACCTACAAGCCCCTGACCACCCCCTTCCTGGCGGCGGCGCGGGTGCGGGGCCTGCCGACGGTCGACGGCCTGGCCATGCTGATCGGCCAGGCGGCGCCCTCGTTCCGGGCCCTGTTCCGCCGACCGCCCCCGCCGCTGGATCTGCGCGCCCTGCTGACCGCCCATATGGATCAGACGGCATGATCCTGCTCGGCCTGACGGGCTCCATCGGCATGGGCAAGTCGACGACGACCGCCATGTTCGCCGACCTGGGCGCCGTGGTCTGGAACGCCGATGACGCCGTGCACCGCCTCTATGCGCAGGGCGGAGCTGCGGTCGAGCCGGTCGGCGCGGCCTTTCCCGGCGTGGTCGTGGACGGCGCCGTGGACCGCGTCCGCCTGGCCGAGGCCCTGGGGCGGGACGAAACCGCCTTCCGGCGGCTGGAAGCCATCGTCCATCCCCTGGTGGCCCAGGGCCGGGCGGGCGATCTGGCGGCGGCCAGGGCCATGGGGGTAAGGCTGGCGGTCCTGGACATTCCTCTCCTGTTCGAAACCGGCGGCGACGCCCATGTCGACGCCGTGGTCGTGGTCACCGCCGATCCGGAGGTCCAGGCCGAACGGGTTCTGGCCCGCCCCGGCATGACCCGCGACCGGTTCGAGGCCGTTCTGGCCCGCCAGCTGCCCGACGCGGAAAAACGCGCCCGCGCCGACTTCGTTATCGACACCGGCCACGGCCTGGAGCCTGCCCGAGCCGAGGTCGCCGCTGTGGTTCAGACTGTGCTGGATCCGGCGTGGATATCTCCCCGTCGCCGCGCGGGGGCTCTTTCACCGTCTGACGAACGAGGCCATTAAGGTGCGATGGCGCGCGAGATCGTTCTGGACACCGAAACCACCGGCTTCGACCCCAAGACGGGCGACCGGCTGATCGAGGTCGGCTGTATCGAACTGCTGGACCTGCTGCCGACGGGCCGCACCTTCCACCGGTTCGTCAATCCCGAGCGGCTGATCCCGCCAGACGCGATCCGCGTCCACGGCATCACTGACGAGAAGGTCAAGGACGCCCCCAAATTCCACGAGATCGTCGACGATCTGATCGAATTCATCGGCGACGCCCCGATGATCGCCCACAATGCGGCCTTCGACCGGAACTTCATCGACTTCGAATATGCGCGCTGCGGCCGTCCGATCACCGGCGAGGCGCGGTGGATCGACACCCTGAAACTGGCCCAGACCCGGTTCCCGGGCATGCCCAACTCGCTGGACGCCCTGTGCAAGCGCTTCAAGGTGTCCCTGGTCGAGCGGACCCTGCACGGCGCCCTGATCGACGCCCGTCTGCTGGCCGAGGTCTATCTGGAGCTGCGCGGCGGCAAGGAGCGGGTGCTGGACCTGTCGTCGACCCCGGCGGCGGGGCGCGGCGCGCCTTCCGTCGTGCAAGCGGCGGCCTACGGCCCGCGTCCCCGGCCTCTGGCGCCGCGCTCGACGCCGGAAGAACAGGCCGCCCATGTCGCCTTCCTGGCCGAGGTTCTGAAGGATAGGTCCCTGTGGAGCGCCTACGGCGTGGGGATCGAAGAGGCCGCGGCGGCCTGATCCCCGTCCGTCCGTCGCGTCTCAGCAAAAAGGGCGGCCCGCCTGCGGACCGCCCTTCCCTTATAGAGGTTCGCTCGGCTTAAGCCTGGCCGGTCTCGATCGGCTGCTGGGCGATCTGCTGCTGGCGCGCGATATAGATGGCGGCGAAGTCGATCGGGTCCAGCATGAAGGGCGGATAGAAGCCGCCGTCGGCCGTGGCGCGGGCGATGATTTCGCGGGCGAACGGGAAGAGATAACGGGGGCATTCGATCAGCAGCAAGGGCTCAATGTCCTGCTCCTGGACGTTCGCCAGCTGGAACAGACCGCCATAGACCAGTTCGACGTGGAAGACGGCCTGGTTCTCGTGGGTCGCCTTGACCGACAGCTTCAGGTCCAGTTCGAACAGACCGTCGGGGCGGCCTTGGGCCGACATTTCGACGCCCAGGTCGATCGCCGGCTTGCCGTCGATACGCAGGGATTCCGGGGCGCGCGGGTTTTCGAACGAAAAGTCCCGCACATACTGGGCCAGGATGCGGAAGCCGGGGCCTGCGGGTTGACCCTGCTGAGGCTGGGCCGGTGCGGGGGTGTCGGCGGGCGGAGCGGCGTCGGTCATGGGCGTGTTCGATTGCGAAAAAGGGCCGATAGGGCCGGAATAAGGCGCCGCGACTAACACGTCGGGGCGGCCGGCCGCAATGTCGCACCTGCGCCGGGGGGCGCGCCGCGCCTTGCTTCCTCCTATATCAGCCCCTAATCGTCTCCCTCGCGCCTTCTCCTTCGCGCGCCGACATTCAGGAAGTCCCCTTGCCGGTCCAGTTCCAGATCGTGATCTTCGCCGTCATCGCGGCCTTCGTCCTGTTCCAGCTCTACAATGTGCTGGGCAAGAAGGTAGGGCGTCAGCCGCAGGAGGACGCCAAGACCTTGGCCACGCCCAGCCCGACTGCCCCCGAGGCCTCGAAGACGCCGGCCCTGGACGCCGCCCTTCTGGCGTCGATCGCGGGTTTGAAGGCGCGCGATCCCGCCTTCGATCCGCACCGGTTCCTGGAAGGGGCGCGTCAAGCGTATGAGACCATCGTGCGCGGCTACGCCGCCGGCGATCGCGCCGCCTTGAAGCCCCTTCTGACGCCGACCGTCATGGCCTCGTTCGAGGCCGGCATCGCGGCGCGGGAAACCCGGGGCGAGACGGAGACGGTCGAATTACTATTCCCGCCCCGCGCCGATCTGGAGGGCGCCACGGTCCAGGGCGACAAGGCCGTGGCCAAGGTCCGTTTCCTGGCCGAACTGCGCAGCCGCGTGACCAAGGCCTCGGGCGAGACCGCCGATTCCGTGACCGGCGAGCCCCTGGTCGAGGAACGCCGTACCGCCGAACATTGGACCTTCGAACGCAGCCTGGGCGCCGCCGATCCGAACTGGGTCCTGGCCCGCGTCGAGCCGGCCAGCGCCTGATGTCGGCCTCGCGCCGGCTCGGCCGGCGGACGGCGCGTCTGTGGCCCCTGCTGGCGGTCGCCGCCTGCTCCACGGGCCCGGCGATCACCCCGCCTCTTCCTCAGACGCCGCCGGCGTCCCGGCCCTCGGAGACTGAGGCGGGTCCCCGCCCCTATCTGCCCGCGCCCAGCCCCGCCGAGGGCGTCAGCCCGGCGGTGCTGCCCGGCTGGAACGACGAGGATCATCTGGCGGCCTTTCGCGCCTATGTCGGCGGCTGCGCCGCCGCGCGGGATGCGGCCGGCCGCGCCGTCTGCAGCCGCGCTCAGGCCATGGCGGCCGCTCCCGTCACTCCGTCCGACGCGCGGGCCTTTTTCGAAGCCCGTTTCAGCGCGGTCCCGGCTCAGACCTCAGACGGGCGTCCCGGCCTTTTGACCGCCTATTTCGCTCCGGAATATTCGGCCCGCCGCGCCCCGGACGCGGAGTTTTCGGCGCCCGTCCTGCCCAAGCCGGCCGATCCCCGCGCCGCCGGCGACCGGGCGGCCATCGAAGCCGACGCCCGCCCCGACCAGGCCCTGGCCTGGATGCGGGCCGAGGACCTCTTCTTCCTCCAGATCCAGGGCTCCGGCTATCTGACCTTCGAGGACGGAACCCGCGCCCGCGCCGCCTACGCCGGCGACAACGGCCGTCCCTTCGTCGGCATCGCCCGGCCGATGGCGCGCCAAGGCCTGCTGCCGGAGAACGGCACGTCCGGAGAGGCGATCCGCGCCTGGCTGGCCGACCATCGCGGGCCCGAGGCCCAGGCCGTCATGGCCCTGAACCCCCGCTACATCTTCTTCCGGCTGGACCCCGACGACGACGGCCATCCCGCCGGGGCGGCGGGCCTGCCCCTGATCGAGCGCCGGGCGGTGGCGGTCGATCCGTCCCAGTGGCGCTACGGGGACCTGGTTTGGCTGGAGGCGGACGGCGGAAATCTGCGCGGCGCCACGACCTCCTATCGCGGTCTGGCCATGGCCCTGGATACGGGGTCGGCCATTCGCGGCCCGGTGCGGGCCGACCTCTATATGGGCCGTGGAGACGCCGCCGGCGCCGAGGCCGGGACGGTGCGCCATCCCCTGCATATGTGGCGGCTGATCCCCAAGGGCTGAGAACGCCGCGCTTCGGCCTGGGCGGTCCGTCGGGTCGAAAAAAAGGTGTCCGATGTGTCCGATCTGTCCGACGGCCTTTGATTTCCATGAAGAAACTGTCGGACACCGACCGGACTGTCCGGTGTCTGACGCGCTCTGCCCTCTTGGCGATGTCAAAGACCGGGGCGCCATTATAGGCGCGGCTGAAGGGGCGCCGGGCAGATCCTCGATCGGATCTGCAAGTCTCTGAATTGGTGCGGCCTTGAGGCGGACATCGCGCCGATCAGGCTCCAGGTTCAATCGACATTCAGCCTACTGCGGTCAGGCCGCTCTTCCCGCGTCAGAGGGCCTTGATGCGGCGACTGGGTTCATCACAGCGATCACGGCGGATTCACAGCGGTCACGACGCCATCGGAACCCGCCGTGTTCGCCGTGACCTCGTCGTGCCCGTTGTGATGAACCCACCCTCAATCGGCGTTACGCCGCCAGACGTTTTCCCTTCCGCTGACGCGGGAAGGAAGACCGACACTCAATCGAATAGAGTCTTCAACGCCCGAGGCGCCTCTCCTAGATTGGCGCTAGGCTAGGTCCTCGATCTCCGCCTCGGTCAGTTCGCCGGGGACGATGGTGACGGGCAGTTTGCGGCCCCCCACATGGGCGCCCTGTTTCAATATGGCGGAGACCAGGGGGCCAGGTCCGCGCGAGCCCGATCCCGCCGCCAGGACCAGGATCTTGATGTCCGGATCGTCGCCCACGACCTTCTTGATCGCCGCCTGGGGCTCGCCCTTCTCGATCAGGAAGACCGGCGGCGCGCCCGACCGCTCCATCGCCTCCTCGCCCAGCCGGTTCAGCAGGGCCTCGGCCTCTTCGCGCTGCTGCCGCTCGATCTCCTCGCGCGCGCCGGACCAGTGGGCGTCGCTGTGCGAGGCCAGGACACGCAGCATCACCACCCGCCCGCCGGTGGACTTGGCCCGCCGGCAGGCGAAGCGCAGGGCGGCTTCGAACTCAGGACTGTCGTCGACGACGACCAGGAATTTTCTCGGCATGACGGCCTCCCCAGCCGGTTTTCCCTGACGGAGGAGGCCGGGATGCGGCCCCCTCGTCAAGTCTCGGCCGCAGCCGGTTCAGCCCTTGCCGGCCGCAGAGGCCAGGTCGCGAATGGTGGCGTTGGCGATCGTCAGCTTGGCGAAGGTCCAGCCTGCGCCCGACTGTTCGATCTCGTCCACCGAGGCGCGAACCCCCTCGACCACCGCCAGTTTCGAGCCGATCCAGGCGTCGACGGCCCCTTCGGCGGCGTCTTCGCTGATCCCCACCGAAGCGTCCGACGCCCGCGCCACGGCGCGCGTCAGCGTCGCCTGTTCGGTCATCAGATCCTCGATCAGGCGGCGAACGGCCAGGCGATCGAAATGATCGACCGACGGGATCGAGCCGGCGGCCGCGCGCAGCCGGTCGAAATCGAAGGCGGCGCCCACCTGGTGGTAGAGCCGGGCCATGGCGGCGACCGGCCAGCCCGTCTCCTGAGCGATGTCGCCGATGTCGGCGGCGGCGACCAGGGGCCGCATCACGCCGATCCGCCGGGTCAGATCCTCCGGCGCCCCGTGGTCGGCGAAGGTCTTGACCCGTTCGTCCAATCGTCCCTGTTCGAAACGGGACAGGACCGGCGCGCCCTCGGCCTGGAGCGCGTCGGCGACGGGGCGATAGCGGTCGATCAGCGCCTGGACCGAAGCGCCGTTCTTGGCGCGGCGCGCCAGCCAGAAGGTCTGGCGGCGCAGGACCACGGCGATCTCACGATAGAGGGCCGTCTGCGCCTCGGCGGAAATCTTGAGATCCAGGTTCGAGACGGCGTCCCAGGCCTCATCCAGTCGGAAGATGCGCCGCGCCGCCTCGAAGGCGATGATCAGGGCGGTGGTGTCGCATTCCGCCGAGCCGCGCAGGCGGTCGGGGAAGGTCGGGCCGCACATATTGACCACTTCGTTCGACAGGACCGTGGCGATGATCTCGCGCCGCAGGCGGTGGCTCTTCATCTGCGGTTCGAAACGGGCCAGGGCGTCGGGGAAGTAGCGCACCAGAATCTGCTCGAAGAAGGGATCCTCGGGCGCGCGGGAGGCGACGATCTCTTCGGACAGTTCCAGCTTGGCGTAGGCGGTCAGGACCGCCAGCTCGGGCCGCGCCAGAGGAATCCCCGAGGCCATCATCTCCTTGATGCGGGCGTCGGAGGGCAGGCCCTCGACCTTGCGGTCCAGCTTGCCGCGCGCCGACAGGCTCTGCATGAACCGCTGCTGGGCGTCCAGGGCGCCGGCCCCTTCCGCCTGTTGCAGGGTCAGGGCCAGGGTCTGGTCGTAGTTGTGGGCCAGAACCTTGCGCCCAACCTCTTCGGTCATGGAGGCGAGCAGCGGGGTCCGCTCCTCGGCCGGAAGGACGCCGTTGGTCACGGCCGAGCCGACCAGGATCTTGATGTTGACCTCGTGGTCTGAGGTGTCCACGCCCGCCGAATTGTCGATGGCGTCGGTGTTGATGCGCCCGCCGTTCTGACCGAAGACGATCCGCCCGGCCTGGGTGAAGCCCAGATTGGCCCCCTCGCCCACCACCTTGACCCTGAGTTCGTCGGCGTTGATCCGCAGGGGGTCGGTGCCCTTGTCCCCCACCTGGGCGTCGGTCTCGGCGGCGGACTTCACATAGGTGCCGATCCCGCCCAGATACAGCAGCTCGGCCGGCGCCTTCAGTATGGCGCGGATCAGGCTGACCGGGTCCAGCTGGTCCTCGGCGATGTCCAGGGCCGCCTTGATCTCAGGCGTCAGCTGGATCGACTTGGCCGAGCGGGAGAAGACGCCGCCGCCGGCCGAGATCAGGCCCTTGTCATAGTCCTGCCAGGACGAGCGCGGCAGGTCGAACAGGCGTTTGCGCTCCGCCCAGCTGACTTCGGGGTTCGGATCCGGGTCGATGAAGATGTCGCGATGGTCGAAGGCGGCGACCAGCTTGGTCGCCTTCGACAGCAGGGCCCCGTTGCCGAAGACGTCGCCGGACATGTCGCCGACGCCGACCATCGTGAAAGGCTCGGTCTGGATGTCCTTGCCCAGTTCGCGGAAGTGGCGCTTCACCGCCTCCCAGGCGCCGCGGGCGGTGATGCCCATGGCCTTGTGGTCATAGCCGATCGAACCGCCGCTGGCGAAGGCGTCGCCCAGCCAGAAGCCGTAGGACGCCGAGACGCCGTTGGCGATGTCCGAGAAGGTCGCCGTACCCTTGTCGGCCGCGACGACCAGATAGGGATCGTCCTGCTCCCAGGCGACCACATGGGCCGGACGGGTCACCGCGCCGTCGGCGGCGATGTTGTCGGTGATGTCCAGAAGGCCCGACAGGAAGGTGCGATAGGCGCGGATGGCCTCGCCCTGAACAGCCTCTCGGTCGGTCGTGCGGGGCAGTTGCTTCGGATAGAAGCCGCCCTTGGAGCCGACCGGCACGATGACGGCGTTCTTGACCTGCTGCGCCTTGACCAGGCCCAGGACCTCGGTGCGGAAGTCGTCGCGACGGTCCGACCAGCGCAGGCCCCCGCGCGCGACCGGGCCGAAGCGCAGGTGCACGCCCTCGACGTGCGGCGCCCAGACGAAGATTTCGCGATAGGGCTTGGGCAGGGGCAGGTCTTCCAGCTCGCTGGAGGCGATCTTGATCGAGATGTGCCGCTTGGGCAGGCCGTCAGCGTCCTGCTGGAAGTAGTTGGTGCGCTTGATCGCGCCGATCAGGGCGGCGATGCGACGCAGGGCGCGGTCGTGGTCCAGGCTCTTCACCGCCTGGAGAAGGGCGGTGATCTGGGCCGTCAGGGCGTCGACGGTCTCCTGGCGGGTCTCCACGGCGGCGCCGTTCGGCTCGAACTTGGCCTTGAACAGGGCCAGCAGGGCGCGCGACACCTCGGGATATTCGCGCAGGGCCTCTTCCTGCACGGCCTGGGACGGGTCCAGACCCGTCTGCTGACGATAACGGGCCAGGGTGCGGATCAGGGCGGCCTCGCGCCATTCCATCCCAAGTTCGATCACCAGTCGGTTGAAGCCGTCGCTCTCGGTCAGGCCGCTCCAGACGGCGGCGAAGGCGCGCTCGAACGGCTCCTTGACGTCCGCGAAGACCAGATCCTCGCCGCGCGGATCCTCCATCAGGAATTCATGGACGTGAATCTCTTCCTCGCCCATCGGCCGGATGGAATAGCCGTATTCCTCCAGCGTCTTCAGGCCCATGTCCGTCATGATCGGCAGGACGTCGGACAGGGGGACGGAGGGGCCGCGACGATAAAGCTTGAAACGGAACTGAAGCGGGCTGTCGTCGAGATTGCGGAAGGCGCGGACCGCCACGGGCTCGCCGGCGCCGACCTGGCCGGTGGCGTTCAGCCGATCCATTTCACGCAGATCGACCGCCGCCTCGTCGGCGTCATAGCGGTCGCGATAGGCGGCCCCGAAGGCGCGAGCCCAGCGTGCGCTGAGCGGGCCGACCTCGACATCGGCCACCTCGGCCCGCCGCAGGGCGGCTTCGAACCGTTCGATCCAGCTGCGACCGGCCTCGGCCACATCCTGTTCCAGCTGGGCTGCATCGGGAACCGGATGTTCGCCGGGCGTCACGCCGATGATGAAATGCACCCGAACCAGGGGCGCGTCCGAAAGCTGAGGATACCAGGCGGAGACGCGTCCGCCCCAGGCGCGGGCGACGATCTGGCCGATCCGTTCGCGCACCGAGGCGTCGAACTTCTCGCGCGGAATGAAACACAGGACCGAGACGAAGCGGTCGAACGGATCCTGGCGCGTGAACAGGCGGATGCGCGGCCGGTCGTAGAGGTGCAGAATGCCCAGGGCGATGGACAGCAGCTCGTCCTCGCTGATCTGGAACAGCTCATCGCGCGGATAGTTGTCGAGGATGTTCTTCAGCCGCTTTTCATTGTGGCTGCCCGGCGCCTTGTCGGCGCGCGACAGGACGTTGGCCACCTTGCGGCGGATCAGCGGGGTCTCGGTCGCCAGACGGTCATAGGCCTCGGAGGTGAACAGGCCCACGAACCGGGTTTCGCCGGTCGCCTTGCCGTCCGGCCCGTACCGCTTGACCCCGACGTAATCCATATAGGCGCGGCGGTGGACCCGCGAACGGGCGTTGGCCTTGGCCACGGTGACGGGGTCGCTGAAGTCCAGCTGGCGGCGCATCTGGCGCGTCAGGACGGCCGGTTCGGAGGCGCGGCGCAGAACGGTGCGTTCCGGATCGGCCAGAATGCCCAGGCCGGCGCCCGACTGGCTCAGGGGGGCCTCGGCCTCATAGTCGCCGTCGGCCCCGCGCGGATAGTCGTAGTCGCGTGCGCCCAGGAAGACGAAATGATCGCTCTTCAGCCATTTCAGGAAGGCGATGTTTTCTTCCAGTATGGCCGGATCGACCGCGGGCGGAGTGGTTTCCAACCTCTGCACGGCCTGGCGCATCAGGGCGGCCATCGCCTCGTGGTCCTCGACCGCGGCGTGGACGTCGCTCAGGCTCTGGGCCAGGCCCTCGCCCAGGGCGTCGCGGCGTTCCTGGGGCACGGGATCGATGACCAGGATGATGACCGACAGTCGGCGTCCGTCCAGCGCGACGACGGGGTGGAAGAGGGCGCGCACAGAGACCCCGGCCTCTGCCAGGACGCCCATGACGCTGTCCACCAGGAAGGGGGCGTCGTTCTGGACGATGCGGACCAGGTCATAGTCCAGGGCCTGGCCGTCGGCGCCCGACAACGGCCCCACGGTGATCAGGGGCGGGGAGCCGGCCGGATAGTCGCCGGCGGCGCGCCAGGAGGCGGCGAGCAGGGCGGCCAGATCCTCGCCGTCCAGCTCCGGCGTTTCGTCGGCGGCGTAGTCCTCGTGCGCCTGAGCCAGGAAGGAGCGCTCCGCCTCGCCCGGGCTGGTTCCCAGAATCCGCGCGAATGAAGCTTCCAGCAGGGCCGGGGTGATCGGCTGAACCGTTGCAGAGCGCGGATCGAGGGCGGTCATGGACTTCCAGTCTCGGGCGACGCGGCCGGGGCCGCTGGGGGCTGGCGCGACGCAGCGCCACACCGCTGACTAGGCCAGGACTGATCGCTCGGGAAGCCCCTGAGGGGCGAAGATTCTCATGAACAGCGTTCAGGTTGGAAGGGTTGTGCGGCGCCGCAAACGAGAAGGCCGCCGAGTGGGGGAACTCGGCGGCCTGCGCGGACCGACGCATGGGGAGGGGAGGGGCGTCGGCCTCGCTCGGCCGCGGTCGGAGGGGGGATGGCCGCGGCGTTGAGGCTGAGATGGGCGGTCCGGGGCGGGTTTCAAGAGGCCGGCGTCACAGGTTTCTCTGCGGCCTGACGCCGCACGGCGGCCTCAGGCTTCGTCAGCGTCGTCCTTGGAGAATGAGCCCCGCCTGTGATGCGCCGTCTTGTGTTCGTCCGCATAGGGCTCGCCGTCGCCCGACAGCAGGACGGCCATCCAGCGCGAACCCTTGAACTCGGCCAGGATCGCCATGGCCATCACGGCCAGCGGGGTCGACAGGAACATGCCGACCACGCCCCACAGCTTGCCCCAGAAGGCCAGGGCCAGCAGGACCACCACCGGGTCGATGTTCTGGTTGTCGCCCTGCATGCGCGGCTGGACCAGATTGCCCACGATGAACAGAATGGTCTGAAGCCCCACCAGCAGGATCAGCGCCGGCCAATAGCTGGGGAACTGCACCAGGGCGAACAGGGGCGGGGCCAGACCCGCCACAGCCCCGCCCAGAACCGGGATGAAGCCGACGATGAAGATGACGAAGGTCCAGAACTCCGCGTTCTGAAGCCCGACGGCCCGCATCAATATCCAGGCGGCGGCGCAGATCAGGGCCCCGGTCACGGTCTGGACCCACAGATAGCCCTCGACCCCGCCGCGGACGCGGTTGAACACGGCGATCGCTTCGTCGCGCTGATGCCGGTGGGGGAACATGGCGATGATCTTGCGCCGGAAGCCGATCTGCGAGGCCAGAAGAAAACCGAGATAGACCAGGACGAAGAAGGCGCCCGAGGCGATGCCCTGCACCTGAAAGGCCACGGAGGTCAGATAGCCGCGCAGATCGACGCCGTTGATCAGGTCCTGGGCCGTGGGGGGATTGTTCAGCCGGATCAGGGCGTAGACGTCGCGGATGATCTGGTCGATGCGCGGCCCGATGTTCTGCGACACGCCCGACGCCTCGCCGAAGAAGCCGGCGGCGCCGTTCACGATGATGGCGATGGAGGCGAAGAAGGCCAGGACCACCAGCAGCAGGGCCGCTGTCCCCGCCCAGCGGTCGTTCAAAGGAGTGCGCGCCGCCACGGACCGCTTGACCCCGTCTATCATGATCAACAGGAAAACGGCCATGGCCAGGGGCGTCAGTATGTCGCGCAGCCAGTAGAGGGCCGCACCGGCCGCGACGGTGGCGATCAAGACCAGGGCGTTTCGCGAGACGGCCGAAGACTGCATGGTGATGGGGCTCTTCATGGCCACCCTTGTCGGTGGGGCGAAGAACGCCGTCAACCGGCCTTGAAGGCGGCGGTTCCGACCCGCTCGCGACTGCGCTAGACCTTCGTCCCGCTTCTGGAGACCTTTCGATGTCCGACACCCCCGCCGGTCTTTTCCTTGGCCAGTCCGACGAAGGCCAGGACCAGGCCCTTCTGTTCCATCGGGCGAACCGCCACGGCGTGGTCGCCGGGGCGACGGGAACCGGCAAGACGGTGACGCTGCAGATCCTGGCCCAGGGCTTTTCGGACGCGGGCGTCCCGGTCTTCTGCGCCGATGTGAAGGGCGACCTGTCGGGGATTTCCCAGATCGGGACGCCGAACGAAAAGCTGCTGGCCCGCGCCGCCGACATGGGCCTGGCCTTGACCCCGTCCGCCGCGCCCACGGTGTTCTGGGATCTTTATGGTCAAAAGGGCCATCCGATCCGCACGACGGTCTCCGAGATCGGCCCGGTGCTGATGGCGCGGATGCTGGACCTGAACGAGGTCCAGGAGGGCGTGCTGACGGTGGTCTTCCACGTCGCCGATCAGGAGGGGCTGCTCCTGTTGGACATCGACGATCTGCGCAGCCTTCTGGCCTATGTCGGGGAGAACGCCGAGCGGATCGGACGCGAGGTCGGCCATGTCGCCCCAGCCTCGATCGCCGCCGTTCAACGGGCGATTCTTCAGCTGGAACAGCAGGGGGGCGCGGCCTTCTTCGGCGAGCCGGCCTTGAAGCTGGAGGACGTCATCCGCGTCGGCCTGGACGGCCGGGGCCAGGTCAATGTGCTGGATTCCACGCGGCTGATGAACAGTCCGCGTCTGTATGCGGCCTTCCTGCTGTGGCTGCTGTCGGAACTGTTCGAACAGCTGCCGGAGGTCGGGGACCCGGAGAAGCCGCGTCTGGTCTTCTTCTTCGACGAGGCCCACCTGTTGTTCAACGACGCGCCGCGCGCCCTGCTGGAGAAGGTCGAACAGGTGGTGCGGCTGATCCGGTCCAAGGGGGTCGGCGTCTATTTCGTCACCCAGAATCCGGCCGATATTCCCGACAGCGTCCTGGCGCAGCTGGGCAATCGCATCCAGCACGCCCTGCGCGCCTATACGCCGTCCGAACAGAAGGGGCTGAAGGCTGCGGCCCAGAGTTTCCGCCCCAACCCCGCCTTCGACACGGCCGAAGCCATCCAGGCCCTGGGGGTCGGCGAGGCCCTGGTGTCGGTTCTGGACGACAAGGGCGCGCCCACGGTCGTGGCCCGCACAAGGATCCGGCCGCCCGCCTCGCGGCTGGGGCCGGCGACCGAGGCCGAACGCGCCGCCGTAATCGCCGCCAGCCCGGTCCAGGGCCGGTATGAGCCGGTCCTGGACCGCGAATCCGCTGAAGAAGTGCTCGCCGCCCGCCACGCCGCCGTCGAACGGGAGGCCGAGGTCCAGGCGGATCTCAAGGCCCAAGGCCGGGTCAAGGGGGGAGCAGGGGCCGCCCAGGACCATGACGGGGACGATGTCCGACCGGCGCCGGCGCGGCGCAAGCGAACATCCAATCGGCAGACCCCGATGGAGGCCCTGACCAAGTCCGTGCTGCGCACGGCCGGATCGACCCTGACCCGCGAACTGCTGCGCGGCGTTCTGGGAAGCCTGCGTCGGCGTTAGCGTTTAAGACTTGCAAGCCGTCGGCGTCGTGCGCATCTCCGGCCCATGTTCATCCAGACCGAGCCCACGCCCAATCCCAATGCGTTGAAGTTCCTGCCCGGCCGGGAGGTCTCGCCGTCGGCCACGCTGGAATACCGGACGATCGACGAGGCGACCGCCTCGCCGCTCGCCGAAGCCCTGTTCGAGCTGGAAGGGGTGGAGGCCGTCCTGTTCGGCGCCGATCATGTTTCCGTCGTCCGCAGCGTTTCCGGGCCGGACTGGTCGGAGATGAAGGCGCCGATCCTGGGCGTCATCATGGACCATTTCGTCTCGGGCGCGCCCCTGACGCGCGGCCAGGCCGCCGATGTCGATCAGCACGCCGAGGCCGACAGCGAGATCGTCGCCGAGATCAAGGCCCTGTTGGACAGCCGCATTCGCCCGGCGGTGGCCCAGGACGGCGGCGACATCCTGTTCGATTCCTTCGACGAGGCGACCGGCGTCCTGTCCTTGCGGATGCGCGGCGCCTGTTCGGGTTGTCCGTCGTCCTCCGCCACCCTGAAGGCGGGGGTCGAACAGATGATGCGCCACTATGTGCCTGAGGTGACGCGGGTCGAGCAGACGATCTAGGGCGATCCCGCTTTAAATTATCGCCAGACGTGCAAGGAGGCGCCATCTTTAACTTCTGATGGCGCGCTTCGTCCCTGATCCTCATGTTCTCCGTCTCGGCGAGGCCCTCGCCGCCCTGCGTCGCCAACGCGGCCTGTCCCAGGCCGAGGCGGGCGCTCGACTGGAGATGACCAGCCAGGGTTGGGGCCTGTACGAGGCCGGTCGTCGGCCGGGCCTGTTTCGGCCGGATGTCCAGAGGCGTTTGACCGGCGCCCTGGATTCCACGCCCGAGGCCCTGGCTCTGCTGGCGGCCGGCGGTCCGGACGCGGCGCCGGCCGGTCCTGCAGCCGGTCTCGAAGCGCGGGGTCGCGCCTTCTCCGGCGCGTCCATTCCCCAGACCCATCGGCTCGAGGTGGCCGACGACGCCCTGTCGCCCTGGGCCGATCGCGGCGTCGTTCTGGAGTATCGTCCGGGTCAGCCGCGACCGGGGCAGGGCTGCGTAATCCTGACGACCGACGGCCGGCGGCTGGCGCGCATTTTCGATCGCTCGGCCGCCGACGGCCTGCACGTGCGGGGCGTCGGCGGTCTGCAAGGGAAGGAGGTCATCGACCCTAGCCGGGTGGCGCAGCTCTGCCTCGTCACGGCGCGCCACGAGCCATGAAACGAAAAGGTTGCACACCCGGACAGGTTGCGCCATCTTCGAGCCATGAACAGCCGCCCCGCCGCTCCCCGTCGGAACGCCCGCTCAGTCGAGGCTGTGGACCTGCATGTGGGGGCGCGGATCGCCGCTCGGCGTCAGGCCCTGGGGCTGTCTCAGACGGCGCTGGGCGAGATGGTGGGGGTCAGCTGCCAGCAGGTGCAGAAGTACGAAGGCGGGCAGAACCGGATATCGGCCGCCCGGTTGCACAATCTGGCGATCGCCCTGTCCATGCCGATCAGCGCCTTTTTTCCGGCGCGGGCGGAGGCCGGCGAGCCGACCGACCTCTCGATCGTGCGAACCCTGGCCGCCACGCCGGAAGGCCTGGCCATGGCCGCCGGCTTCGCCGCCATTGAGGACCGTTCCGTAAGACAGGCCCTGACGCAGCTGGTCGAGGTCCTGTCGCGCGCGGCCTGACGCGCGGCCTGGGAGGCGGCCGAGGGCGGGTTGAGGCCGCAAAGCGATTTCCCATCCGCCTGTCAGCCTCTAGAAGGCCGGCATGAGACTCTTGGTCATTGATACGGCGCTGGGCGCCTGTACGGCGGCGGTTTTTGAGGACGACCGGCCCCTGTCGGTGCGGTTCGAACCGATGGCCAAGGGCCACCAGGAACGGCTGGGCGGTCTGGTGCGCGACGTCATGACCGAGGCGGGGGGCGGTTTCGATCGTCTTGATCGGATCGGCGTCACGGTCGGGCCGGGCTCCTTCACTGGTTTGAGAGTGGGCCTGGCCTTCGCCCAGGGTCTGGGCGCCGCCCTGGGGCGGCCGGTCGTGGGGGTGTCCACGCTGGACGCCCTGGCTGATCCCCTGGCGACGGCGGGCGTCCCGGTCGCGGCCCTGATCGACGCCCGGCGGGGTCAGGTCTACGCCAAATTCTTCTCGGACGGCCGGGCCCTCGGCCCGGAAGAGGCCCTGCCCCTGGAGGCGGCCGCAGACCGCATCGCCGCTCTTGAGACGAAGGTTCAGGCGGTCGGCAGCGGGGCCGGTCTTCTGAGCGAAGCCTATCCTGAGCTGAGCCTGGCCTCGGCCGATCCCGTCGTCGCCCCCGCGCCGACGGCCCTGGCTCGGCTGACCCGGTCAGTCGATCCCGCCGCCCATCCGCCCCGGCCCCTGTATCTGCGCGCGCCCGATGCGGCGCCGCCCACCCGTCTGCCGGGACAGCCCCGCCAGACCGCGCCATGATCCGTCCCGATCCCGCCGCCTTGGCCGCCGTGCATGCGCGAGCCTTTCCGGCGCCCTGGAGCCGGGACGAGTTCGCCGCCCTGCTGGCCCAGCCCGGCGTCTTAGCGGTGGTCGAACCGGACGGCTTCATCCTGATCCGGGTCGTGCTGGATGAGGCCGAGATCCTGACCCTGGCGGTGCGGCCTGAGGCGCGGCGGGCCGGCCTAGGCGGGAGACTGGTCGGTCAGGCGGCCGTCGCCGCCGCCAAGGCCGGGGCCGTGCGCCTGTTTCTGGAGGTGGCCGAGGACAATGCGGCCGCCCGCGCCCTTTACGACCGCGCCGGCTTCCGCCCGATCGGGCGACGCAAGGCCTATTATGCGCGGCCCGACGGCGGTCGAACCGACGCCCTGGTGCTGGGACGCGATCTTGCGATGAATCCGGACACGGCGCCGCTTCCCTGAAGCGGCCTGAGCCCCTATTCTAGGCCTATGGACCGGATTGAAAAACTCTGCGCCGACCGCGGCATGCGTATGACCGAACAGCGCCGGGTGATCGCCCGGGTGCTCTCCTCGGCGGAAGACCACCCCGATGTGGAGGAGCTGTACCGCCGCGCCTCCTCGATCGACCCGCATATTTCGATCGCCACCGTCTATCGCACCGTGCGCCTGTTCGAAGAGGCGGGCGTGGTCGAGAAGCACGACTTCGGCGACGGCCGCAGCCGCTATGAAGAGGCCGGCGACGACCATCACGATCACTTGATCGACACTAAGACCGGCGAGGTGATCGAATTCTTCGACGCCGAGATCGAAAAGCTGAAGTCCGAGATCGCCGAACGGCTGGGGTTCGAACTGATCGGCCACAAACTGGAGCTTTACGGCGTCCCGATCGACGGCGCCGAACCGTCCAAGCGTGAAGGGCTCATCTTCAAACGCCATGCCGCGCGCGTGGCGCCCGAAGACGTGGATGCGGGCTGAAACCCGGTCTTGTCCTCGCCGGTGCGGGCGATCATAAGCCCGACATGACCGAGACCCTGGTTCCCAAAGCCGAGGCCGCGCAGAACACGCCCTCCAAGCGGCTGTTCATCAAGACCTACGGCTGTCAGATGAACGTCTATGACAGCGAGCGCATGGCCGATGTGCTGCGACCGCTGGGCTATGCCGTGACGGAGGAGGTCGAGGCGGCCGACTTCGTCATCCTGAACACCTGCCACATCCGCGAGAAGGCGGCCGAGAAGATCTATTCCGAGCTCGGCAAGATCCGCGAACTGCGCGACCTCAAGCGCCAGACGGGCGGCGACATGACCATCGCCGTCGCCGGCTGCGTCGCCCAGGCCGAGGGCGAGGAGATCATCAAACGCCAGCCGGCGGTCGACATCGTCGTCGGCCCCCAGGCCTATCATCAGCTGCCCGAGCTTCTGACCCGCACGGCGCGGGCCCGGGGCGAACGGATCGGCGCCGACTTCGCGCCTGACGACAAGTTCGACGCCCTGCCTGCCGCCCGTTTCACCGAGGGGCCGACCGCCTTCCTGACGGTGCAGGAAGGCTGCGACAAGTTCTGCACCTTCTGCGTGGTGCCCTATACGCGGGGCGCAGAATGGTCGCGGCCCCTGGCCTCGGTGCTGGAAGAGGCGCGACAGCTGGCCGGTCGCGGCGTGCGCGAGGTCACCCTGCTGGGCCAGAACGTCAACGCCTATGACGGCGAGCGGCCGGATGGGCGCAAGTCCAGCCTGGCCGAACTGGCCTACGCCCTGGCCGAGATCCCCGGCCTGGACCGGATCCGCTATACGACCAGCCATCCCAACGACATGTCGGACGACCTGATCGCCGCCCACGGCGATCTGGACGCCCTGATGCCCTATCTCCACCTGCCGGTTCAGGCGGGCTCGGACCGCATCCTGCGGCTGATGAACCGCAAGCACGGCCGTCAGACCTACCTCGATCTGATCGCCCGCATCCGCGAAGCCCGGCCCGACATGGCGCTGTCGGGCGACTTCATCGTCGGCTTCCCCGGAGAGACGGATCGCGAGTTCGAGGAGACGCTCGATCTGGTGCGCCAGGTCCGATACGCCTCGGCCTTCGCCTTCATGTATTCGCCCCGGCCCGGCACGCCGGCCGCCGGCATGGGCCGACAGATCGAGCCCGAGGTCGCCAAGGAACGGCTGCACCGGCTGATCGAACTGCTGACCGAACAGCAGACGGCCTTCAACCAGGCCCAGGCGGGCCGGACCCTGAATGTCCTGTTCGACCGCAAGGGTCGCCATCCCGATCGCCGCCAGGCCATCGGTCGCTCGCCCTATCTCCAGTCGGTCCATGTCGATGATGCGGATCATCTGATCGGCCAGATCGTTCCGGTCGAAATCATTTCCGGCCAGCAGAACAGTCTGACGGGCCGGCTTGTCGCCCCAGGGGCGGCGGAAAAGGAAAAGGCGGCCTAGTGGCGAGAGAGTCCGAGTTCGTTCCCCTGAATGACGCCGAACTGAGGGCGGTGATCGGACCCAACAGCCGTCACGTCGCCCTGATCGAGGACGCCTTCAAGGTTCTGGTCGAGGCGCCGGGCGGCGGGGTCTCCGTCAATGGGGGTACGCGCGACCGGGCCGACGCCCGCCGCGTCATTGAGGATCTGGCCAAGCGCGCCGCCCTGGGCGCCGAGGTCACAGAGGCCGACGTACGCGCCGCCCTGGGTCAGGCGCGCGGCGGCAAGGGCGCGCCGGGTCTGGCGGCGGCGGGCGTCTCCCTGCCCGGCGGCAAGCGCGGCGCCATCGTGCCCAAGACCAAGGCCCAGGCCGCCTATGTCGACATGCTGGGCCGGTGCGAGCTCAGCTTCGGGGTCGGCCCGGCCGGCACGGGCAAGACCTTCCTGGCGGCCGCCTACGGCGCCTCCCTGCTGCGGCGCGGCCAGGTGGACCGGCTGGTCATCACCCGCCCGGCGGTCGAGGCGGGCGAGAAGCTGGGCTTTCTTCCGGGCGACCTGAACGAAAAGGTCGATCCCTATCTGGCCCCGATCTGGGAGGCGCTGAACGACATCCTCGGCGCCGAGGACGTGCAGCGCCGCCGCGACAAGGGCGAGATCGAGGCCGCCCCCATCGCCTTCATGCGCGGCCGTACCCTCAGCCACGCCTTCGTCATCGTCGACGAGGCCCAGAACACCTCGCGTCTGCAGATGAAGATGGTCCTGACGCGTCTCGGCGATGGGGCGCGGATGGTGGTGACGGGCGACCCCTCCCAGATCGATCTGCTGAACCCGCGCGATTCCGGCCTGGCCCATGCCTTGCGGATCCTGGACGGGGTCCAGGGCGTCGGCATACTGAGGTTCGCGGCCGAGGACGTGGTGCGCCACGCCATGGTCGAGCGGATCGTGCGCGCCTATGACGCCGACGCCGCCCGGTCCCGTCCGACCCCGGACCTTGAAGACGCCGAATGATCGACATCGAAATCGAGGCCGAGGCCTGGACCGCCGCCCTGCCGGATGTCGCAGCCGCAGCGGAACGGGCCGCAGCGGCGGCCCTGGGCGCCGTGGCGGGCGACATCGTCGTCCTGCTGACCGACGACGAGGCGGTGCGGGATCTGAACGCCCGGTTCCGAGACAAGGACAGGCCGACCAATGTCCTGTCCTTTCCTGCGCCCGAGAACGCCGCGCCGCATCTGGGCGACATCGTCCTGGCCTATGGCGTCTGCGCGTCCGAGGCGGACGTTCAGGGCAAGAGCCTGTCGGACCATCTGAGCCATCTGGTCGTCCATGGGGTGCTGCACCTGTTGGGCCGCGATCACGAGGATGAGGCCGAGGCCGAGGCGATGGAGGCCGAGGAGCGCGAGATCCTGGCCGAACTGGGCGTCGCCGACCCCTATGCCGCTGATGTCTCTGTAGAGGGGCAGGACTGACCCTATGTTTCCCGACGCCGCGCTCGACCGTTTCGCCGCCCGCGTTCGCGCCCTTCCCGAGAAGCGTCGCGCCTGGACCTGGCGTCTGATCCGCATCGGTCTGGCCTTGTCGGCCGGGGCGGGGACGGCCCTGGCCCATCCGCCGTTCGGGGTGCTGGTCGGCCTCCTGGGCTATCCGCTGCTGATGATCCTGTCGGAACGGTCGGACACCCCGCGCGGCGCCTTCTGGATGGGGTGGCTGGCGGGCTTCGCCTATTTCTTCATCGGCTGCTGGTGGGTGGCGGAGGCCTTCTTCGTCAATCCGGAACAGGCCTGGATGGCGCCCTTCGCCGCCAGCCTGCTGCCGGCGGGCCTGGGGCTCTTCTGGGGCGTCGCCTGCGCCCTCTATCGCCGGTTCGCACCCATAGGCGTCGTTCGGGTTCTGTTGTTCGCCGCCCTGTTCTGCGCCGCCGAATGGCTGCGCGGCCATGTGCTGACCGGCTTTCCCTGGAACCCGGCCGGCGCGACCTGGCGGGCGGGCGGGGGCATGTCCCAGTTCGCCTCGGTGGTCGGAGTCTATGGACTGAGCTTGATCACGGTGGCCTCGACCGCCGCCCTGGCGCCCCTGGTCGGACCCGGCGCAGCGCGCGGCCGCCTGATCTCGGCGGGGTCGGGCCTTCTGGTTCTGGCCGCCGTCGGCCTCTTCGGCGCCGTGCGGCTGGCCCAGGCCGAGTTGCGGTTCACGGACACGGTGGTCCGTCTGGTCCAGGCCGACGTCAAACAGGAAACCAAGTGGTCGCCCGAGGCCTATCGCTCCATCGTCGATCGCTATGTCGCCCTGACGGGACAGCCGGCCGCCCGCACGCCCGACGTGGTGGTCTGGCCCGAGGGCGCCCTGCCGGCCTCGGCCAATGACGTCTTCGTCTCGGCGGACGCGACAGCCATGGCGGACGCCCTGCGCCCCGGCCAAATCCTGCTGATGGGGCTGGCGCGGGGCGAGGCGGACCCTTCGGCGCCTGAAGGCGCCCGCTATTACAACAGCCTGTTCGCCCTGGTGGACGAAGGCGGGCCGGGCCTGCGGATCGCCGCCGTCTATGACAAGCATCGGCTGGTGCCGTTCGGCGAATATCTGCCGCTGGGTTCGATCATGACGGCCGTCGGGCTTCGCAGCCTCGTTCACATGCCGAGCGATTTCTCCGCCGGGCCCATTCCTGCGCCCATCCGCGTTCCGGGCGTTCCGCCGGTCCAGCCGCTGATCTGTTATGAAAGCCTTTATCCCGGTTTCACGCCGGGCGCGGCCGGGCGTCCCGACTGGATCGTCAACGCCTCGAACGACGCCTGGTTCGGCGCCACCTCGGGGCCGCGCCAGCATCTGAACCTGGCCAGCTATCGCGCGATCGAGACCGGCCTGCCCATAGCGCGAGCCACGCCGACGGGAATCTCGGCCATGATCGATCCCTGGGGCCGGATCGTTCAGAATCAAAGGCTTGATCCCGGTGTCGCCGGGGTGGTCGATGCGCCCCTGCCGCGCCCGACGGCGGTGACCCCCTATGGCCGATGGGGCGACGCGTTCTTTTTCGCGGGTCTTCTGGCCGCCCTGGCGATTTCCCTTTTCGCCGGCCGCCGTCCCGGCTTGTGGCCGTTGACATCTCCCACTAGGCTTCGCCCTAGGGGCTGACAGCGGGACAAGGGGAATCGGGATGGCGCGCGAAAAACTCGAGGAGCCCCATCCCGTCGATATCCACGTCGGCCGCCGCGTTCAGGAGAAGCGTCTGGGCCTGGGTTTGACCCAAAGCGCCCTGGCGCGCGCCTTGGGCGTCAGTTTCCAGCAGGTTCAGAAGTACGAGAAGGGCACGAACCGCGTCTCGGCCTCGAAACTGTTCGAAATGGCCGACTTCATGAAGGTGGAGATTCCCTACTTCTTTTCGGGCTTTCGCGTGGCCCAGGCCGGCGTGGGCGAGGAGGAGGCGCCCGCCTTCGACCACGAGCCCCGGATGACCAAACACAGTGTCGAAATCGCCCGTCTGGCGCCGCATCTGCCCCTGCGAAATCAGAAGCTGATCCTGGACATGATCCGCGAGATGCTGGGAGACGCCGCCGAAAAGCCGAGCTGAAGGCGGTCAGCCGACGGCCGTGATCTCCACCGTCCGGCCCGCCACCACCACCTCGTCGCCGATGCGCCGGCCCAGAACGGCGCGGGCCAGCGGCGACACATGGCTGACCGAACCCTTCGCGGGATCGGCCTCGTCCTCGCCGACGATGCGCCAGGTCTGGGATCGCCCGTCGTCGCGCTCAATGCGGACCGAACCGCCGAAACGAACGCGCCCGTCGGCCTCGCCCGGCTCCACCAGCTGGGCCGACGCCCTGCGGGCCGACCAGTAGCGCAGATCACGGGTGGCGCGGGCCATGGCGGTCCGATCGCTTTCGATCGACCCCTTGATCTGGGCTGCGGCGTAGGCGGCGCGCGCGGAGGCCAGTTCGGCCTCGATTTGGGCCAGGCCTTCGGCCGTGACCAGATTGGGGTGGGGCGAGATCGGCCGGTCCGCCAGGTCGGCGGCGGTGGCTTCCAGATCTTCTTCTCGGGTGAAGGCGACGCTCATCGGCCGAACATAACCATCCCGCCCCCTATAGCCAGCGTCGCGGTGAGCGGGCAAAGCGGGGCGATGACCCACTCCGACCGCCAAGCCGAGCCCGCCATCCATGTGATCGGCGCCGGACCGGCCGGCCTGACGGCCGCCGAGCACCTGGCCCAGGCCGGATTGAAGGTGGTGGTGCATGAACAGACGCCGTCTCCGGCGCGAAAACTGCTGATGGCCGGGCGCGGCGGTCTGAACCTGACCCATTCGGAGCCGATGGAGCGCTTTCTGAGCCGGTACGGTCCGGCGGCTGAAACAGCGAGGGCCTGGATCGCCGACTTCGGGCCGGATGATCTGATCGCCTGGGTCGGGGGCCTGGGCCAGCCGACCTTCGTCGGTTCCAGCGGGCGCGTCTTCCCGCGCGCCATGAAGGCCTCGCCCCTGCTCCGCGCCTGGCTGGCGCGGCTGGAAGGGCTGGGCGTCGAAATCCGCACGCGGTCGCGCTGGATCGGCTGGTCGGGGCCGGATCTGGTGTTCGAAACGCCTGACGGCGAGCGGCGAGTGCGGCCTGACGCCGTCGTCCTGGCCCTGGGCGGCGCCAGCTGGCCGCGTCTGGGGTCGGACGGCGACTGGAAGCCGTGGCTGGAGGCCCAAGGGGTGGCCGTCGCCCCCTTCCGCCCCGCCAACGTCGGCTTTGACGTGGATTGGTCCGCCGCCTTTCGCGCGCGGTTCGCCGGGCGGCCCCTGAAGCCCGTCTCGGTCCGCCTGAGGGATCGAACGGTGCCGGGCGAGGTCATGGTCACGCGCTATGGACTGGAAGGCGGGGCGATCTACGCCCTGTCCGCGGCCCTGCGTGAGGCGATCGAGGCCGACGGTCAGGTCGACATCCACCTTGATCTGAAGCCCGGCCTGACGGTCGAACAGCTGACGGAGCGTCTGGCGCGGCCCCGGTTCAAGGCCAGTCTGGCCACCCACCTGCGTAAGACGGTGAAACTGGACCCATCGGCCGTCGCCCTCCTGCGCGAGACCGGTTCCCTGCCGGCCGATCCGCTCAGCCTGGCCCAGCGCATCAAGGCCGCGCCCGTTCGGTTGACAGGGTTCCAAGGGCTGGACCGGGCCATCTCCACGGCGGGCGGGGTGGCGCTGGAGGCGGTGGACGCCCGCTCGATGTTGATCGCCAGGCCGGGCGTCTTCGTCGCGGGCGAGATGCTGGACTGGGAGGCGCCGACCGGCGGCTATCTGCTTCAGGCCAGTTTCGCCTCAGGCGTCGCGGCGGCGCGCGGCCTGCTCGACTGGTTGGGGTCGAAGGGCTGAGAGACGGCTCCGGCTCAGCCGGCCGCCTCGGCGGCTTGGGGCCGATCCAACTGGAGTTCCGGCGGGGCGGCGGTGGTGGCCGCGCCCAGCGGCAGATGAAGGATGAAGGCGGCGCCCTTTCCGGGTTCGCTTTCCACCTCGGCCCAGCCGCCGTGCAGTTCGACCAGGGCCTTGACCAGGGCCAGGCCGACGCCCGGCCCGCCGCGCTCGCGCCGGACGAAGCGATCGAACACATGGGCCTGCAGATGATAGGGGATGCCGCGGCCGGTGTCGGAAACGGTCAGCCGTACCTCCGACGCGCCGGCCTCGGCCGTCAGGGTGACGGCCCCGCCTTCGGAAACGGCGCGGGCGGCGTTTTCCAGCAGATGATCCAGGGCCTGGCCGATCCGGTGCTCGTCGGCCCGAATGGGGCTGAGATCGGCGGCGCAGGCGACGGTCAGGACGGCGCCGCGCCCCTCGACCTTGGGCCGGACCTTTTCGGCCGCCTCGTTCAGCAGGTCGCAGACCCGGACGTCGCCCAGCGACAGCTCCATCTCGCCGGCGTCGATCTGGGCCATGTCCAGAACGTCGTCGATCGAGCGGGCCAGCTGGACGGCGGCGACGCGGATGGCGCCCGCATGCTGGCGGCTGCGCTCGGGCAGATCGCCCATCGTCTCCAGCAGTTCGGAATAGCCGACGATCGTCGTCAAAGGCGTGCGGAGTTCATAGGAGACATTGCCCACGAACTCGCGCTTCAAGGCCTGGCTTTCCGCCAGGGCCTGTTCGCGCTGAACCAGGGCCTGTTCCAGGCCCCGACGGGCCGTCACGTCGGAAAAGGCGACCAGGGTGGCGCCGTCCGGCAGGGGGCGGGTCTGCCAGGCGGCGATGCGGCCGTCGATCGTGCGCCCCTCGCCCGAGATGGCGATGCGGCTTTCGGGGTCCGGATCGGCGACGCGGGCCTTCAATCCCAGCCACAGGGCCGGATCGGGCAGGACGGCCTTGCACAGTTCGGCCAGGGCGTCGAAGTCGATCGAGGCGGCGATCCGATCGCTGGGCAGACGCCAGAAGCTTTCGAAGGCTTCATTGTGCAGCCGCAGCCGTCCGTCCGAGCCGAAGACGGCGACGGCGTCGTTCAGCTTGTCGAGCGTCGCCCTCTGCACCTGGATCTGGGCGTTGAACCGGCTGCGCAGATTCAGTTCGTCGGTGATGTCCGAGAAGATCAGCAATATGCCGCCCAGCGGATGGGGCTGGCGCACGACCCGGAGCGTCCGCCCGTCGGGCAGGGACCAGCTGTCGTCCGGCGCAGCCTGAGACGCGCCGTAGAATTCCAGTTCGCGGGCCTTCCATCCGGCGTAGTCCACGACCTCCGGCAAGCGGCGGCGCTGGCGCAGCCGGTCCAGCAGCTCGGCATGGGTCGGCCGTTCGTCCAGCCAGGCGGGGTCCAGGTCGAACAGGGTCTGGAAGGCGGTGTTGTGAAAGGCCAGGCGTTTGGAGGGGCCGAAGATGGCGACCGCATCGGCGAGGTGGTTCAGCGTCTCGTCGTGGGCGTCGACGTGGCGGCGCAGGGTGTCGCGGGTCTCTTCGGCCTCCGTCACCTCGATGGCGAAGGCGGTCACGGCGCCGCCGGCCGCCGGTTCGGCGATGATCCGCCAGGCCCGGCGATGGCCGCCGCCGGTCGTCCAGCGGAACCCTTCCTGACGCAGCCCCAGCCGGCCCGCCTCGGCGATCAGGGCGTCGGCCCCGCGGTCGAATGACAGGCCCTTGTCCAGCACCTCATCCACCGACTGGGCGCCGAGCTCGCTCAACCAGGCGCGGTTGGCCCAGGCCAGTCGTCCGGCGCCGTCCACGATCCAGGTCGGAATCGGCGAGGCGTCGCCCAGCAGAGACAGGCCGCTCTCGGTCGCATCGGCTCCGGTCAGGACCACGCGGGACGCCGGCGACAGGCGCAGCCAGGCGACCCCGCCGGCGACCCGGCCTTCGACGCGCCAAGGCTCGATGTCGCCGAGGTCGATCAGGCTCTCGAACGCCTTTCCGGCCTCGACCAGGGCCTCGATCGAAACCGCATGGCTCAACCTCAGCCGCGTCAGTATGGCCTGGCCCGCCTCGCCCTGATCCATGCCCGACCCCACGGCGGCGTCCGAGGCGGTCAGTCGGGCGATCAGTTCGGCGGGGCCGATGGGCGCGCCGCTCGCCTCGCCTTCGGCCGTCAAGGCCAGGCTCACGTCGTCGAAGGCGCGCAACATGCTGTCGTGGCGGCTCAGATCGCCCTGGGCGGCGTCACGGTCCCGCTCGGCGGCGGCGACGGCGGCGCTCAGACGCGCGCGCAGCCGCAAGGCCCAGGCGCTGACGCCCAAGGCCAGTCCGGCTGCGCCTGCAGTGGCGACATAGGCGATGTCGGCCTCGGCCATTCTTGTCCTTGAGTCCCGCGCCCTGATTCGCCTTTACCATACCTCAATGCAGCACGAAAAAGTCAGACCCTCCGATCGCGTCATCGCGCCCCGTTGCGCGCCCCGCCGACCGGGGCGATAGCGGACGGATGACAGAGCCCGCTCCCGACCTTTTCGCCCCCTCCCTGGACGATTTCGCGCGTCTGGCCCGTCAGGCCTTCGACGCCCTGCCGGCCGAGTTCAGGGCGGCGGCGGGGGAGGTGGTGTTCCGCATCGACGACTTCGCCGACGAACAGACCCTGGCCGAGATGGAGATCGAAGACCCCTTCGAACTGACCGGCCTCTACTACGGGGTGGACATCGGGCGGCGCGACAGCCTGGGGCCGGCGCCCGAGCCCTCGCGGATCTTCCTGTATCGCCGCCCCATACTGGACGAATGGTGCGAGCGCGGCGACGTGGGCCTGGCCGAGCTGATCGCCCATGTCCTGATCCACGAGATCGGCCACCATTTCGGCCTGTCCGACGACGACATCCACGCCATCGAGGACGCCGCCGACTGAAGCTTCAGGAGGCGGCGGGATAGGGGGTGGTCACGGCGCCGGAGATCATGCCGGGTATGGCTTCGCCCAGGCCCAGCAGGATGAACTGGATGGCCAGGGCGCACAGGATCAGGCCCAGCACCTTGACGATGATGGCCATGCCGACCTCGCCCAGCACCCGGCTCAGATAGCCGGTGAGGGCGAAACAGATGCAGGAGACGACGCAGGCGGCGGCGATGGCGACGACCGAGCCCGCCATGCCGGCGTAACCCAGTTGAGCGGCCTCGCCCGCATTGATGATCACGGCCGAGATGGCGCCCGGACCGATCATCAGCGGGATGGCGAAGGGCACGACCAGACGCTGGAACCGCCGGCGGGCGTAGCCGCGCACATCCTTGCTGTCGCTCAAGGCGTCCTTGTCGGCGAACATCGCCAGAAAGTCCCCGCGCGCCATGTCCAGCCCCAGGAACAGCAGCAAAATGCCCCCGGCGATGCGGAAGGCCGCCAGGGAAATGCCGAAGAACTGCAGCAGGCCCAAGCCCGTGAACAGGAAGAAGCTGAGGAACAGCATGGCGAACAGGCAGATCAGGGCCGAGACCGAGATCCGCTGACGCAGGGTGGCCCCGGCGGTCGCGGCGGCGAAGATCGGCAGATTGCCGATCGGGTCCAACAGGGCGAACAGGGTCACGAACAGGTTGACACCCAGATCGACCGCGTTCATCGCCTCGCCTCGCTCTTGAAATTCCACACGCCGGCCGCGCCGACGCACCTTCAGCGTTCCGGCATAGCCGCTCAGCGCGAGTCCGTCGATGACCCAGGTCCAAACCGTCGCCCCCAATCGCGGTCCCGACGAACGGATCATCTGCGCCCTGGACGTGCCGACGGTCGCAGAGGCCGCCGCCCTGGTCGGGCGGGTTCAGGATGCGGCGGGCTTCTACAAGATCGGACTGCAGCTGTTCGCCGTCGGCGGCATGGAGCTGGCGCGCGACCTGAAGGCCGAGGGCCGCAAGGTGTTTCTGGACTGGAAGCTGCACGACATCGGCGCGACGGTCGAAAAGGCGGCGGCGAATCTGGCGGCCTCGGGTTGCGACCTCCTGACCGTCCACGCCCGGCCCCAGGTCATGGCGGCGGCGGCGCGGGGCGTGGCCGGATCAGGGCTCAAGGTTTTGGGCGTGACCGTTCTGACCAGCCTGACGGCCGAGGATCTGGCGGCGGACGACCACAGTCTGTCGCCGGCCGATCTGGTGGAGCTGCGTGTGCGGCAGGCGCTTGAGGCGGGGATCGACGGGGTGGTCTCCAGCCCGCAGGAGGCGGCCCGGGTGCGCGAGATCGCACAGGCCGCCGGCCGGCCCGACTTTCTGATCGTGACGCCCGGCGTTCGGCCTGCGGGGTCGGCCCTGGACGATCAGGCCCGCGCCGCCACGCCCGAGGCTGCGCTTCAGGCCGGCGCCACCCATCTGGTGATCGGCCGGCCGATCACGGCGGCGGCCGACCCCCGCGCCGCCGCCCTGGCCGTCGCCGAAAGCATCGCCCTGATCTGATCAGCCGCGCTCGCCCGGTTCCTGGGCGTAGTACTGGCGGGGCGGGGCTTGCGGCGGAACATTGCCGGGCGGCGGCAGGTCGCCGTAATAGTCCGTCGTCGTCGGCGGCGGCGGCGGCGGCGGCGGAGGGGGAGGCGGCGGCAGGGGTTCAGGCTCCCCGTAGATCGGCGGGTGTTCGACATAGGGCGTCGGCGCCGGAACGGACCCTTCCTCCCTATAATAGCCGCCCGCCTCATAGGCCCGCTCTTCATAGGCGCGCTCTTCGTAGACGTGCGCCTCATAGGCGTCTCGGCGGCTCAGGTCGCGCCGATCCTCGTAGCGCATCTCGCGGTCGTGACCGGGATACGGCGGGCGGCAGCCGCAGTCGATCGGCGGGTGAGGCCGATAGGGGCGCCAGCCGATATAGTCGCGACCGAAGCCATAGACCGGATAGCCGACAGGGGCGCTGACGGGCGCAGGCCCCACGAAGACCACCGCCGGGGCGGACGCATAGCTCCCGCCGACGGCGCCGCCCTCGGCATAGCCGCCGCCGACATAAACGACCCCGCCCCCGCCTCCGCCTCCGCCGTGACGGCTGAAGCTGGACGACTGGGAATAGGCGCGGGCGTTGATCGCCGAATAGGCCGAAGCCCCGGCGTAGGCCGAGGCGTTGGCCACCGCATTCGCATTCACGTTCACATTGACGTTGCTGTTGTGGCCGCCGCCGTAATTACCCCCGCCGGGGTGTCCGCCCTGATGCCCGCCGCCGCAGCCTCCACAGCCGCCGTGAGCGCCGGAAGGACCGCCCGCCAGAGCGGGTGCGGCGGAAAGCAGGAGGACCGCAGACGCGGCGGCGATGATGGGCTGTGTCATTGCGGGACAGACTCCTTGACTTGAGTCTTGTCTCGGCAATTGTCGCGCCGTCGGCGCCCGTCAGAAATCGACGGCCAGACCCTTTTTCTCCCAATCGCCGTAGCGGGTCGGTTCAGGCCCCGTCGGACCGCCGTATTCGGTTGCGGCCGCCGCGCCCTCCTCGGCCATGCGGCGTTCGGCCGCCTCCAGCAGGGCGCGGCGGGCGACCGTGCTCAGCGGTCTTTCGGGCGTGGCGTGGGGGACGTCCTGGTTGAAGGCGGGGGTTTCCCCATCCTCCGCCGCAGCTTCGGCCGGATCGGGGGTGGGATGTTCGGTCACAGGTCGGCTCCCTTGAGGACGGTGGCTCATGGCCTCAAATAGTCGATCAAAGCCGCGACGCCACAAAAAGCCGCCGACGGCGACGGAACGACGATGAACCATCTGAAGACCTTCATTCTTCTGGCCGCCCTAACGGCGCTCTTCGGGGGGCTGGGCTATCTGATCGGCGGCGCGACCGGCATGGCGATCGCCCTGGTCTTCGCCGGCGGCATGAATCTGTTCAGCTACTGGAACGCCGACAAGATCGTCATGAAGATGTACCGGGCCCAGCCGGTCGATGAGCAGCATCCCAATGCGGTGGTCCGCAACTATGTCGCCGACGTGCGCCAGATGGCGCGCGACGCCGGCCTGCCCCAGCCCCAGGTCGCCATCATCCCCAGCGACCAGCCCAACGCCTTCGCCACCGGCCGCAATCCGGAGCGCGCGGCCGTCTGCGCCACCACCGGTCTTCTGGACATGCTGACCCGCGACGAGGTGCGCGGCGTGATGGCGCACGAGCTGGCCCATGTGAGGAACCGCGACACCCTGATCATGACGGTGACGGCCACCATCGCCGGGGCCATCGCCGCCCTGGCCAATTTCGCCCTGTTCTTCCAGGGCGGCGACGACCGCGAGCGCCAGGAAAGCGGTTCGGGCGGCCTTATCGGAACCCTGGCCCTGATGATCCTGGCGCCCATGGCGGCCGGCCTGGTGCAGATGGCGATCTCGCGCAGCCGCGAATATGAGGCCGATCGCGTCGGGGCGGAGATCGCCAATGACCCTCACGCCCTGGCCTCCGCCCTGCAGAAGATCGAGGCCTACGCCAAGCGGATCCACAATCCGACGGCCGAGCGCAATCCCGCCTCCGGACAGCTGTTCATCATCAACCCCCTGGCCGGGCGCGGGGCGGACAATCTGTTCTCGACCCACCCGGCGACCGGAAATCGCGTTCGGGCTCTGGTGGAACTGGGCGCGAAGATGGGGATGCGGCCGCGCCAGGCGGCGCCCGCGTCCGCCCCGGCGGTTCCGATCTCGGCGGTCCCCGCGACGCATCGGCGCCTGACGACAGGCGTGCCCGCCACGCCGGCCGAACCGCGCGGTCCCTGGGGTTGAGCGTCGCGCCGGGCCTTTTGGATTTGCACTTCAGTCGAGGATTCCGTCAGATAGCAGATTGAAGCGAGAGCATGATTCACGCTTCTGTCGGAACCGCGAAGCGGTTCCGTCCGAAACGATCATGCTCTAAGCCAATCAGGGGGTCCTATGTCGCGTCTGCTCGCCTTCGTTTCCGCCGCCGCTCTTCTGGCCACGCCGGTCGCGGCCCAGTCCGTCAACCGGACCACCGTCAACGGCATCATCGACCAGGGGCTGAACCACAGCCAGGTGATGCAGACGGCCGCCTATCTGACGGACCGGATCGGCGGGCGAATGACCAATTCGCCGCAGATGCGCGAGGCGGAACGCTGGACCCAGCAGCAGTTCCGCGACTGGGGCCTGTCGAACGTCCGGGCCGAGGGGTTCGAGTTCGGGCGGGGCTGGTCCATCGTCCGCTCCAGCGCCCGCATGACGGCGCCGCGACCGCTGGACCTGAGGGCCATTCCGGTGGCCTGGACCCCTTCGACCAACGGGGTGATCAGCGGCGGCGTGATCGTGGCGCCGATCTCCAAGGTCGAGGATTTCGACAAATGGCGGGGCAAGCTGTCGGGCAAGATCGTCATGCTGTCCCAGCCCGGCACGGGGTCCGAACCGACCGAGCCGGCCTTCAAACGCTGGACCAGCGCCGAGCTGGCCGAGCGCAACACCTATGTCCAACCCCAGTATTCGCCCGCTGCGATCGAGCGTCAGCTGAAGACCGCCGATTTCGCGGCGCGGCTCGACGCCTTCCTGGTCGAACAGGGCGCCCTGGCCTGGGTGAGGATTTCCCAGCGGGACGGCGGCCTGCTGCACGGCACGGGCTATACCTATCAGGTCGGCGCGACGCCCAAGCTGGCGGGCATGGAGCTGGCGGCTGAGGACTATCGTCGTCTGGCCCGACTGGCCCTGACCGATACGCCGCCCACGCTGGAACTGATGAGCGAGGTCCAGTTCCATGACGAGGACGTCAACGCCTACAACATCCTGGCCGACATCCCCGGCAGCGGGGGAACCAGCGAATACGTCATGGCGGGCGCCCATCTGGACAGCTGGGTCGCTTCGGACGGAGCGGTGGACAACGCCGCCGGCAGCGCAGTGGTCATGGAGGCCGCACGCATCCTGAAGACCCTGAACGTGAGGCCCAAACGCACCATCCGTTTCGCCCTATGGAGCGGCGAGGAACAGGGCATCCTGGGCTCTTTGGCCTATGTCGACAGGCATCTGGCCACTCGCGCGCCCTCGAACGATCCAGCATTGGCGAACCTGCCGAACAACCGAACCTGGCGCAGCCGCTGGCCGATCCAGCCGCGCGAAGGCTATCGGGATCTGGTCGCCTATTTCAACCTGGACAACGGCTCGGGCAAGATCCGGGGCATCAACGCCGAGGGCAATGTGGCCGCAGTTCCGATCTTCCAGGAATGGCTTGCGCCCTTCGCCAACATGGGGGCGACCACCGTGTCCCTGCGCCCTTCGGGCGGCACCGACCACGTCTATATGCAGACGGTCGGCGTGCCGGGGTATCAGTTCATTCAGGACCCGCTCGACTATTCCAGTCGCCTGCACCACACCAGTATCGACAGCTATGACCACCTGAAGCCGGAGGACATGCGTCAGGCGGCGATTATCCTGGCCAGCTTCCTGCTGAACGCGGCCAACCGCGACGAGCCCCTGCCGCGCATGCCCCTGCCGACCGAGCCGACGCCGACCGATCCCTTCGAATATCCGGCGGACTGAAGTTGGACTCCCTCTCCCGGCGGGAGAGGGCTTGAGCACACGGCGGCGGAGCCGTCGTCTTTGTGCGATCCGAAGGGCGGCGCGAAGCAGCCGAAGGGTGAGGGTTCGGTGGGTGCGACTTGGCGCACCGCCTGTCCCTCATCCGTCCGCTTCGCGGCCACCTTCTCCCAAAGGGAGAAGGAAGTTTCAGGTCACCCCCGCTCCACGCACATCGCCACGCCCATTCCTCCGCCGATGCACAGGGTGGCGAGGCCCTTCTTCGCGCCGGACCGCTTCATCTCTAACAGAAGCGTGGTCAGGATGCGGGCGCCCGAGGCGCCGATGGGATGGCCGATGGCGATGGCGCCGCCGTTGACGTTGACCTTGGCCGGGTCGAGACCCAGCTCCCTGACCACGCACAGGCTCTGGGCGGCGAAGGCTTCGTTGGATTCGACCAGGTCCAGGTCGGCGACGGTCCAGCCCGCCTTTTCCAGCGCCTTCTTCGAGGCGGGGATCGGCCCCGTGCCCATGATCGACGGATCGACCCCGGCGGTGGCGGAGGCGGCGATGCGGGCCAGGGGCTCAAGCCCGCGCGCCTTCGCCTCTTCGGCGCTCATCAGCACCAGGGCGGCGGCGCCGTCGTTCAGGCCCGAGGCGTTGGCGGCGGTGACGCTGCCGTCCTTGGCGAAGGCGGGCCGCAGCTTCTGCATCAGCTCCAGGGTGGCGCCGTGGCGGATGTATTCGTCCTGGTCCACGACCACGTCGCCCTTCTTGCCGGGGATGACCACCGGGGCGATCTCGTCTGCGAACCTGCCGGCCTTCTGCGCCGCCTCGGCCTTGTGCTGGCTGGCCAGGGCGAACTCGTCCTGGGCCTCGCGGGTGATGCCCCATTTGTCGGCGATGTTCTCGGCGGTCTGGCCCATGTGATAGCCGTTGAAGGCGTCCCACAGCCCGTCCTTGATCATGGTGTCGATCAGGGCGACGTCGCCCATCTTGTGGCCCGTGCGCAGCTGCTGGGCGTGGGGCGCCTGGCTCATGCTCTCCTGTCCGCCGGCGACCACGATCCCGGCGTCGCCCAGGGCGATCTGCTGGGCGGCGACGGCGACGGCCCGCAGGCCGGAACCGCAGATCTGGTTCAGGCTCCATGCCGGGGCGGACTGGCGCACGCCGGCGCCGACCGCCGCCTGACGCGCCGGGCCCTGGCCGGCCGCAGCCTGAAGCACATGGCCCAGGATCACCTCGTCCACCTCATCACCCGCGACGCCGGCCCGCTCCAGCGCCGCCTTGATGGCGATCTCGCCCAGCTTGGAGGCGGGCAAGGACGACAGGGCGCCGAGGAACGACCCGACGGGGGTGCGGGCGGCGGAGACGATGACGACCTCGGTCATGGGATTTCACTCTCTGCGGAATTATCGAGTGGCTCTTTTGCCGCATATGGGCGGCTTCGTCACCTGTCGGAGCAAACACCGCCTCGGATTCAGTCCTTCGTCATCCTGACGGCGCATTGTGTCGGAACGATAGGGACGATCTTGGATTTGATTGGCCATGCTGGGAACGCTGAAACGCCTTGTCACCCATGTCTGCACGCCGGACGAGCTGGACATGATCGAGCACTATCAGACCCGGGCCGAAAGGCTGGCGGACCTCTGGGTCCATGCCGTGGGTCTGATGCTGGCGGCCGTCGGCGGGGTCGTTCTGGCGGGTCTGGCGGGGGTCTATACGGGGGTCGGCGGGGTGCTGGCCACGGCCATCTACGCCCTGTGCCTGATCGGCATGCTGACCGCCTCGACCCTGTATAACTGGACCAACCCGTGCGCGGCCCGTCCGGTGCTGCGTCGCCTGGATGAGGCGGCCATCTTCCTGATGATCGCCGGCAGCTACACCCCCTTCACCACCCAGAGGTTCGAAGGTCTCTGGTCGATCGGCTTCACCGCCCTGATCTGGACCCTGGCCTTCGTGGGCGCCGGGGTGAAGCTGTTCGCGCCGCGCATATCCGACCGGTTCTGGAGCGCGGTCTATGTCGTTTTCGGCTGGCTGGCCGTCGCGGCTCTGAAGCCGATGGTGGAGACGGTCCACCCCGTCGCCCTGGCCCTGCTGGTTCTGGGCGGGTTGATCTATACGGCGGGGGTGCTGGTCTTCATCAGCCCGAAGGTGCCGTTCCGCCGCGCCATCTGGCACGGGTTCGTCGTCACCGGGGCGACGGTGCATTGGACCGCCGTCCTGGTCGGCGTCGTCCTGGCTCCGGCCATGAGCCACTGAGGCCTTGCGTCGCCCTTGAGATCAGCCTCTAGCGCTTCGCGCCGCAACGGACGATAGTGGTGCGTTGCAAAATCGCGAGAACAAGCGTGGCTGACGAAAACACCAAGGGCGGAAAGACCGGCGAGGGCGATCAGGTCGTCATCAAGAAGTATGCGAACCGGCGTCTCTACAATACGCGCAGCAGCACCTATGTGACCTTGGACGACCTTGCGGCCATGGTGCGCGAAGGGACCGAGTTCGTGGTCTATGACGCCAAGACCAACGACGACCTGACGCGCCAGATCCTGACGCAGATCATCTTCGAAGAGGAAAGCCGGGGCGAGGCCCTGCTGCCGGTCCAGTTCCTGCGTCAGCTGATCGGCTTTTACGGCGGTTCGATGCAGGGCGTTCTGCCCTCCTATCTGGAAATGTCCCTGACCAACTTCAGCCGTCAGCAGGAGCAGTTCGCCAGTCAGATGAGCCGGGCCTTCGGCGCCGGCGCCGGCGCGACCCTGATCGAGGAGGCGGCCAAGACCAATATGGCCGTGTTCGAACGGGCGATGCAGATGTTCCCCGGCTTCGGCTATGGCCGAAGCGAGCCGGCCGCCCCGCCGGCGGCGGAAACCAAGGCGGCCGCAGACAGCGACGCCCTGGAGGAGATGCGCCGCCAGATGGACGAAATGCGCGCCCAGATCGACCGTCTCGCCGAGTCCAAGCCGAAATGACCGATCGGATCCAGGCGGTCAGCGGACCTGAGCGCGTGGATCGCCGCGAAGGCGAAAGGCGCGAGCGCGAACGGCGCGCTCAGCAGGCGGCGGCCAAGGCCCTGGTCCCGGCGCCGCTGACCGAGGCTGAGGCCGAGGCTGCAACGGGGTCCTCGGCAAGACCTGCCGTCCATACGGCCGGCGAACCCGGCGCGGCGGCCTTTGTGGCCCAGCAGATGGGCCAGAAGGGGCAAAGGCGCGGCCTGAAGGGCGGTCCTCCGGTTCTGAACGCCGCGCGCGCCGCCTATTTGGGGGCTGAGTATTCGGGCGAGGCCGAGCGACGGCCGCCGGTCGGGCGCGCGTCCAAGACCGACGTCTGATCGGGCGTTAGGCGTCGGGCGGCACGGAACTTGCTGAAGGCGTATCGAAACGCCTCCGCCAGGACACGCCATGCCCGCCGCCCTCAGCCTCGCCGCCAAGGTCTTCGACGTCGCCGTCGTGGCGCTGATCTTCACCGCCTTTTCCTAAATCGTCTTTTCGCCGCCCCGCGCACCGGCCGTCAGTTGGCTAGGTCGAAATCCTTGCGCGACGCGATGATGGTCACGATGAAGCCGGCCAGCACGTCCAGCAGGATCATCACCACGATCAGAAAGAAGGTCGAGGTGGCGAAGCCGCGGATCAGCAGGAATTCGACCAGGACGATGATGAACAGGACCATCGACAGGGCGTGATTGACGATGGCCACCCTCTGGCTCGACGTCGATTTCACCAGTTCGAAGAACAGCAGGATCAGGCCGACGAACAGGATCAGGTCGCCCGAGCCCACATTCCACTGGGCCCCTGACGCCATGGGAATGGAGAACAGCGGATCACGCAGCAGGGCGTCGGCCTGGCTCATGCCGCCGTTTCCGTCTGCGCCGAACAGCACGACGATATTGTAGAGGACCACCGGGATCAGCAGCAGGGGTATGGCGATCAGCATGGCGGCTCCTCTCCCCGGCGCAACGGCTGCGCTTCTCAAGCCTGATTAACCCTATTGCGACCGTTCGTCACGTGCGGGGAAAGCCGCCGGCGCGACTGAGGGCGGACGGCGCCGGGCGGCCCAGGGCCGCACCGATCCAGCGCGCCGTCTCGATCAGGGCGGCCAGGTCATAGCCGGTCTGAAACCCGGCCCGCTCCAGCATATAGACCAGATCCTCGGTGGCGATGTTGCCGGTGGCGCCCGGCGCGAAGGGACAGCCGCCTATGCCCCCGACCGAGGCGTCCAGCACCTCCACCCCCGCCTCCACCCCGGCATAGGCGTTCGCCAGCCCCGTATTGCGCGTGTCGTGGAAGTGCAGGCGAAGGCGCGCATCCGGCGCCGCCCGGCGGGCGGCCTCGACCTTGCGCGTGACCGCCCAGGGATCTCCGGCGCCGATGGTGTCGGCCAGGGCGATTTCACCGACGCCCAAGGCGCCGATCGCCCCCACAAGGTCGCCGACCTGCTGAACCGAGACTTCTCCGTCAAACGGACAGCCCCAGACGCATGACAGGGTCGCCGACAGAGAGGGGACAACGTCGGACGTCTGGCTGTTGTGACGGCGGGCGACGATCTCGCCCAGCATAGCCAGCTGGTCCTTGACGGCCAGGCCCTGGTTCTTCAGGCCGAAGCCGTCGGTGGCGGAAAGCGAGACATTGACCTCGTCCACGGCCGTGGTCAGGGCGCGATCATAGCCTCGGCCGTTCAGCACCAGACCGATGCGGCTGCGTCCGGCTTCGTGAGGCAGGGCCGCCATCACCGTTTCCGCCCCGGCCATCTGCGGCACATATTTAGGATGGACGAAGGAGACGGCCTCGATCCGCCGGGCTCCGGCCGCCTCCAGCCGCCGCACCAGCTCGGCGCGGACGGCGGGGTCCAGCACGGCCTTTTCGTTTTGAAGCCCGTCACGGGGCCCGACCTCGACGATCTGGATGAGGCGGCTCATCGCGTCGCCGCCGTCGCGGGGGCGGCTTGCGTCGCAGGCTCCGCCGTGCGGGGCGGAGGCGCATAGACGGTCAGGCTCACCTCGTCTCCGGCGGAATAGTTGTAGCCCCGCACCACGCCGACCGCCCGGCCCGCCACACCCAGCCGCCCGGCGGCGGCGCGGAAGGCGTCGGCGTCTCGCCCTTCGACGATGGCCGGCCGCCCTTCGGCCAGGGCGCGGGCGGCGCCTTGGGCGTCCGTCAGATCCGTGTCCCGACCGGTCAGGAAGACGAAGCTGGGCTCATGGAAGCCGGTGATGGCGACCGGTCCGGGCGTGCGGCCCTGGCGGGGATGCAGGTCGGCCGCCTCCAGGGTCTTTTCCAGCCGAGGTGCGATGGCCAGGGGACGCAGCTGCCGGATCGTGCCCGACAGGGCGGCGTGGGCCACGATCCCAAAGGCCAGGGAGGCGACGAGCGCCGCCGCCGGCGCCCGGTTCAGCAGCAGAAAACCGCCGACGGCTGCGGCCGCCAGGGCCGAACCGACCGTCAGGGCCGCCCAGGTCTGGGCCGTCGAGGTGCCGTAGACGGTCAAGCCATAGACGGTGATGCCGCAGATCAGGACGGCGGCGAATACCGCCAGGGCCGCGCCGGTGATCCGCGAGACCTTGCCGATCGGCCGGGCCAGGGCGGCGGCGGCCAACAGGGCCAGGGCGCCGAAGGTCGGCAGGGTGTAGTGCCACAGCTTGGTCGGGGCCAGTTCGAACATCAGCCAGCCGGGAACCAGCCAGCAGACCAGGAAGCGAATGGCCGGCTCGGCCCGACGGGACCAGCCGGTCGCGACGGCGGCAGGCAGCAGCAGGGTGGAGGGGAAGAACAGCAGGGGCGCGAGAAGCACATACATTCCCGGGAAGCCGGAATGGCTTTCATGGGCCCCGGCGATCTTGGGCGCCAGGTCGCCGCCGATGGCTTCGCGCCAGAAGCCCCCGTCGGTGGCGATGGTGATGGCGATCGCCCAGGGGCCGACCATCAGGGCCACCAGCGGCAGGCCCCAGCCCCAGCCCAGCCGGCCCAGCCAGCGGACGTCGCGGTCCCAGATCGACAGGGCCAGGATCGCCAGGGCCACGACCAGAAGGCCGATCGGCCCCTTGATCAGGATCGACAGCCCCAGGCCCAGCCAGAACAGAAGCTTGTGGGGCCGGATCGGGCGTTCCCCGGCTCGGGTCGCCATATAGATTCGCGCCAGGGCGGCCATGGCCAGGGTGGTGGCGCCGCACAGCATGGCGTCCGTCTTGGCGATCCCGGCCTCGGTGGACAGAAGGAAGGTCGCCCCCATGATCGCGCCGCCGAAGAAGCCGACGCGCGCGCCCAGCAGGGCCGAACCCGCCCAGGCGACAGCCCAGGCGGCCAGCATGGCCCCCAGGAGAGAGGGGATCCGATAGGGGGCGATCTCGCGATCCTCGGGGTCCGAGGTCAGGGCGACGGCGGCGGCCTGCAGCCAATAGATGCCGACCGGCTTCTTCCAGCGCGGCTCGTCCTGGAAGCGGATGTCCACATAGTCGCCGCTCTCCAGCATCTGGACGGTGGCCTGGGCGAAGCGGCTTTCGTCCCGATCCAGCGGCGGCAGGAGCAGCAGGCCCGGCAGGCCGGCGACCAGCGTCAACAGGGCCGCCAGCAGGGGGCCTCTCCAGCCGGCGATGCGGCGATCCAGATCGAAGCTCTTCATGAGAGACTCCTTACACGGGGACCGGGCCGGCGTCAGCCGTCTCCCCTAAGCCGTCGATCTCGTCTATGGAGCGGCATGACCGCCCAAATCGCTCCTGACGCGCCCCAGATCTCCGTCGTGGTTCCCGTTCACGACGAGGCCGGCGCCGCCGTGCCCCTGGCGCGTGAAATCGCGGCCGCCTTCGCCGGCCGGTCCTATGAAATGATCTTCGTCGACGACGCCTCCAGGGACGCGACCTTGGCCGAGCTGAAGGCGGCCATGGCCGAACTGCCGACCTTGCGGGTTCTGGCCCACGGAACCAATGCGGGCCAGAGCCGGGCGGTGCGCACCGGGGTGCTGGCGGCGCGGGGATCGGTGGTGGTGACGATGGACGGCGACGGTCAGAACCCGCCGGCCGATGCGCCCCGGCTGGTGGACGCCCTGCTTGCGGCCCCCGCAGACGTCGGTCTGATCGGCGGGCGACGGGCCAAGCGCCAGGACAGCGCCGCCAAACGCCAGGCCTCGGTCTGGGCGAACCGCATCCGTCGTCGGCTGCTGGGCGACGACGCCGACGACACCGGCTGCGGGCTGAAGGCCTTTCGCCGCGACGTCTTCCTGCGGCTTCCCTATTTCGATCACATCCACCGCTATCTGCCGGCCCTGATGATCCGCGAGGGTTACCGAAACCAGTATCTGGACGTCGATCACCGCCACCGCGAAACCGGCCGGTCGAAATACACCAACTGGGGCCGGCTGAAGGTCGCCTTCGCCGATCTCTTGGGCGTCATGTGGCTGAAGAGCCGGTCGCGCCGGCCGGGGGCGATCTCCGAATTCTGAGCGCGATAATCCAGACGCTCACAGAACGGGCGCGACAATAGAAAAGGGCGGGACCTCGCGGTCCCGCCCTTCTGCATTTCAGCGTCGGAAGGCTTGGACTTAGAAGTCCATGCCACCCATGCCGCCCATGCCGCCCATGTCAGGAGCGGCGGCGCCGCCCGACTTCTTGGGGGCGTCGGCGACGGCGGCTTCCGTGGTGATCAGGATGCCGGCCACCGAAGCGGCGTCTTGCAGGGCCGTGCGGACGACCTTGGCGGGGTCGATGACGCCCATCTTGACCAGGTCGCCGTACTCTTCCGTCTGGGCGTTGAAGCCGAAGGAGGCGTCGTTGTTCTCCAGCACCTTGCCGACCACGATCGAGCCTTCGACGCCGGCGTTTTCGGCGATCTGACGGATCGGGGCCTGCAGGGCGCGACGGATGATGGCGATGCCGGCGTTCTGGTCGGCGTTGTCGCCCTTGACGTCGGCCAGGATCTTGGAGGCCTTCAACAGGGCGATGCCGCCGCCGGGAACGATGCCTTCGTCAGCCGCAGCGCGGGTGGCGTTCAGGGCGTCGTCGACGCGGTCCTTCTTTTCCTTCACTTCGACTTCGGTCGAGCCGCCGACGCGGAGAACCGCGACGCCGCCGGCCAGCTTGGCCAGACGTTCCTGCAGCTTTTCCTTGTCGTAGTCGGAGGTGGTGTCTTCGATCTGGCGCTTGATCTGGGCCACGCGGGCTTCGATGTCGGCCTTCTCACCCACGCCTTCGACGATGGTGGTGTCGTCCTTGGTGATCGAGACCTTCTTGGCCTTGCCGAGCATGTCGAGCGTGACGCTCTCCAGCTTGATGCCCAGGTCTTCCGAGATGACTTGGCCGCCCGTCAGGATGGCGATGTCTTCCAGCATGGCCTTGCGGCGGTCGCCGAAGCCCGGCGCCTTGACGGCTGCGACGCGCAGGCCGCCGCGCAGCTTGTTGACCACCAGGGTGGCCAGGGCTTCGCCTTCGATGTCCTCGGCGATGATCAGCAGCGGACGGCCCGACTGCACCACGGCTTCCAGGATCGGCAGCATGGCCTGCAGCGAGGTCAGCTTCTTCTCGAACAGCAGGATCAGCGGCTCTTCGAGAACGGCCTCCATCTTGTCGGCGTTGGTGATGAAGTAGGGGCTCAGATAGCCGCGGTCGAACTGCATGCCTTCGACGACGTCGACGGTGGTGTCGGCGGTCTTGGCTTCTTCGACGGTGATCACGCCTTCATTGCCGACCTTGGCCATGGCCTGGGCGATCAGCTCGCCGATTTCGGAGTCGCCGTTGGCCGAAATGGTGCCGACCTGGGCGATTTCCGAGTTGTTGGAGACGGGCTTGGAGTTGGTCTTGACCTCTTCCAGCACCAGGCCGACGGCCTTGTCGATGCCGCGCTTCAGATCCATCGGGTTCATGCCGGCGGCGACGGCCTTCAGGCCCTCTTGCACGATGGCTTGAGCCAGAACGGTCGCGGTGGTGGTGCCGTCGCCCGCCTTGTCGTTCGTCTTCGAAGCGACTTCGCGGATCATCTGGGCGCCCATGTTCTCGAAGGCGTCTTCCAGCTCGATTTCCTTGGCGACCGAGACGCCGTCCTTGGTCGAGCGCGGGGCGCCGAAGGACTTCTGGATCACGACGTTGCGGCCCTTCGGACCCAGGGTCACCTTGACGGCGTTGGCGAGGACGTTGACGCCGCGCAGCATCTTGTCGCGCGCGTCGGTGTTGAACTGTACGATTTTAGCGGCCATGCGGGCAGCTCCTTTTGTGTGAGTGGCGAGTGGTTAGTGGCGAGTGGCGAGGATCTGAGATTGGGGCGACGGCGGCGGTTTCGTCCGGAAACCTGCTCGCCACTCGCCACTGATCACTCGCCACTGAGGGCTGAGCCTTAGCTCAGCACTCCAAGCACGTCCGACTCTTTCATGATGATCAGGTCTTCGCCGTCGATCTTCACTTCCGTGCCCGACCACTTGCCGAACAGGATGCGGTCGCCGGCCTTCAGCTCCAGGGCGTTGACCTTGCCAGAGTCGTCGCGGGCGCCGGGGCCGACGGCGACGACTTCGCCTTCCTGAGGCTTTTCCTTGGCGGTGTCGGGGATGATGATCCCGCCCTTGGTCTTGGATTCTTCTTCAACGCGCTTGACCAGCACGCGGTCGCCGAGCGGACGAAACGCCATCGGTTGTCTCCCTTGATCCCCCGAATGGGGCGATTTGAACAATGGGTCAGCCTCTCCGCGACCGCCGTTTTAGCAGCCGACCACAGAGAGTGCTAACGCGAGCGGGAGTTAGTCAGAGGGGGGCGGAGCGTCAAGCGCTGCCGCGTGTGAAACTTCCGCGACGTATGAACCCGCGATGAACGTCGGCCTCCGAACCCGTTCAAACGGCGCCCGCTAAAACGACCTCAACGCTCGCGATCCCCGGAAGACGCGAGACGATTCAGAGGAGACGGACCATGTCCAAGCTGTTGAAGATCACCGCCGCCGTCGTCGCCCCCGCCGCCGCCCTGGCCCTGACCGCCGCCCCGGCTTCGGCCCAGTCGCGTGACCGCGACGACACCGCCCGCAACGCCCTGATCGGCGCCGCCGTCGGCGGACTGGCGGGCGCCGTCTACGGCAATGGCGACGGAACCTATATTGCGGGCGGGGCCTTGGCCGGCGCGGCCTTGGGCGCGGCGGCCTCGTCCAACCGCGGATCGGACTGCGGCTATTATCGCGGCGGCCGCTGCTACCGGAACCAGGGCCACTGGGAGCGCGAACACGGCATCAACAGCCGCGATCCGCGCTGGGAGCAGCGCCGCGACTATCGCGACTATCGCCGCGACCAACGTTACGACCGTCGCGATGACCGGCGCGACTACCGCTACGATCGCCGCTGGTAGGCGACAGGCCTGAATGAAGAAGGGGCGCCGATCGAGGCGCCCCTTTTGTCATGCCGCGTCCCGACGCGGCCCCCAATGCGGGAAAGGGTCCTCCAGCCTGGCCCAGCCCCTGGGTCCGCGTTCCATCTCGAACCGGGTCAAGAGGGCGGCGTCGAACATCAAGGTCAGCAGATCGCGGTTCATGTCCTTGCCGATCAGGACGATCTCCTGACGCCGGTCGCCGTAGGGCTGACGCCAGACGGCCTCGATCGCCTTCAGCCATTCGGGATTGTCGTCGGGCCAGCGGTCGCGCGGCGCCGAGGCCCACCACAGTCCGCCCCATTCATGCTCGGTCACCGCCCCCGCCTGGCTCCAAGAACCGACATAGTCCATCCGGCTGGCCAGCCAGAAGAAGCCCTTGGAGCGCCAGACGCCGGGCCATTCGCGCTGCAGCAGATCGTAAAAGCGCCGGGGATGAAAGGGTCTGCGCGCCCTGTAGACGAAGGTTGAAACGCCGTATTCCTCAGTCTCGGGCGTGACCTCGCCGCGCAGGGCCTGGGACCAGCCGGCGGCCTGTTCCGCCCGTTCCATGTCGAACAGGCCCGTGCCGACGACCTGATCCAGGGGCACGGCGCCGCGCACCGCCTGGATGATCCGGGCGCGCGGATTGAACTGGGCCATCATCGCCTTCAGCGTCCCAAGCTGCGTCTCCTCCAGCAGATCGCACTTGTTCAGCACGATGACGTCGGCGAACTCGATCTGGTCGATCAGCAGATTGGCGACCGTGCGTTCGTCATCCTCGCCGAGATGCTCGCCGCGGGTCTTCAGCCGGTCGGTCGAGGGATAGTCGCGGTGGAAGTTGAAGGCGTCCACCACCGTCACCATGGTGTCGATCCGGGCCAGATCCGACAGGCTGAAGCCGTCCTCGTCGCGGAAGTCGAAGGTGGCGGCGACCGGCATGGGTTCGGAGATTCCGGTCGATTCGATCAGCAGACAGTCGAACCGCCCCTCGCGCGCCAGCTTGCCGACCTCGATCAGCAGATCCTCGCGCAGGGTGCAGCAGATACAGCCGTTGGACATCTCAACCAGCCGTTCCTCGGTCCGCGACAGGTCCGCCCCGCCGCCGTCGCGCACCAGGGCGGCGTCGATGTTCACCTCGCTCATGTCGTTGACGATGACCGCGACCCGCAGCCCGTCGCGGTTCGCCAGGACGTGGTTCAGCAGGGTCGTCTTGCCGGCCCCGAGAAAGCCGGACAGGACGGTGACGGGCAGGGTCTTGAACTCGGACATGACGGCGCTCCACGCTGCTGCGCCGAGCTTGACCACAGCCCGGCGACTGTGAGAGTTACGTTATATTATAACAAGCATAGTCAGCAAGGTTTTCCATGGCGGTCGGCGCAGTCGTCCAGGGGCAGGCGCCCACGGTCTTCACCACCCTGTTCGAGCCGCAGGTGCGGATGGCGATCTGGTCGCGGCCCAGTCCGATGCCGCCGGACGCCTTACCCCCTCCGGACTTCACCGCCGACTGTGACGGGCGCTGGATCGCCACGTCCGGCCCGGCGCCCGAATGGTTGCTGCAGGATATCGAGGGATTGGCGGAGATTGTGGCGGCGATCAGCGGATACGACGCCTGGCGCGCGCGGTGGGAGACCGTGACCCGGCGCGCCTGCCCGCGGTTTCATCAGGACGCCGTTCCGGTGCGCCTGATCGTCGCCTATGAGGGGCCGGGGCCCGAATGGGCCTTCGCCGGCGAGATCGGCGAGGATCTGGACGGACGCAAGATCGGCACGCGCCGCCGGGTGCGCACGCTTCATCCCGGCGACGTCGCCGTCATCAAGGGCGCGGCGCCGGGCTGGCAGGCCTGGCCGGACTTGCCGGTGGTCCTGCACCGCTCGCCGCCGGCCGGGAGACGCACCCCCCGGCGCGTCCTGACGATCGACTCCGCGCCGGCCTGAGCCTCAGTCCATCAATCGCGTCATCAGGCCGGCCGTGGAAGGGTCCAGATCGGCCGACGGACCGCCGGCGTGGACGTCCTTCAGGATCGCCTTGGCCAGGACCTTGCCCAGCTCCACGCCCCATTGGTCGAAGCTGTTGATGTCCCAGATCACGCCCTCGACGAAGGTCTTGTGCTCATAGAGGGCCAGAAGGGCGCCCAGGGTCTGGGGCGTCAGACGGTCCATCAGTATGGCGGTCGAGGGGCGGTTTCCGGTGAAGGTCCGGTGGGTCGCCAAACGGGTCGCCTCTTCTTCCGACAGGCCCTGGGCCAGGCCTTCCGCCTTGGCGGCTTCGGTGGTCTTGCCCAGCATCAGGGCCTGACCCTGGGCCAGGGCGTTTGACCAGAGGGGGGATTCCGGCGCGTCTCCGTGGGTCTTGGCCACGATGACGAACTCGGCCGGGACGATCTTGGGGCCCTGGTGGATCTGTTGGAAGAAGGCGTGCTGGCCGTTGGTGCCGGGCTCGCCGAAGACGACGGGGCAGGTCTGGCGCGTCACGGGCGCGCCGTCGCGATGCACCCGCTTGCCGTTCGACTCCATCTCCAGCTGCTGCAGGAAAGACGGCAGGCGACGCAGGGCGTGGGCGTAGGGCGCCACGGTGCGGGCGGGCCGGTTCAGGCCGTCAACGTTGAAGACCTGGGCCAGGGCCAGAAGGATCGGGGCGTTCCGCTCCAGCGGGGCCGAGACGAAGTGATCGTCCATGGCCGCCGCCCCGGCCAGCATGGCCTCGAACACGTCCCAGCCCAGGGCGATGGCGCACGACAGGCTGACCGCCGACCACAGCGAATAGCGTCCGCCGACCCAGTCCCTGAACGCGAAGGTGCGGCCGCAGCCGAAGGCCGCCGCCTTGTCCGGCGCCGCCGTCACCCCGATGAAGTGTTTCGTCATGCCTTCGACCGGCAGGGCGGCCGCCAGCCAGGCCTTGGCCGCCTCGGCGTTGGCCAGGGTTTCCTGGGTGGTGAAGGTCTTGGACACCACCACGACCAGGGTGGTCTCGGGATCGAGCCCCGTCAGGGCCTCGGCCATGTCGCGGGGGTCGATGTTGGCGACGAAACGCAGGTCGATGGACGGCTCCAGCGGCCGCAGGGCGTCCCACACCACGCGCGGACCCAGGTCCGAGCCGCCGATGCCGACATGGACGATGGCTTTGAACCGTTTGCCCGTCGCCCCCGCCTCGGCGCCCGCGCGCACGGCTTCGGCATAGGTCTTCATGTCGGCGCGCACCGCGTCCACCTCGGCCGAGACCGGCTCGCCCAGGGCCTTGAAGTCGGCGCCGGCCGGGGCCCGCAGGGCCGGATGCAGCACGGCCCGGCCCTCGGTCAGGTTGACGGCCTCGCCGGCGAACAGGGCGGCGCGACGGCCCTCGACGTCGCAGGCGTGGGCCAGGTCCAGACAGGCCTCGAAGGCGTCCCGGGTCCAGCTCTGTTTCGACAGATCCAGATAGAGACCCGCCGCCTCGACCGACATCCGCGCCAGACGGTCCGGATCGGCGGCGAACTGGTCCACGATACGGGCTTTGCCCGCCGTTGCGGCGGCGGCGTCGAAGGCGGTCCAGGCGTCGTTGCGGGTCATCAGTCGTCCTCGGGAGGAGAAATCTTGGGAAGACAAGGAAGGTAAACACTCGTTTACGGGTCGAGCGTATGCCGGTTCAACGTCCTAGCCGACGCTGAAACAGGAAGTCACCCATGTCCTGCGGCCTTGCTCTCACGATCGCCCTGACCCTGTCCAATCCCGCCGTGGCCCTGGCGGCTGATCAGCCCGCTGCGGCCGCCGGCGCCCCCGTGTCCGTGGCGGCCGAGCCCCTGTTCGCCGACATCGTGGCCCGGTCCGGGAGGCTGAAGGCGATGGTGGACGGCTGGGCGGCGTCAAAGGCTGCGGACGACGCTGGTTTCTTCACCAGCCAGGCCTTCACCGGCTTCAAGGCCCAGGCGGACGAACTGGCGGCCCTGGACCTGCAGGGCCATCTGATTCTGAAGGAACGGGGCACCGACGGCGATCTGAAATGCATCCTGCGCGGCATCTCCGAGGACATGCCGAAAAAGGTCCAGGCGGTTCAGGCCGCCGCTACCCCCGCAGAGCGCGCTACGGCCCTGTCGGAACTGTCTTATTTGCTGAACGACAATGTCGAAGTGATCACCGCCCCGCCTCAGCCTGAGGTCTAGCGAGCGAAACCCCGACCTCTGCGGGTTGCGGGTTGCGGGGGTGACGGTGCGGGTGCAGGCTGGGGGAAACCGTTTCCGGAGTCCCCATGGCTGGTCTTGCGCCCCTGATCGCCGTTGCCGCATCAATGGCCGCGTCAATGGTCGAATCCGCGACCGTTCCGCTCGGCGCGGTGCGCGGGGCCGAGCCGGTCGCCCTGGCGCAGCGGATACTGCCGCCGGAGACGGCGGCGCGGATCGAGGGCGGCCTCGTCCGGCGACAGTGGCTTCCGGGTCAGAGCTATTTCATTCGCTTCGACGAGCGCCCGAGCGTCCATTCGGACGGCCTGTGCCGCCGCACCTCCCACGTCGCCTCGGCCGGGGCGCCGCGCGTGGGCGAGGAGGCGGCCGACGACACGCCGCTGGCGCTGACGCCTTTTCAGACCGTCGTCTTCTACGCCCCGACCTATCCGAACCTCGCCTCTGATGCGGGGTGTCTGTCAGAGGGCGGCTGGATCGGCGCCCCGGAGCGCGAGCTTGAACCGACCCTGCGGATGCTCGACCGGCTGACGCGGGCGATGGCGCGGGCCGCCGGCCCCGACGAACTGGGGTTCGCCCTGTCATGTCGTTCGGACAAGCCGGAAGATTGCGCTGATCCGCGACGCGCCCTGGCCGACCTGCCGCTGGACCGGCTGCTGGGCGTTCGGCTGAAGAACACCGTCTATCAGGAAGAGCCGACCGAGGGCCGGGTGCGGGTTCGAAAGATGCAGCCGGTCGTCGACGACCGCTGGCCCGAGGCCGAGGTCCATTTCGACAGCACGCCGCCGGACGGCCAGTCCTGGATCGTGGTGCTGAACGGCATCGACCGCCTGGAGGCGGTCGAAATCCGGAGGACGCTGGTCATCCGCCACTGAGCCGCCGCATCCGACGCTCGCCGCGTCTTCACCGTCCCGTCAGCGCTTCGACCACCACACCCTCGGTCAACAACTGCGGCAGGATGCGGGGTTCGCCGCCGGCGGCGGGATAGAACAGATACAGGGGCACGCCCGAGCGGCCGTGACGCTCCAGTTCACGGCTGATGGCGTCGTCGCGGCGGGTCCAGTCGCCGACCAGATAGAGGGTGTTCGACGCCTTCAGGGCCTCGGCGACGCGGGGCGAGGACAGGGCGGCGCGCTCATTGATCTTGCAGGTGACGCACCAGTCGGCGGTGAAGTTGACCAGGACGGGACGGCCTGCGGCCTGGGCGGCGCGGACGGCCTCGGCCGACCAGGGGGCGGCTGTGAGGGAACCGGTCTCGGCCGCCGCCGCGGACGGCGGCCGGGTGGCGGCCAGACCGGCGAAACCGACGGCGAAGAGCAGGGCCAGGGTGGCGGCGACGGCGCTGACCACGGCGGTCCCGCCCTGGGCCCGGCGCGCCTGGTTCATACCGGACAGCCACAGACCGAAGGCCAGCATCAGGCCCGCAGCGAGGACCAGGGCCAAGGCGTCGGGTCCCGTTTGGCGCGAAAAGACCCAGACCAGCCATAGGGCCGCGCCGTACATGGGGAAGGCCAGCAGGGCCTTCAGCCGCTCCATCCACGGCCCCGGCCGGGGGAAGCGTCGCAACAGGCCGGGCGACAGGCTGATCGCCACATAGGGCAGGGCCAGGCCCAGGCCCAGCATCAGGAAGATCGCCAGGGCCGCGGGCCAGGGCGCCAGCAGGGCTGCGCCCAGGGCGGCGGCCATGAAGGGGGCGGTGCAGGGGGCGGCGACGACCACGGCCAGCACCCCGGTGAAGAAGGCCCCCACGCCGCCGGGCAGCCGCGACAGGGGACCGGCGCCGGCCCCCTGCAGCCCTGCCCCGACATGGAAGACGCCCGACAGGTTCAGGCCGACGCCCAGCATCAGCAGGGCCAGGCCCGCGATCACCGCCGGCGACTGAAGCTGGAAGCCCCAGCCTATGGCCTCGCCGCCCGCGCGCAGGATCAGCAGGGCGCCCGCCAGGACCAGGAAGCTGGACAGGACCCCGGCCAGGAACAGCAGGCCGTCGCGCCGGGCCTCGCCGGCCTGATGGGCCGAGGCGGCCAGGGCGGCGGCCTTCATCGCCAGTATGGGAAAGACGCAGGGCATCAGATTCAGGATCAGTCCGCCGACGAAGGCGAACAGGATCGACTGCAGGATCAGGCCCGCGCCGGCCCCTTCGGCGGGGGGGACGACCTCGCCGCTGAGGGCCGCGCCGCCGGCCGTTCCGGGCAGGGGGGGACCGGGCCGGGCCGTGATCTCCCAGGCGCCGGCGTCGGTGGCCAGGACGCCGGACACCGGTCGGGTCAGGCCCTGGGCCTTCAGATCGGCGCCGGGAGTCAGGGTCAGGCTCAGCCCCCGGGGGCCGGCCTGGCCCGACTGGGCCGCCGCATGGTCGATCACGCCGCCGTCATAGGGATAGAAATAGGCCTGGGTCACGCCCGGCGCGCCGCCCATGATCTCCGCCAGCGGCCCGCCCGCCGCCGACAGGGTCAGGACGCCGTTCTCGAGCGCGGCGCGCGCCTCGATCCCCGCAGGGCGGGGCGCGGCCTCGAGCACCGCCTGGAGCGCCCGGCCGTGATCCGGGTCCAGCGGCGGCGCCCCCTCCCGGATCGGCAGGTCCAGCCTCAGGCTCATCTGCACCGGCACGCACATCTGGTCGCTGCACACCAGGAACAGGGCGTCGGCGACCAGGGGCAGGGTGGTCCCGGGCCGGGCCGAGGCCGGGATCTCGATCGGCACGGGCAGATAGACCTCGCCCGAATAGCCGTAGTTGACCAGGCTCATCAGCCGCTGACGGGCCGGCAGGGGCCAGACGATGTCGCCGGCCTCGACCCCCGCCGGAAGGCGCCAGTTCAGGGTGGTGGCGCCCCCGGAATCGCCGGGGTTGCGCCAATAGGTGTGCCACCCCTCGGCGATCTGCTGTCGCACCGCCACCACGGCGGTGGAGCCCGGCGCCGCCCAGCGCGCCAGAGGAATGAGTTCCGCCCGGATGTTCTGCGCGCCCTGAGCGCCCGTCTCGACGGGGGCTTGGCTTCGGACCTGGGCCAGGGCCGGAGAGGCCAGGCCCAGCAGCAGGCCCAGGTTCAAGACCAGCAGCAGGCGCACCCCGAATCTGGAGCCGTCGCGGGGCCGGCCGGCCTTGAACAGGATGGAGAAAAGAAGGCGCATGATCGGCCTTTTAGGCCGGGAGACCGCCCCTGTCAGGGCGCCTTTACGGGATCAGCGAGGATGGGCGTCGATCGCCACCTCGGTGCGGCGGCGCAACGGCTCGGCAGCGCCCTCGGTCGTGACTGCGCCGACGTCCCCGGCGGCGGCCACGTCGAAGACGGGGGCGGGCAGGCCGGCGGTGTTCAAGGCCTGGGCCACGGACCGCGCCCTCTGTTGAGACAGGCTGAGGTTGGCCGCAGACCCGCCCGTGGCGTCCGCGAGGCCCAGCACCTGGACCCGACGCACGTCACAGGGCTTTAGCACATTCGCCGCCGCCGTGATCGCCTGATCGGCCGCGGGCGTGAGACGAGCTTCATTCTCACGGAAATAAATGTCGAACCGCACCGGCGCGCACAGGGACTCGCCCGTCACGATCGCTTCGCGGGAAGGCGTCGTGGCGCAGGCCGACACGGCCGCAGCCAAACCCAATGCCGAAATCGTCAGATATCTCATGCCGTCCCCCTCGGTTGTGCGTCTGAGACGCAAAAAGGGCGGCCCGTCGCCGACGAGCCGCCCGGTTGAACGGACGCGAGCCGTCTCGCGCCCGTTCAGAAACCCTGAGGCTCAATAGCGCCGTTGGCCATTGTCCCAGTAGCATTCGTCCTGGCGGTTGTCGTAGCAGTAGTAGTAGCGACCTTGGCTGTCGCGATAACGCTGCTGGTTGTTGCGGTCCGCCTGAGAGCCGCGCACCGCGCCGGCCGCACCGCCCAGGGCGCCGCCGATCAGGGCGCCGGTGGCCGCATTGCCGCCGCCGACATTGTTGCCGATGACCGCGCCCGCCACGGCGCCGAGGCCCGCGCCGATGGCGCCCTGGCGCACCGTCTGGTTGGTGCCGCCGTAAGGATCGCTGGCGCAGGCCGAAGCCAGAAGACCGGCGCCGGCTATGGCGATGATGGCCTTGTTCATGGTGAATTCCTTTATCCTGGGTTCGCCCCGAATACGAGAACGCTGGACTCCCGCACCGGTTCCCTTGTCTATCACTGTTCCGCTGAAGCGGCTAAAATCGCCGCACGGCAGTCAAGCTTATGGGGGCAGGACGATGCGATTTTCCACACTGACGCGGGCTTCGGCCGGCGCCGAGGGACCGATCTGGTCGCGGCCTCGCAAACGCAAGCGCAGAGTCTCGGCGGCGTCCCTGGTCAACACTCTGCTGGTTCTGCTGGCCTTGATCGGCGCCCTGACGCTGGTTCTGTCGATCAGGGCGGGTTCGGTCGAGACCGCCGGCCGGACCATGGACGGATGGATCGCGACGGCCTGGGCCCACGGGCAGGCCTTGATCGGCCGAACGCCCAGCCCCAGCCGCTGAGGCGTCAAAGCGACGTTCGAGTCATGCTGAGGGGAACGGCTCGGCTTGGCAGGCGTTCGGCCCGACATGACCGACATCCTGAGCTCTGAGCCCGACACAGGGGAGGGCGGGCCGCGCCCGGACGCGGGCCGCGTCCTGACGCCTCATGCGTCGCTGAAGCGGTTGGTCATTCTGGTGAATCCGCTGTCAGGCGGCGTCGGATCGCGCGCCGTCGCAGAGGTCGAGGCGATCCTGGCCGACTATCAGGTGGAGAGCCAGGTCATGCTGTTGCAAGGCGGCGGCTTCGACCAGGCCATCGCCGACGCCTTCGCCGCAACGCCCGACGTCATCTTCGTTCTCGCCGGGGACGGCACGGCCCGTTCGGTGGCGGCCAAGGCCAGGCCGGACGGTCCGATGATCGCCCCCCTGCCCGGGGGCACCATGAATATGTTGCCCAAGGCGCTTTACGGCACCGGCGATTGGAAGGCGGCCTTGCGCCACGCCCTGGAGGAGGGCGAGCCCCAGACGGTGTCCGGCGGCGAGGTCGGCGGGGAATATTTCTACTGCGCGGCCATCCTGGGGTCGCCGGCCCTGTGGGCCCCGGCGCGCGAGGCGATGCGGACCGGAAAGCTGAGACTGGCCTGGGCCTATGCTCGACGGGCGTTGAGGCGAGCCTTTTCCGGCCGATTGAGGTTCAGCCTGGACGGAGGCGGCCGTCGCCGCGCCGAAGCCCTGGTGTTGATCAGCCCGATGATCTCCAAGGCGATGGAGGCGCCGACGGGGCTTGAGGCGGCGGCCCTGGACCCGTCGGACGCCAGCCAGGCCTTCCGACTGGCGGCGACGGCCCTTTTCAGCGACTGGCGCCATGATCCCGCGGTCTCGACCCGCCCCGCCAAGCGGATCGACGTCCGCGCCCGGTCCAAGATTCCCGCCGTGATCGACGGCGAACCCCTCCTTCTGAGCCCCGAGGCGACGGTGCGGTTCATTCCCAAGGCGTTTCGCGCCCTGGCGCCCAAACCCCCCGCCGCCGAGGACAGTCTGTAATGGGGCGTATTCTCCAGTTTTCCGATGTTCATTTCGGATGTGAGCACAAGGGGGCGGTCGCCGCCGCCCTGGAATACGCCCACGCCACGCCCAACGACCTGGTCCTGATCACAGGCGACATCACCCAGAAGGGCTATCCCAGGGAGTTCGAAGCGGCGGGTCGTTGGATGCGCGCCATGCCCGAGCCGCGCTTCGTCATCGTCGGCAACCACGACGTCCCCTACTGGGACGCGGTCGCAAGGCTGTTCCATCCCTGGAAAGCGTTCGAGACGGCGACCGGGTTTCCGGCCCACGACGGCCAGTTCTGCAATGAGACCGTCATGGTGCGCGGCGTCGTCACGGCGCGCGGCTGGCAAGCTCGGCCCAACTGGTCAAAGGGGGTCATCGATCTGGACCAGACCCGGCGCGCGGCCGAGGCCCTGCGGCAGGCGCCGATCGGGGCGCTGCGCATCCTCGCCTGTCACCATCCGCTGATCGAGATGATCGGGGCGCCGATGACCGGTGAGGTCAAGCGCGGGGACGAGGCGGCGCTGATCTTCGCCGAGGCGGGCGTGGATCTGATCATGACGGGCCATGTCCATGTGCCCTTCGCCCTGGCGATCGACCTGGCGGATCGCTGTTCCTATGCGGTGGGTTGCGGAACCTTGTCGCATCGGGAGCGGGGATCGCCGCCCGGCTTCAATCAGGTGGAGTGGGACGCCAAGACCATCACGGTCACCGCCCTGGCCTGGGACGGCGCGGCCTACAGGCCGCATCAGGTGTGGAGGCTTCCGCGTCGCCAAGACACCCGCCGCGCGGCGACGGCGCCCGATCCGAACGCGCCGGGCATGCTGGAAAAGGCGGCGGTCTGACGCCGCCTTTCCATCTCGGCCACGGCCCATAAGGACCTCGGCATGAAGAAAGGGCCGGAACTCGCGTTCCGGCCCTTTCCGTTTTGAAGCTCGACGCCCTTTACAATCGAGGCGCGCCGCGTCCGCGAAGTCCGCCGGCCACAAGGGCGATGACGAACAGGATGATGGCGATCACGGCGATGAATTTGGCGATCTCGAACGAGAAGTTCGCGATGCCGCCGAAGCCGAGAACGGCTGCGATCAAAGCCACGACCAGGAAGATAATTGCCCAGCGAATCATGGGTTTAGCTCTCCTGCGTTGATGTTTCCGACGGCGGCCTCGCAGCCGTTCGTCCGTCGGTGGATCAACGTTCCCGGTCGCGGGGCGTTCCGCCCGCGACAGAGAAAGGAAAGACTATCGCCGGCGGCGTCGGCCGTAGCCGCGATGCTCCATCTTGCGGTCCGCCACCATGCCGGCCACGATCGCGGCCAGGGCGGGATTGCGCAGCAGCAGGAAGGCGGCCCCCAGTCCGCCGACCACCCCGATGACGGGGCGCTCGCGCACCATATGCAGGATCTTGCCGGCCAGACCCTCCGGCTCGTCCTCCTCGTCCTCATCGCCCCCGTCGGCGCGCTTCAGGAAGACGAGGGCGACGATCAGGGCCGTCAAGGCGAACAGGCCGAAGGTGATGGCCGCCGCGCCCAAGGGCGTGGTCATCAATTGGAGGGCGTAGAACACAGCGACGCCCAGGAAGATGACGGCCAAAAAGACGCTGGCGGCGACCACGGCGGTCGCCACGGCGCGCTTGAGGATGCCCTTGAACATCAGCGGCGGCGACCGGCCAGCAGCATGCCCAGCACCAGACCGACGCCCAGGGCGATGGCCGTGGACTGGAGCGGACGCTCCTGCACCCGTTCGACGACATAGCGCTGGGCTTCGTCCAGGCGCTCGGCGGCGTCGTCGTAATATTCGCGGCCCCGAACGCGGGCGGCGTCGTAATAGGTGCGGGCCTGTTCGCGCACTTCCTCGCTCTTGGCGCGCAGGCGGGCCTCGGCCTCCTCGGCCTTTTCGCGCAGGCGCTGGGTTTCTTCGCGAGCGCCGGCCTTCAGATCCTCCTTCAGGGTCTTCAGATCGGCCTTGATGTCTTCTCGAGCCTTGGTGGTGGCCATGATGCGCGCTCCAGTTTCAAGCTTGGCATTAGAATAGGGAACCCCGTCTGCCAACGCCACACCCCTGTCGAGGTTCCGTCGTCGCCAATGTCGGTGAAGGCCTCGTCACCTCCGTCCCGGCGCCTTAGATTGGCGCCATGACCGCCTTTCTGTTCGAGCCCCGACCCCAGCCCAGCCTGCCGATCATCGGCGATGCGCGACGGTTTCCGGTGCGGCGGATTCTGTGCGTGGGCCAGAACTACGCCGCCCATGCGCGCGAAATGGGGTCGGATCCGGAGAAGCAGACGCCCTTCTTCTTTTCGAAGCCGGCCGACGCCGTGGTGACCGACGGCGCCGATCCGGCCTACCCGTCCGCGACGGCCCAGCTGCACTATGAGGCCGAGCTGGTGGCGGCCATCGGCGAAGGCGGGCGGATCGTCGGCTGGGCCGCCGGGTGCGATCTGACCCGACGCGATCTGCAGGCCCAGGCCAAGGCGGCCGGTCGCCCTTGGGACGCCGCCAAGGGGTTTGATCAGTCGGCGCCCTGCGGCGCCATAACCCTTGGCGCCCTGCCGAACCCGGACGGGTCCATCGTCCTGACCGTCAATGGCGAAACCCGCCAATCCAGCGTCCTCAGCGACATGATCCTGAACCCGGACCAGATCGTCGCGGCGGCGGGCGGGCTCTGGACGCTTCAGCCGGGCGACCTGATCTTCACCGGAACCCCGTCCGGCGTCGGGCCGGTCGTGCGCGGCGACAAGGTGGCGGTCGCCATCGAGGGTCTGGCGCCCCTGAGCTTCGAGATCGTCTGATGATCCTGCACGGCTATTGGCGGTCCGGCGCCAGCTATCGGGTCCGCATCGGCCTGGGGCTGAAGGGACTGGCTTATCAGACTGCGGCCCTTGATCTGCGCAAGGGCGAACAGAAGGCCCCGGCCTTTCTGGCGATCAATCCCCAGGGCATGACCCCCGCCTTGCAGCAGGGGGAGACGGTCCTGACCCAAAGTCCGGCGATCCTGGAATGGCTGGAGGAGACCCATCCCGAGCCGCCCCTGTTGCCGAAGGACCCCCAGGACCGGGCCCAGGTCCGGGCCATGGCGGCCCTGATCGGCTGCGACATCCATCCGCTGAACAATCTTCGCGTCCTGACCGCCCTGCGTCAGGAGTTCGGCGCCGATCAGGCGACGGTCGACGCCTGGGCGGGGCGCTGGATCACGCCGGGCTTCGACGCTCTGGAGGTCCTGGTCGCGCGCCACGGCGCGGGTTGGAGTTTCGGCGATCGTCCCGGTCTGGCGGATTGCTATCTGATCCCGCAGCTCTATTCGGCGCGGCGGTTCAATCTGGACCTGACGCCCTGGCCGCGCCTTCTGGCGGTCGAGGCCGCCGCCCAGGACCATCCGGCCTTTCAGGCGGCCCACCCGGATCGGCAGCCCGACGCCGACGGCTGAGCGCGCCCGATCCATATCGGCGGTCGATGAGTAAGACTCGCGTAAGGTCTTGATCAACCTCCCTTAAGCTTTGGGGCGCATGATCGCGGGGTGACGCAGTCCCCACCCTCTCCCTCGGCGCCGTCGCCGGTCGATCGCCTGGCCCTGGCCGTGGTGACCGAGCCCGAGCGCGCCGCCAAGCTCCTCATGGCCGCCCCGTCGGGCGCCCGCGAGGACGCGATGCGTTTCCTGTTGCAGACGGGAGCGGACGCGGGGGTCAAGGTGATCGCGACCAAGCCGACCGGCGACGGCGAACGGCTGTTGGGCCAGGCCTGGCCCTTCCCCTCCCCCTTCCGCGTCACGGTTCGCACCGTCGGCCTGGGCGAAGGACTGGATCGGGTCGAGGCGCGGGCGCGCCGCTCCTTGGAACGTCTGGGTCTGCCGCGTGGCGAGGCCCTGCTGGTCAACAATCCCGCCGACTTGGCCGGCGCCGAGGGACGGGCCTTGTGGGACCGGCTGCAGGCCTTGAAGGCCCGCGGCCTGTTTCGCAGCATCGGCTTCTGCGCCACGGTCGAGGACGGACCGGTCCTGCTGGCGCGACGCCTGGAGGCCGATGTGGTTCAGGTCGCCTGCAATCTTTTGGACCAGCGTGCGGCGGCCGAGGGAATTCTGGATGAGATCAAGGCTCTGGGGGCCCAGGTCCACCTGTCTTCGGTCTTCGCCGGCGGCCTGTTGTTCGCCCCCGGCGACGATCTGCCGGCCCATTTGACGGGCTATGATCAGGCGCTGTCGCGCATCCGACGGCGCCTGGCGGAACGGCGCTGCGATCCGATGCAGGCCGCCCTGGCCTACGCCTTTTCTCTGAAGGCGGTGGACCGGGTGGTGGCCAGCGTGGCCTCCGCCGCCGAGCTGCGCGCCATATTGGCGGCCGCCCATGCGCCCGGCCCCGACCTGGACTGGTCGGAACTGGCGCTGGAGGCGCCGGCGGCCTTCGCCGCCGACGCCCGCAGCCTGATCAGTAGCGCAGCCTGACCCCGACATAGGCCGACCGGCCGGGCTCTCCATAGCCGAACACCTGCTGATAGTGTTCGTCGCCCAGGTTCTCGATCCGCGCCGTCAGGGCGACCTTGTCCGTCAAAGCGTAGGCCGCGTTCAGATTGGCCGTGACGAAACCCTTGCGGACCACGGTCGAGAAGCCGCCGGAATCGTCCTGCTCGCCTTCCGCCCGCACGGTCAGGGCGCCCGACAGTCGATCCCCCGTCCAGCCCAGGGTCGCCGAACCGGCGTGTTCGGGCACGCGGAGCAGCCGGGCGCCCGTGGTGCGGTCCGCAGCGTCGGTCCAGGCGTAGGCCAAGGTCAGGTCGAAACCGGCGCCGAGGCGCGCGCGGCCTTCCAGCTCGAGCCCGTCCGACCGCGTCTTGGCGACGTTGACGTAGCGGCCGGCGGAATAGGTGATCTGGTCCTCGACGTTCAGCCGATACAGGGTCGCGCGTCCCTCGAATCGACCGTCGGCGGAGGCCCAGCCCAGGGCGATCTCGACGCTGTCGGCCGTCTCCGGCTTCAGCGCGGGCCACGGCTGGGGCGCGAAACAATAGTCGCACACCGCCTGGCTGACGGTCGGGGCCTTGAAGCCTGTGCCATAGGCGCCCGACAGGATGAAGCCGCCGGCCAGATCATAGGCCGCCGAAATCCGCCCCGTGGTCTTTGAGCCGAAATCGTCCGTGTCGTCGTACCGCAATCCGCCGCTCAGGTTCAGCGGGCCGGCGTCATACCGGGCCACGCCGAACACCGAGGTTATCGACAAGTCGCGCGACAGACCTGACGACAGGGCCGCCGAGGCCTCGTTGCGTTCGACGCCGAAGGCGTAGTCCACGCCTTGCGCCTGACCGTCCGCCTGCCAGCGGTAGGCCTGACGGTCGCCGCTGAAGGTCGAGCCGAAGCCGTCGCTGTAGGAGGTGCGCTCCAGATCGGACGCCGAGATGCTGAACTGATGATCAAGACCGAAAGCCTGGGCCGTCACCCGACCGAAGCCCGACCACTGTTCGCTGTCCTGGGCGTCGCCGGTGTCGGCCAGCACATAGTCAGGCGCGGGGAAGCCGTCGATGTCGGCGTGGCTGTCGTTCCAGCGCGCCGCGCCTTCGACCTTGACCGTGTGGGACAGGACATAGCGGCCCTTGGCGCCCAGGGTCGTGCTGCGAAAGCCGTCGGTCTCGGGATTGCCGTCCGCCTTGTCCGCCGCGGAAATCCCGTCGGTCTGGAAGCGCGAGACATAGGCGCTGAAGGCGTAGGCCTCATTGGCGACGCCGGCCGACAGGCGGCCGCGCACCGTGTCGAAGCTGCCGGCCTCGGCCTCGGCGCGAACGCCGTCGATTTCACGCGTGGTGAAGGAAATCACCCCGCCGATGGCGTCCGATCCCCACAGGGACGACTGCGGACCGCTGAGCACCTCGATCCGGTCGATGTCGGCCAGTTCGAAGCTGGAGAAGTCATAGGCGCCGTTCGGTTCGGCCGCATCATTGACCGGCGCGTCGTCCACCAGCACCAGGGTCTTGCCCGGCGTCGCGCCGCGCATGCGGACCTGGGCGATCCCGCCGAAGGCCCCCGTTCGCGTCACCGACAGGCCAGGCACGTCGGACAGGATGTCGGCGGCGAAGACGGCGCCGCGTTGCTCGATGATCCTAGAATCGATGACCCGGGCGCCGGGCGTCTCGGCGACGATGGCGGGCAGGCGGGTGGCGGTGACCACGACCTCGTCCAGCTGGGTCGCCTCATCGGCGAAAGCGGGTGCGGCGATGACGGCGGCCATGGCCGCCGTCGATGAAAGAATGGAGCGCTTCATTGTGAGCGATGTCCCCGTATCGGCCCGGCGAATGCGCGCGCAGGGTCGTGACCAGCGAGCCGATCCGCCCGGCCGCGAGGCCGGGACGACGCAAGATCGGGTCGCTTCCACGGAGAAACCGCGCCTCTGTCTGGTCCCGGACAGGAGCGAGCGACGTCGGCGGCCAGGTCTCCTGGCTTGCGGGTCATAAACCGCCGTCCTCGCCTTCCCAGTCACCCAGTGGCGCCGAGGTCTAGACCCCGGACGGACGACGCTCTCGCCGCCTACAGTTGCGGGCACAGCCACGGTGTCTCACCGTGTTCCCTTAACCGCCTGATCCGGCCTATCGCAGGGGCGACAAGCCTGTGCAAGAGCCGGTCAACGGGCTTGAGCGCCAGGACGCGATCCGTCACCCTGTCGCAACATGAACGCCCCTGTCTCTCACCCGCCTGACATCGCCGCCTCTCTGGAGGGCGCCACCCCCTTCATGGCCCAGTATCTGACGGCCAAGGCCGGTCAGCCGGACGCCATCCTGTTCTTCCGCATGGGCGACTTCTACGAGCTGTTCTTCAAGGACGCCGAGGTGGCGGCGGCGGCTCTGGGCATCACCCTGACCAAGCGGGGCAAGCACCAGGGCGAGGACATCCCCATGGCCGGGGTGCCGGTCCACGCCATGGAGGGCTATCTGGCCCGGCTGATCCGCCTGGGCCACAAGGTGGCCATCTGCGAACAGCTGGAAGACCCGGCCGAGGCCAAGAAGCGCGGCGGCAAGGCCGTGGTCCAGCGCGGCGTGGTGCGGGTGGTGACGCCCGGCACCCTGACCGAGGACAGTCTCTTGGACGCGCGCGGCGCCAACCGGCTGGCCGCCGCAGCGGTGCGCAAGGGTCGCGCGGCCGTGGCGGTGGTCGAACTGTCTTCCGGCGCGGTGGACAGCGTCGCCTGTGCGCTGGAGGATCTCGGGGCGACGCTCGCCGCCTTCCGCCCGTCCGAGGTCCTGGTCACTGACCGCATCTATTCCGACCCGACGACGCGGGACGCCCTGGACGGGTCCGGCGGCGTGGTTCAGGCCCTGGCCTCGGCCATCGCCGAGCCCCAGGCGGCGCGGACGCGGGTCGAGCGGCTGTACGGGGTTGCGGCCCTGGACGGGTTCGGCGCCTTCGAGGAGGCCGAGGTCTCGGCGCTCGGCCTGATCGCCGCCTATCTGGAGACGACCCAGGCCGGCAAGGTTCCGGCCCTGGCCCCGCCCCGCCGTCTGGGCGAGAGCGGTTTTCTGGCCATCGACCCGGCGACCCGGGCCAGTCTGGAGATCGACCGGACGCAGAGGGGCGAACGCGAAGGCTCGCTCTTGGCCTGTATCGACCGCACCGTCACCTCGGGCGGGGCCCGGGCCCTGGCGGAACGGATCGCCCGGCCGCTGCGCGACCCCCTGGCGATCAATGAACAGCTCGACGCCGTCGAATGGCTGCTGGAGCGGCGCGATCTGCGGCGCGATCTGCGCGACAGTCTGAAGGCCTCGGCCGATGTGGCCCGGGCGGTCGGGCGGCTGGCCCTGGGGCGCGGCGGTCCGCGCGATCTGGCGGCGGTGCGGGTGGGCCTGTCCGTCGCCGAGGGGATCGCGGGCCTGTTCATCGGCCAGGTGGACCCGCTCACCGGCCAGCCGCGCCGCATCGCCCTGGCTCTGGACCGACTGAGCCTGTCGCCCGAGGTGTCGCGGCTGAAGGCCGATCTGATCGACGGCCTGGTGGACGAACCGTCCCATCTGGCCCGCGACGGCGGTTTCGTGCGCCCCGACTATCGGCCTGAACTGGACGCCGCCCGCACCCTGCGCGACGACAGCCGCCGGGTGGTGGCCGATCTGGAGGCGCGGGCGGTCGCCGAGTCCGGCGTGCCCTTCAAGGTCAAGCACAACGCCGTCCTCGGCTATTTCCTGGAAACCTCGGCCAAGGCGGCGGAGGGTCTGTTGCGGGCCGGGCCGGACAGCCCCTTCATCCATCGCCAGACCCTGGCTAGCCAGGTGCGGTTCACCACCGTCGAACTGTCGGAACTGGACGCCAGGATCAGCCAGGCCGGTCACCGCGCCCTGGCCATCGAGGCCGAGACCTTCGAGGGCTGGCGGCGCGAGGTCGCCCGCCTGGCCCAGCCGCTGCAGGCGGTCGCCGAGGCCCTGGCGGAGCTGGACGCCCATGCGGCCCTGGCGGAATGGGCCCAGGAAGCCGGGGCGACCCGGCCGGTGGTGGACGACAGTCTGGTCTTTTCGGTCGAGGCCGGGCGGCATCCGGTGGTCGAGGCGGCGGTCAAGGCGGCCGGCGATCCCTATACGCCCAACAACGCCCGGCTGGACGGGGCTGGATCGGACTGCGCCCGGCTGGCCATCGTCACCGGGCCGAACATGGCCGGTAAGTCGACCTTCCTGCGCCAGAACGCCCTTCTGGTGATCCTGGCCCAGGCCGGGGCCTTCGTGCCCGCGCGGGCCATGCGTCTGGGCGTGGTCGACCGGCTGTTCAGCCGCGTCGGCGCCGGCGACGACCTGGCGCGCGGCCGATCCACCTTCATGATGGAGATGGTCGAGACCGCCGCCATCCTGACCCAGGCCACGCCGCGCAGCTTCGTGGTTCTGGACGAGATCGGCCGCGGCACGGCGACCTATGACGGCCTGGCCATCGCCTGGGCCACGGCCGAGGCCCTGCACGACGTCAACCGCGCCCGCACCCTGTTCGCCACCCACTATCACGAGCTGGCCCAGCTGGAGACGCGGCTGGACCACGTCTGCAACCTGTCCATGACGGCCAAGGAGTGGAACGGCGACCTGGTCTTTCTGCACGAGGCGGCGCCGGGGGCGGCGGACCGGTCCTACGGCGTTCAGGTGGCCAAGCTGGCCGGGGCGCCGGCCGCGGTGGTGGCGCGGGCCAAGGCGGTGCTGGAGCGGCTGGAAGGGGAGAAGGCCGCTGCGGCCCGCCTGGACGACCTGCCGCTGTTCGCCGTGGCCGAGCCGGAGCCGGCGCGCGCGCCCTCCAGGCTGGAGGCGGCCTTGCAGGCGGTGGACCCCGACGCCCTGACGCCGCGCGAGGCTCTGGAGACCCTCTACAGGTTGAAGAGCCTGGCTGACTGAGAAGGTCGGCCCTTGCCAGGGATAGAAATCCAGACCCTGTTCGGTAACAGTCGTGGTCCGCCAGACCGAATCGCTGAGGATCGGCCATGAAGCCCAGCGCGCTTTCCCTTTCCGGCAAGACGGCCTTGATGGTCATTACGGCCCTGGGCGTCCTGACCCTGGTGCTGACGGCCGTCGCTGCGGTCCTGCTGACCCGCGACGCTGAGGCCCAGGCCGCCGAGCGTCAGGAAGCCAATATGCGGGTCGCCTGGGACGTGCTGGCCGATTACGGCGACGGCTTCACGGCGCGCGACGGCAGGCTGTATGTCGGATCGACCCCGATGAACGACTTCGTCGAGCCGGTGGACCGGATCAAGACCCTGGTCGGGGGTACGGCCACCGTCTTTCTGAACGATCTGCGCGTGACCACCAATGTGGTCAAGGACGACGGCTCGCGCGCCGTCGGCACTCGGCTGAAGCCCGGCCCCGTCTATGATGCGGTGCTGAAGGCGGGCCAACCCTATCGAGGCCAGGCCGACATTCTGGGCAAGCCTTATTTCGTCGCCTACGACCCGATCAAGACCAGGGCCGGCCAGACCATCGGCGTGCTGTATGTCGGCATTCCCAAGGCGGACTTCATGGCCTCGGTGAACCAGGTGATGATCGCCCTGTTCGTGTGCGGCTTGGCCGCCGCCCTGCTGGGGGTCGGGCTGTGTCTGATCGTTTCCCGCCGGATGTTTTCGCCTCTCAAGGCTCTGTGCGAGCGGATGGAAGCCCTGCGCCAGGGCCGAACCGACTTCGACACGCCCTGGGCCATGCGTGAAGACGACATCGGCCAGATGGCCCGCGCCGTCGCCGCCTTCCGCGACGCTGCGGTGCGCCAGAAGGCCGCGGAAGCCGAGACCGAGGCCATGCGCGAGGCCGCCCGTGTGACGCAAGAGGCGGGAGAAGCGGAACGGGACCGTCTGGCTGAGGAAGACGCCCTGGTGGCGGAGGCGCTCGGACAAGGTCTGGCGGCCCTGGCGCGCGGAGATCTGAGCCATCGGATCACCGCAGACTTCGCCGAGCGCAGCCGCAAGCTGAAGGACGACTATAACGCCGCCGTGGACACGCTGGCGGCGACCATGGCCGACATCGTAGACCTGGTTGAGGCGATGCGGGCGGGAACATCGGAGGTGACGACGGCGACCGACGACCTGTCGCGCCGCACCGAAAGACAGGCCGCCGCCCTGGAACAGACCGCCGCCGCCCTCGATCAGATCACGGTCACGGTGCGCAAGACTGCGCAAGGCGCCCGGTCCGCCGCCGACATCACCGCCGAGGCCCGAAGCGGCGCCGCGACGCGCGAACAGATCATCGCCGAGACCACAGCCGCCATGGGCGAGATCGAGGCGACCTCGGGCCGGATCGGGGAAATCATCGGGGTGATCGACGAAATCGCCTTCCAGACCAATCTCCTGGCCCTGAACGCCGGGGTCGAGGCGGCGCGGGCGGGCGAGGCCGGTCGCGGTTTCGCGGTGGTGGCCTCAGAGGTTCGCGCCCTGGCCCAGAGGTCGGCGGGGGCCGCGCGCGAGATCAAGGGTCTGATCGCCGCCTCCAGCGCCAGCGTCGGCGAGGGCGCTCGACTGGTGTCCCAGACCGGTGCGGCCCTGACCGCCTTGATCGGCCAGGTGGCCGAAATCAACCAGCTGGCCGGCGAGATCGCCGCCTCGGCCAAGGCGCAGGCCGAGGGGCTGGCCGAGGTCAATACGGCCGTCAACCAGATGGACCAGACCACCCAGCAGAACGCCGCCATGGTCCAACAGACCACCGCCGCCAACCAGGCGCTCAGCCAGGAGGCGGAACGGCTGGCCGAACTGGTGTCGCGCTTCCGTCTGGGCGACGGGGCGCCATACGGCGACGCTCAGGACGAACGGACGGTCTGGGCCGCCTGAGCGGGATCGAACAGGCGCAAATGAAAGGCCCGCCCGGATCCTCCGGGCGGGCCTTGTCACATCGACTGACAGGTCGACGGGGGCCGGATCAGGCCTGCATCATCCAGCCTTCGACGTCCATGGCCGCCTGACGGACGGCTTCCGAACGGGTGGGGTGGGCGTGGCAGGTGCGGGCGATGTCTTCCGAGGCGCCGCCGAAGCTCATGGTGACGGCGGCTTCGTGGATCATTTCGCCGGCCTGGGGGCCCATGATGTGGACGCCCAGAACCTTGTCGGTGGCGGCGTCGGCCAGAACCTTAACGAAGCCGTCGGTCTCGTGGTTGATCTTGGCGCGGCTGTTGGCGGTGAAGGGGAATTTGCCCTTCTTGTAGGCGACGCCTGCGGCCTTCAGCTGATCCTCGGTCTGACCGACCCAGGCGACTTCGGGGAAGGTGTAGACCACGCTGGGCACCAGGGCGTAGTCGACGTGGCCGTATTTGCCGGCGATGGTGTCGATCACGGCGACGGCGTCTTCCTCCGCCTTGTGCGCCAGCATCGGGCCATGGGTCACGTCGCCGATCACCCAGACGCCGTCGGCGACCTTGAAGTGATCATGGTCGATGAAGCCGCGCTTGTCCGGCGTGACGCCGATGGTCTCCAGACCCAGGCCGTCCGTATAGGGCCGGCGGCCGATGGCGACCAGGACGACGTCGCCCTTCAGGGTTTCGGCGGCGCCGCCGGCCGAGGGCTCGACCGTCAGCTCGACCCCGTCCTTGCCCGACTTGGCGGCCGTGACCTTGGCGCCCAGTTTGAACGCCATGCCCTGTTTGGTCAGGGTGCGCTGGAAGGCGGTGGCGACCTCGGTGTCCATGCCGGGGGTGATGCGGTCCAGGAACTCGACCACCGTCACCTCGGCGCCCAGGCGGCGCCAGACCGAACCCAGCTCCAGGCCGATGATGCCGGCGCCGACCACAATCAGCTTCTTGGGCACGGCCGGCAGGGACAGGGCGCCGGTGGAATCGATCACCTTGCCCGCTTCAAAGGCGACGCCCGGCAGCGGAGTGGGCTCCGAGCCGGTGGCGATGACGATGTTCTTGGCCTCCACCGTCTGGACCGAGCCGTCGGCGGCGGTCACCTCGACCTTGCCCTTTCCGACGATCTTGCCCTTGCCCTTGATCCAGTCGGCCTTGTTCTTCTTGAACAGGAACTCGATCCCCTTGGTCAGGGCGGTGACGCTGTCGTCCTTGGACTTGTGCATCTGGCCCAGGTTCAGCTTGGGCTGGACCTCGATGCCGATCTTGGCGAACTCGCTGTTGGCGGCGTCGAACATTTCCGAGGCGTGGAGCAGGGCCTTGGACGGCATGCAGCCGACGTTCAGGCAGGTGCCCCCCAGGGTGGCGCGCATCTCGACGCAGGCGACCTTCAGGCCCAGCTGGCCGGCGCGGATGGCGGCGTTATAGCCGCCGGGCCCCCCGCCGATGATGACGACGTCGTAGGGAGCGGGGGCTTCGGCCATGATATCCTCTGGTCTTCTGGCGCGCGGGAAAAGCGCGCGGACACTAGCGCCGACCCCGCACGGGTCAACCGCCGCGCATCATATGGGGCGCGGAATCGACCTTTGCAGGGGGTCAGACGACCGGCTCGGCCCTGGTCTGCTCCTGCGGCGACGGCTCGGGCTGGGCGCCGGCGGCGCCTTCAGGCGTCAAATCCAGCGGCAGGGTGATGGCCACCTCAGCCCCCTCGCCCGGGGCGCTCTCCACGGTCAGGGCGCCGGACGCCTGTCGGGCGAAGGCGAAGGCCTGAGACAGACCCAGCCCCGCCGCGTCGCTTCGGGTGGTGAAAAAGGGTTCGGGCGCGCGACGCAGAGTGTCCGAATCCATGCCGGGGCCGGAGTCGCGCACGCTGAGCCGCAGGTCGCCGGCCGAGGCGATCGCCAGACGAACGGCGACCGATCCGGCGCCGTTCGAGGCCTCGACCGCATTGCGGGTCAAGGCGATGACCGCCGCCTCGAATGCGACGGGATCGACCCGCGCCGGCGCGGGCTGGTTCGGGGTCTCGATCATCAGATCGACGTCCGGTCCGGCGATCTGGCGCAGCCGGCCCTCCAGCCCCGCCAACAGTACGCCCAGGTCCAGGCGCCGCAGCAGGGTGCGGTCCTCGTCCTGAGAAAAGGCGCTCAGCCGGCGGGTCATCTGTTCGCCGCGTCGCCCCGCCGTCAGGGCCGCCTGGCCCAGCCGGCGGACGCGGTCAGGATCGTCGGAGTGGCGCAACAGCATGTCCAGGGCGGAGGTCATGACGTTCAGCAGGGCGGCGAAATCCTGCGTCACCCCGCCCGCCAAACGGCCGACATTGGCCATGCGGCGTTCGGCCTCCAAGGCCTCACGCAGATCGCGCTCCGCCTTTTCCGCCTGGGCCAGCGCCTTTTCATGGGCGAGCGCCTGGGCCTCCTGACGGCGGGAGAATTCGGCCTGGGCGGCGGTAAGGGCGGCGGCGACCGCGTCGGAGGCGGCCGCATCGTCGTTTGCCTCGGCGAGGGCGGGCGCAGCCGGGGCCGTATCCTGGGCCTCGGATACGGGCGAGCCGGCCAGAAGGATCGCATCCGCAGCGTCCGCCTCGTCGGTCAGAGGCAGGAGGGTCCAGCGGATCGCCGCGCCCTCGGCGTCGATCGTCTCTATCGGAGGGATATCCTCGCTCGGAGCGGTCAGAACGGCTCTGAGGGTCTGGCGAGCCTCGACCCGGCGGTCGGGCGGCAGGAACAGGTCGGCGAAATCGGCCCCCGCCACGCCCTCGCTGCGGCCCAGCATGACCAGGGCGGCGCGGTTGGCCTGGCGGATCGCGCCGTCGGCCCCGACCACCACCAGGGCGCTGGAGGCGGCGTCGAAGACGCGGTCGGACAGGCTCGGTCCCGCCGGGCGCGCCGAGGGCGCGGCCGGGGGCGCCGGCGGAGGCGTCATCGGTTCGATCGCCGGGGTGGTCAGGACGTCCGTCTCGACGATGGCGGCGATCGAGCCCGTGATCTGGCCGTGCTCGTTCTCGATCGGCATGGCCGTCACCGAAACCAGCATCTTCTTGCGGGTCGCCGCATTGACCATCAGGTGCTGAAAGCCGCGCACCGTCTGGCCCCGCAGAGCCCGTGCGCTGGGAAGGAGGTCGGGCGGCACGGTCTTGCCGTCCGGAAAGGTGATGCCCCAGGTGGCGGAGTGGAACCGCAGCCCCAGGAGTTCGGCGTCGCGACGGCCCAGCAACTGATGCGCGGCGCGGTTGGCGAAGACGAACTTGCCCGTCTGGTCCGTCTCGACCATGGCGACGGGAACGGCGTTCAGGGTTTCGAACAGGCGGCGATCCGAGGACTCCGCCACCTTCTGAACGATGTCCAGCTGATCCGTCGCGCTGGCGTGGCGCACCCGGTTGGCGATGGCGAACCAGATGGCGATGACCGCCGCGACATTGCCGAAGCCCGCCAGGAGTCCAAGCACCAGGGTCCAGTTGACCTCGCCTTCGAGGAACATCAGTCGATCCGTCTCAATTTGGGGCTCACATCCCCCGCATCGGCGTCCCCGTGCAAAAGGCGAACCGGTGAAGCGGAGACTTAGCGTGTTAACCACACGACATCGCGACAGGCCTCGTCAAGCCGTTCCAACCCTCTCAGCCCCAACGAAAAAGGGGCCGGACGTCGCCGCCCGGCCACCTCTATTCGCGGCTCGGCTGAGCCTTACAGTTTGAAGCGAACGCCGAAGAAGACGTTGTAGCCGAACTTCTCGTACTCATAGGTCCGTTCCTTGACCCCGTAGTAGCGGACGCCCGCCGAGTCGGTCAGGTTCTTGGCCTCGCCGAACACTTCGACGCCGTTGCCGAAGTCGTAGCTGGTGGTGAAGTCCAGCTGACCGCGACCTTCGACATAGAGATCCTTGCCCGGATTGGTCGCGTCGATCGCCTCCAGGAAATCTCCGCGGTGGGTGTAGGAGATCCGCGCGCTGAACCCGTACCGCTCATAGAAGAGAGCGGCGTTGTAGGTTTCGTCCGACTGACCCGGCAGGGCGAAGGTGTCGCGACCGGCGAAGGCGCGGCTGGTTTTGATTTCCGCATCCGTCAGGGTGTAGTTGGCGAAGACGCCGAAGCCGGACGCCCAGCCCGGCAGGAAGTCGAACGTCTGCTGCCAGTTGAACTCGACGCCGGCAATGTGGCCGTCGCGAGCGTTGCGGGCCTCGGTCACCTGGGCGACCGTGCTGGTCGGGGTGACGTAGGGCACATTGTCCGTCACCAGGGTGAAGCGGTAGTTGGACAGGTCCTTGTAGAAGGCGTTGGCCGAGATCACGCCCAGAGGACGCAGATAGTATTCCAGGCCCAGATCGACGTTGTTCGACAGGGTCGGCTTCAGATCGGGATTGCCCCGCGTCACGGTCGTGCGGCCGCTGTCGGTCGTTTCCAGAACGCGCGGGACGATGTCCGTATAGTCCGGACGCGAGATGGCGCGGGTCAGGGCGAAGCGGCCGATCAACTGATCGCTGAAGCTGTGGCGCAGCGTCAGATTGGGGAAGAAGTCCGTCTGATCGCGATCGACCGTGACCGGGGTCTGGGCGCCCGACAGGGCGACGCTGGTCGCCGACCCCTCGAAGTCCGTCTTCTCGACGCGCAGGCCCACGAGGACATCGGTCGCGCCGAGGTCGAACCTGGCCTGAGCGTAGCCCGCCAGGATGTCTTCCTTTGCGGTGTAGTCGGCGGTGATCGACTGGGGAATGCGGCGCACGCCAGCGGCCGAATCCGGGTTGGTCGAGCCAGCCCGAACCCGGTCGAAATAGTCCGTCACCAAACCGGCGTCGAATTTGAAGCCGAGGTTATAGTCGTAGTTCTGCGACGGACGATCGCTGAGCAGCGGAGCCAGGGTACCCGGATTTGCGGCGGCGGAGCGGTCGCGGAAACGCTCCTCATCGGCCGTCACTTCGCGTGCGCTGTACTTGGCGCCGAACTTGAGCTCGACTTCTCGTCCGCCGATGATCGTGGGCAGTTCGAAGTTGGTCTTGAAGGCGACGTCGTCCTGTTCGGTCGAGTTGGACCGGAAGGTGTTTTCGCGGAATTTATAGTTGTTGGAGTTCAGGTAGAAGCCGGTCGGGTCGCTGAAGACCGAATAGGTCGGCTGATAGTGGTCGGCCGTGTTGTAAAACATCGTCGGCACCGGGTCCGAGCGATAGACCAGTTCGTCACGGTGCGGATAGGTCTGCTCGCTGTCGGCGAACGACAGGACGGCATCCCAGACCGCCCCGTTGCCGAACGTCCGCTGGCCGCCCAACTGCACGGTGGAGATGTCGTTCTCTTGCGTGCGGTGACGCAGTTGCTTGTAGATGCGGGCGTTGTTGAAGGTGGCGCTGGTGTCGGTCGATCCCGGTTGCAGCGTGCCGTCGCTGTAGGTGAAGTTCAGCGTGTTGCGGAACTCGTCGTCGCGGAACTGGGCGTAGGAGCCCTTCAGCCAGACGCGGGTCGCCTCGCTGGGACGCCATTCCAGGGCGCCCGTCACCGCCTTGCGTGTGCGCTCGGTCTCGTAGTCCTTGAACAGGGTGTTCTCGAGACCCCAGATCTGGCCGCCGCCCTGCGCGGGGTTGCGGTTGATCAGCACCCATCCGTTCTCGACGTTGTCGGGACGGCGGTTGGTTTCGGAATAGCTCAACGACACCAGGGCGCCGAAGGTTTGGTTCGGGCCGAAGACGTTGGAAGCCGTCAGGCCGCCGCGATAGTCCTCGCCGCCGTAATCATTGTAGCTGCCGCCCGCGTAACCGCTGAGCGCCAGGCGGCGCTTGTCGAAGGGCGAGCGCGTCTTGATGTCCACGGCGCCGGCGATGGAATCCGCGTCCTGGCTGGGGCGCAGGGTCTTGGAGACCTCGACGGTCGAGACGATGTCCGACGGCAGGGTGTCGAGATCGACCGCGCGGGTCGACGGCGACACGGCGGGGACGGCCACCCCATCCACCGAGATGGCGGTGAAGCTGGACGGCGCGCCGCGGACGTTGATGTAGCGGCCTTCGCCCTGGTCGCGCTGGATGGCGATCCCTTGGACGCGCTGCAGGGACTCGGCGACGTTGGGGTCGGGGTAGCGGCCGATGGCGTCGGCTGACAGGACGTTGATGGTGCCGTCGGCGTTCTTCTGCTGGTTCAGCGAACGGGCCACGCCGTCGGTGATGACGCCGGTGACGATCACGTCGCTGACCGTGGCGGCCTCGGCCGCGCCGAGCGCGATGGCGACTTCGGTCCCACCTTGAACCACATTAACGGTCTGGCTGGCCGAGGGCTGGCCGATGTAGCGCACGTCCAACACCGCCGTACCGGTCGGCAGAACCAGGTCGAACTCGCCCTGGGTGTTGGTCACGGCGCGTTGGCCGGTGGCGCGAACGACCACCTCCGCACCCGGGAGGGCGTCGCCGGCGGCGTTGGTGACCCGACCGTGAACCACTTCGCCGGCGACGGCGACCGAGGCGGCCAGGGCGGAGCCCTCATAGGCGTGAGCCGGCAGGGCGGCGGTCACAGCGGCGAGCGACGCGAGCGAGGCGCCCGCGAGGAGATGGAATTTCATGACGATGTCCCCAATGCCGGGTTCAATCCCGACGAATACAGCCGCGCTTAGCGCCGAGCGGCGAAAGGATCGCGACGGTTCAGCGACGCTTGCGGATCGGTTCGGCGTCGTTGGTGTGACAAATCGTCAGTAAGCTGGCGAATCAACGTTCTGTCGTCGTGAAAACGTCACTCATTCGCCGTTGACGCCCTGCGTCGTCTTGCGGATCAGGGCGCTTCTCATTCGTAGGGGGAATATCATGAAGGTCAAGCTGGGCGCCGTTTGGTCAGGGATCTCGATCTCCGCACTCCTGCTCGCGGCCTGCGCGACCCATGAGGTGGATTTCCAGGGCGAGGGCGAAGGCTTCGTGGGGCCGGGAGCGGAGGTTCAGGCGGTGCTGGAGACCCCCTCGGTCGGCACGGCGGGCCAGGACGCCGCCGACGACCCGGCCGTCTGGGCGTCGTCAACCCCTGTGACGGTCATGGGCCAGACCACGCTCGGTTTCGTCGCCGGCACGGACAAGAAGTCGGGTCTTTACATCTACGGCCTCGACGGGCGGATCCTGCAATTCCTGCCGGAGGGCCTGCTGAACAACGTCGATCTGGTCGAAGGTCTGACCGTCGAGGGCCGTCCGCAGATCGTCCTGGGCGCCAGCGACCGCACGCCGGGCAAGACGGGGGTGTCTCTGTATCTGTTCGACCCGGCGGGAACCGGCGACAACCGCGTGCGGCCCTGGGGCGCCATCGCTACGGACGTGGTCGAACCCTATGGTTTCTGCTTCGCGCGTCGGGGCGATGAGGTCCATGCGATCCTGGTCGGGCATGAGGGCGAGCTGCGCCAGTTCATCCTGAGCGTGGACGCCGCCGGCCGTCCGGCGTCGCGCGAGGTGCGCCGGGCCGAGATCGGTTCGATCTCCGAAGGCTGCGCCGCCGACGAGGCGACCGACGCCCTCTATATCAACGAGGAGAATGTCGGCCTGTGGCGCTATGGCCTCAATCCGGCGACGGGCGCCGCGCGCACCCTGGTCCAGCCGATCGCCAAGGACCGCCTTGTCGCCGACGCCGAAGGGCTGACGACCCTGACCGATGGCGACAAACGTTATCTGATCGCCTCCAGCCAGGGTGATTCGACCTTCCCCGTCTGGCGCATCGACGGCGCGGCGCCCGAATACCAGGGGCGGTTCAAGGTCGTGGACGGGGCGGTGGACGGGATCACCGGCACCGACGGCCTGGCCGCCGCCGGCGGCGCGGTCGGCCCCTTCCCCGAAGGGGTGGTGGTGATCCAGGACGATGTGAACGACGTCGGGACCCAGAATTTCAAATATGTGGACTGGCGCGACATCCGCCGCGCCCTCGGGCTCTAGGACCCGCCGGTTCTACTGATCCTCGTCGAACTTGCGGGCGACGAGGTCCGTCAGGGCCTCAATCGCTTCCTGGGCGTCGGAGCCTTCGGCTGAGACCTCGATCTGGCAGCCGATCCCGGCGCCCAGCATCAGCAGGCCCATGATCGACCGGGCGTCAACGGTGACGCCGTCGCGCGAGACATGGATCTCGCTGTCGAAGCTGGATGCGAGCTTGACGAACTTGGCTGAGGCGCGGGCGTGCAGCCCCCGCGCATTGCAGATGTCCAGTGTGGCGGTGACGCTCATTTCTCGCCTGCAAGCACCCAGGATGCGACGGAGATGTATTTGCGACCGGCGTCCTGGGCATGGGCCACACAGGCCTCCAGCGTCTCACGCCCGCGCACGCTGGCCAGTTTGATCAGCATGGGCAGGTTCAGCCCGGCGATGACCTCGGCATGGGTCTGTTCCATCACCGAAATCGCCAGATTGGACGGCGTGCCCCCGAACATGTCGGTCAGCAGGATGACGCCGTCGCCGTCGTCCACGGCGGCGGCGGCGTCGACGATGTCCCGCCGACGGCGCTCCATGTCGTCTTCGGGCCCGATGCAGATGGCCGCCACCCCGCGCTGCGGGCCGACCACATGCTCCATCGCCGAAAGAAACTCCGAGGCCAGTCCCCCGTGGGTGACGATAACAAGGCCAATCATGAGAACGTCACTCGCATCCCCCGAACCATCCCCGGACCTCTCCCTGTCCGACAGGGAGGCCGGACGCGCCCACCTCGGGACCGCAAGGGCCGTGTCATAGACTCGTTGCGCGCCGGTTCAAAGCGTTCCGAGCGCGACTGCGACCATCTCGACGGCGGACGGGGGGCGGGGGTCCAGCGCCAGGAGCGGCAGATCCACCCCCGCGAACCGGCGGGTTTGCGGTTCGGGCAGGCGTTCGACCGCCTCGGGCACGCAGGCGACGGCCATGACGACACGGGCGATCCAACGTGTTCTGGCGGACACGATTCCGACCCCGCGCGCCTCGATCCGCCCGGCGATCGACTGGGGCGCCGTAGCGTAAAGCGAGCCTCCTGAGGCCCAGACTCGGGTGTAGTCGTCGCTGACCAATCGCCAACCGCGTCCGATCAGCCGCAGCGCCAGATCGCTTTTTCCGGCGCCTGAGGGCCCCAGGATCATCACCGCCCGCCACGCCGCCTCGTCCGGTCCGCGCCGGGCCACCGTGGTCGCGTGGATAGGGGCGGCCTCGGTCACGGACGGCGGCCGTTCGCCGGCAGGGCCACCACGAAACGAGCGCCCAGGATGCGGTCGTCCTCCGTCATATTCTCCGCCCAGGCGCGTCCCCCGTGCGCCTCGACGATCTGGCGGACGATGGACAGGCCCAGACCTGAGTTCGATCCGAAGGCCGCGCCCTTGGGTCGCGAGGTGTAGAAGCGTTCGAATACCGTCTCGAGATTTTCGGGCGGCACCCCCGGCCCCTGATCCTCGATGCGGATCCGGATCGGCAGCTCGCCCTCCGTCTCTTCCAGGATCACGCGCACCGCGCCGTCGGCCGGACTGAAGGAGCGGGCGTTGTCGATCAGATTGCGGAAGACCTGGCCCAGAGGCCCGTCGCGCCCCACCACCCGCAGCGCCTGAGCCGGCGGATCATACAGGACCGGAATGTCGCCGGGCTTGGCCGTCGTCTCATAGACGTTGACGATGTCGCTCAGCAGGGTGTTCAGGGCGATGGGGCGGGGCCGATCGCGCGACAGTTCCGCATCCAGCCGCGAGGCGTTGGAGATGTCGGTGATCAGCCGATCCAGGCGCCGCACGTCCTGCTGCAGCAGGGCGGTCAGTTTTTCGCGCTGAGCGTCCGTCTTCACCAGGGGCAGGGTCTCCAGGGCCGAGCGGATCGAGGTCAGGGGGTTCTTGATCTCGTGCGACACGTCAGCGGCGAACCGTTCGATCGCGTCCATCCGCGTGGACAGGGTGTCGGTCATCGATTCCAGCGACCGGGCCAGGTCGCCGATCTCATCCTTGCGGTCTTCCAGATCGGGAAGAGAGATGGATCGGGCCCGTTGCAGCTTGACCCCGTCCGCCGCCGCCGAAAGCCGCATGATCGGTCGCGCCACGAACAGATGCAGCAGCAGGGAGGCCAGGAGATTCACCCCCAGGGCCACCAGGGCGAAGGGCACCAGGGCGCGCCTCTGGGCGCCGAGGATCTCATCGACATTGCCGGCCTCAAGCGTCAGCACCCCCAAGACCTGACGCACATGTCGGATTGGAATGGAGACGGAGACGACGCGATCGCCCGACTCATTGCGCCGGAGCGTGGTCTGGGGCGCGCCGGCCAGTGCCAGCTCCACCTCGGCCGTCACCTCGCGCTCCGCCGCGTCCTTCTGTTCGGCCCGACGCGCGTTGACGCGCGCCAGATCGCCGGGCGCTTTGGAGCCCGCCGGGCGGGCGGGCGGCAAGGCCTGGCCGGGGATGTTTTCGGTGACCTGATAGCTGTCGATGACCTGCAGGCCGTTGATGTCGTACAGGCGCACCCGCTGCCCCTCGGGCACGAAGTTGTCGCGCAGCCAGCGGGCCGCCTCGCCGACGTCCAGCTCCGGGGTGGGCTCGCCTCGCGTGATGCTGAGCTGCCCCAGCACATTGCCGAGCAGTTCGGCCTGGACCTTCAGCGATTCCTGGCGCGCCTGAATCAACCCCTTGCTCCATTCATTGAGCAGGAGGGCGCCGCCGAACAGGATCAGCAGGCTCAGCAGATTGAGGGCGAGGATAAAGCCGCCGAGCCGCGAGCCGCCGAAGCGGAACAGCGGCCGTCGATGAGGCTCTTCCTCGGCCTCGCGGCCGGGAAGATCAGCTTTCGCGGTATCGGTAGCCGACGCCATACAGGGTCTCGATCGCGTCGAACTCGGGGTCCACGGCGCGGAACTTCTTGCGCATCCGCTTCACGTGGCTGTCGATGGTGCGGTCATCGACATAGACCTGATCGTCATAGGCCGCGTCCATCAGATTGTCGCGGCTCTTCACGAAGCCGGGGCGCTGGGCCAGGGCCTGAAGCAGCAGGAATTCGGTGACGGTCAGTTTCACCGGCTTGCCGTCCCAGGTCGATTCGTGGCGGGCCGGGTCCATGCTCAGCTTGCCGCGCTTGATCGCCTTGCCGGAGACCTCGGCCGAGGGCTCGGGCTCGACGCCGTCGGCGCCGGTGCGACGCAGCAGGGCCTTGACCCGCTCGATCAGCAGCCTCTGGCTGAACGGCTTGTGGATATAGTCGTCGGCGCCGAGGTTGAAGCCGAGAATCTCGTCGATCTCTTCGTCCTTGGAGGTCAGCATGATGACCGGGAGCTGCGAGGTCTGGCGCAGCCGGCGCAACACCTCCATCCCGTCCATGCGCGGCATCTTCACGTCGAGAATGGCCAGGTCGGGCGGCGTGCTCTCCAAGGCCGCCAGACCCGATGCGCCGTCGTGATAGGCGGTGATCTTATGGCCATGGCTTTCCAGCGCCAGCGAGACGGACGTCACGATGTTCTCGTCGTCGTCGACCAGGGTGATATTGGCCAAGGGGTCTTCTCCTGAACTTCCCGTTCCCGAAACCGAGAACGCACGGCAAGCGTAACCGTTCGATCGCGGTTACATTAGGGCCAAGACAGATGGGCCGCCAAGCCGCAGGTTTCAACGACGGCGATAGGCGGATGGGTCAAAAACTGACAATTTACCGGGCAACCCCGCCTTAAAGCCTTGGCGCCTAGGGTGGTCGCATGGCCGGCCCAATCCATTATGAAGTCTATGTCCGAAGGACCGCCCCGGCGGCCTGGACCCTGCTGATCGCGACCGAAGACCGAAAAGCCGCACTGGAAACCGCCGAAGAGCAGTTTCAGGCCAAACAGGCGGTCGCGGTGCGGGTCACCAAGGAGACGCTGGACCCCGAGACGATGGAGTTCAACAGCCTGACGATTCTGAATCTCGGGCTGCCGGAAGAAAAGTCGAAGAAGAAGCCGGAAGCGGCGGCCCGTCCCGCCTGCGGCTCGCCCAAGGAACTCTATGCGCCCCATGCTCGGGCCCTGATCGGCCGCGTCCTCGAGGACTGGCTGAAGCGGCACGGGGTGACCGCCTTCGAGCTTCTGCACCGGCCGGATCTGGCGGAACGGCTGGACGCCTCGGGCGTCGAACTTCAACATGCCGTTCAGAAGGTGGCCGTGCCCGAAAGCCAGGCCAGCGGCCAGGATCTGCATGGGATGGTGCGCCACTACCAGCGGCTGGCCGACGCCACGATCTCCCAGCTGATGAAGGCGGGCCGAAGCGGCCAGTTTCCGTCACTGGACGATCTTTCGATCGCCGATGTGGCCCATCGCCTGTCGGGATCGGCCGACCGAGCCTTCATCATGGGCGGCGTGGCGGCCCAGGCCCTGGCCGATCGTCAGGGCGCACGGGCGCGGCTGCACCGGCTGATGGATCTGATGGATGGCGCGCCGACGGAAGGGCCGCCGCGCGCCCTGGTGGTGAGCGTCGTCGAGCAGATTGCGACGGAGATGCTGGCGATCCGGTCAAATCTGGCTGACATCCTGGGGCCGTCCTTGGATCTCGGCGCCAGTCTGGCGGCCCTCGTGCGGATGGTGGCGCCCAAGGAGGTGGAGCGGTTGATCGCCGTGGATCCCCGGATGGGGCTTCTGACCCCGACCGTGGATGGCCCCGCAGCCCGGCTCGGCAGCCGGATCGCCGCCGGCGACTTTCCGCGTCTGTCGGCCGCCTTGGCCCGATTCATAACGCGCGAACTGTCCAGTTCCCGCCGCCTGCGCCCCTCTGATCCGGCGGGCGAGATCGATATTCTTCGGACCCTGGCTATGGCCCTGACGTCCGCCTCGGGTCGGCTTTTGACCCTGGAGGAGGTGCAGAACGCCTTCGTCGATCGGTCCAGGAGCCTGGTCACGCCCGATTTCGTCGCCTCCTATGTTCAGTCATGCGCGACCGTATTGGCCGAGGCCGAACATCTGACGCGGCTTTGCGAGAATGTGACCGGCGCCGCCAACAAGCGGGCGGCGGCGCGATGGCTGAGCGGCTGCGTCAAATCGGTGCGGCTTGAGGCCGAGCTCCGGCAATCGACGCCGGGCGGTTCGAACGCCTCGCAGAAACTGCTCACTCTGGCGCGGCTGCAGCGCTCGGTGCGCGCGGTGCAGTTGGGAGAGATCGACGAGCGTGAGATCGCCGCCTCGATCGGGACCTTGGGCGGAACCCTGGAGGCGGACGCCGGCCTGATCAGCCAGATCGCCCGCGCCTCGGCCGCCGTGACGCAGAAGCTGGGCGTCCTGCTGAGAATGGCGGCCGGCGAGACGGCGCCTCTGGGACCGGCCGCCGATCGCGCCCGGGCGGAAGCGCTGCGCATGCTGCGCGCGTCCGAGGTCAAGGACGCCCTGAGCGTCGAGCCCGAGGCGTCGGCCGCGCTGAACGCCCTGATGCCGGCCGCCGGGATTCGGCTTTAGGCGTCAGTCGAAAATGTCGAAGATGCTGTCGCGCTTCTTCTTCTTGTAGTGATAGCCGTCGTCGCGGCGGCGATCGTCCCTGTAGCCCTTGACCTCTCCATAGTCGGACGGCGCGTTCCAGGGGCGGGTCTGCGGCGAGGGGGCGGAGGCGGCGGCGCGTCCTTCATCGACGGCCGAGGCCATCAGGGTTTCCAACTCGCCGCGATCCAGCCAGACGCCGCGACAGGTCGGGCACATGTCGAACTGGACGCCGTTCCGATCCAGGCTCTGCATCGGGCTGTTGTCGTTGGGGCACATCAGAAGGGGCATGGCGGGGCTCCGGGTCGGTTGACGATCGGGTGCGACGCGACGGGAAGGCAGGGGGTCCGAGACCCGTCGCGTCGATGCACCCGTGCGGTCCGACATCGCATCGCACGCCCAGGGGAGGGGAACCCGGCCGCGACGACGCCAGAGGGGCCCGTTCCGCAAACCCAAGCTAGGGGGTCGGCGTCTGCGCCGCCATGCGTCGTGGCGCCACAGGGCGCGGCTTGATCCTGCTCTCGCTTTAATCTGGAGCCTGATTCACCGTTTCAGCGGAACCGCGAAGCGGTTCCTCCTCAACGGATCAGGCTCTAGCAGACCTGGCCGGCGGCCCAGCCTGAAGACCAGGCCCACTGGAAATTATAGCCGCCCAGCCAGCCGGTGACGTCCACCGCCTCGCCGATGAAATAGAGGCCGGGGACGGTCTTCACGGCGAGAGTCTGCTGGTCCAGGGCGGCGGTGTCGATCCCGCCCAGGGTGACCTCGGCCGTGCGGTAGCCTTCGGACCCTACCGGTTTCACCGTCCAGGCGTTGACCGCCTGGTCCAGTCGCCGCAGGGCCTTGTCCGACAGATCGGCCAGATTGCCCGCCACGCCTTCGCGCGCGCACAGGCTCTCGGCCAGCCGACGCGGCACGATCTGGGACAGGGCGGTGTGGACCGCCTGGCGTCCGTTCGCCGCCTTGGCGGTCTTCAGCGCCTCGAACACGTCGTGATCCGGGGCCATGGCGGCGACTATGGGTTCGCCCTCGCGCCAGTAGGAGCTGATCTGGAGAATGGCCGGGCCGCTCAGGCCGCGGTGGGTGAACAGCATGGCTTCGTCGAACCGGGCCTTGCGGGTCTTCTCGGCCGGGGCCGAGGCCACGCGGGCCTCCACCGCCACCCCGGCGAGCGGCGCCAGGGTCTCCAGAAGTCCGGCTTCGAAAGTCAGCGGCACCAGGGCCGGGCGGGTCTCGGTCACGCGGATGTCGAACTGGCGCGCGACCTCATAGGCCCAGCCGGTCGCCCCCATCTTGGGAATGGACTTTCCGCCTGTGGCGACCACCAGCGAGGCCGCCGCGATCTCGGACCCGTCGGACAGGCCGATCGACCAGCCCTGGCCCTTTCGGGCGATCCGGTCCAGCCCAGTCTTCATCCGCAGCTCGACCCCGGCCTCGGTCAGGGCGTCGGTCAGCAGGCGTATGATCTGTTTGGCGCTGCCGTCGCAGAACAGCTGGCCCAGCGTCTTCTCATGCCAGGCGATGCCCGCCTGATCGACCCGTTTTATAAAGTCCTGGGGCGTGAAACGGCGCAGGGCCGAGGTGGCGAACCGGGGGTTTTCACCCAGAAAGTTCGCCGGCCCGCAGCCCAGATTGGTGAAGTTGCACCGTCCGCCGCCGGAGATGCGGATCTTCTCGCCGGGATGGGCCGCGTGATCGACGACCAGGACCCGACGGCCGCGCCGCCCGGCCTCGGCGGCGCACATCATGCCGGCGGCGCCGGCCCCGACCACCAGGACGTCGAACGACGCCCGGCTCACGAGACCGGCTCCGGAAGGCGGTTCTTAGTAGCGGTAGTGTTCGGGCTTGAACGGCCCTTCGACCGGCACGGAGATGTAATCGGCCTGTTCCTTGTTCAGCACGGTCAGCTTGGCGCCCAGCTTGCCCAGGTGCAGGGCGGCGACCTTTTCGTCCAGGTGCTTGGGCAGGGTGTAGACCTTGGTCTCATAGGCCGACTTGTTGGTCCAGAGTTCGATCTGGGCCAGGGTCTGGTTGGTGAAGGAGGCCGACATCACGAAGGAGGGGTGGCCCGTGGCGTTGCCAAGATTCACCAGACGGCCTTCCGACAGCAGGATGATCTTGTTGCCGTTCGGGAACTCCACGTGGTGGACCTGGGGCTTGATCTCGTCCCACTTGAAATTCTTCAGGCCCGCGACCTGAATCTCGGAGTCGAAGTGGCCGATGTTGCAGACGATGGCGTTGTTGCGCATCCGGCGCATGTGATCGACGGTGATCACATCCTTGTTGCCGGTGGCGGTGACGAAGATGTCGGCCTTGTCTGCGACGTCGTCCAGGGTCTGGACCTCATAGCCTTCCATGGCCGCCTGCAGGGCGCAGATCGGGTCGATCTCGGTCACGATCACGCGGGCGCCGCCCTGACGCAGCGAGGCCGCCGAGCCCTTGCCCACGTCGCCGTAGCCGCAGACCACGGCCACCTTGCCCGACAGCATGACGTCGGTGCCGCGACGGATGGCGTCGACCAGGGATTCACGGCAGCCGTACAGATTGTCGAACTTGGACTTGGTCACGCTGTCGTTGACGTTGATGGCCGGGAAGGGCAGTTCGCCGCGCTCCGACATCTGGTACAGGCGGTGGACGCCGGTGGTGGTCTCTTCCGACACGCCGCCGATGGCGTCGCGGATGGCCGAATAGAAGCCGGGCTTCTCCTTCAGATACCGCTTCATGACCTTGTAGAGGGCTTCTTCTTCCTCATTGGTCGGGTTGTCGAGGACCGAGGGGTCCTTCTCGGCCTTCGGACCGAGCACGCACAGCAGGGTGGCGTCGCCGCCGTCGTCCAGGATCAGGTTCGGATAGCCGCCGTCCGCCCATTCGAAAATCTTGTGGGCGTAGTCCCAGTATTCCTCCAGGGTCTCGCCCTTGACGGCGAAGACCGGGGTGCCGGCCGCGGCGATCGCGGCGGCGGCGTGATCCTGGGTCGAGAAGATGTTGCACGAGGCCCAGCGCACCTCGGCGCCCAGGGCTTCCAGCGTCTGGATCAGAACCGCCGTCTGGATGGTCATGTGCAGGCTGCCGGCGATCCGGGCGCCCTTCAGCGGCTGGTCCTTGCCGAACTCGGCGCGCAGCGCCATCAGGCCCGGCATTTCCGTCTCGGCGATGGCGATTTCCTTCTGGCCCCAGTCGGCCAGAGAGATGTCGCGGATGATGTAGTCGGTCATGGCAGGGGCTCCTGGCCGTAAGGGGGTATTGCGCGCCTCATAGCCCGGCAGGCCTGAAGGAGCAATAAACATATAAGGATGTCCTTATATGCGAGGGCGTAGCCGTTTATTAAGCGCCGCGCGTTAGGGTCACGCCATGGAACGCCGCGCCCTCCTCGGTCTCGCCCTTGTCGCAACGGCCGCCGCCTCGGCCTCGCCGGAGCCCGCCGCAGCCTCTTCGAGCAAGGAGGGCGGCGGCGCCTCCGCCGAAACCTATTTCCGACTGCCGGTCGTGACCGCCTCCATCACCGGGCTGACCGGGCGTCGAGGGGTTCTGTCGATCGAAACCGGTCTGGACGTGCCTGACGCGGCCCTGCGTCTTCGCGCCCAGCAGTCCACGCCCCGCCTCCGCGCCGCCTATAACACCGCCGCTCAGCAGTTCGCCGCAGGGCTGCGGCCCGGCGCGGCGCCCGACATCGACCGCCTGGCCAACGCCTTGCAGGCGGCGACCAACGCCACCCTGGGCCGCCCCGGCGCCCGGTTGCTGCTGGGCACGGTCATGGCGATCTGATCCGCCGTCTCGGACGGCCGCGTCCACCTCAGAGGCCCCCTCAGAGGAAGGAATAGGGATCGACGTCCACGGCCAGCCGGACCGAGGCGGGAACCTTCACCCGCTGCAGCCAGGCGCGCAGAAAGGCCTGCAGATCGACGTCGCGATCCGCGCGCACCAAGAGCCGCTTGCGCCGACGGCCGCGCACCAGGGCTAGGGGCGCGTCGGCGGGGCCATAGACCTCCAGCCGTTCGGCGTTGGGAATGGTCTGGGCCAGGTCGGCGGCGGTCTTCTCCACCGCCTGCGCATTCTCGCTGGACAGGATGATCGCCGCCAGCCGGCCGAAGGGGGGCAGGGACGCCGCCTCCCGCTCGGCCATCTCCGCCTCGACGAAGGCGTCCCGGTCGCCGGCCGCCAGGGCCTGAAGCACCGGATGTTCGGGGGTCCAGGTCTGCAACAGGGCCCGTCCCGGCCGATCCGCCCGGCCCGCCCGTCCCGTCGCCTGGGCCAAGAGCTGATAGGTGCGCTCGGCCGCCCGCAGATCGCCGCCCCTCAGGCCCAGATCCGCATCCACCACCCCGACCAGGGTCAGGCGGGGGAAGTTGTGGCCCTTGGCGGCCGCCTGGGTGGCGACCAGTATGTCGATCTCGCCGTCGGTCATCCGCTGGATCAGGGCCCGGGCCGATTTGGCGTCGGGCGCGGTGTCGGAGCTGAACACCGCCGTCCGCGCCTCGGGGAACAGCTGGCGCACCTCCTCCTCGACCCGTTCGACGCCGGGTCCGACCGAGACCAGACTGTCTTCGGCCCCGCACGACGGGCAGAGTTTCGGCCGGGCCATGGAGAAGCCGGTCAGGTGACAGACCAGTCGGCCGGTGTAGCGATGTTCGACCAGCCAGCTGTCGGTGTCCGGCGCCGTCAGCCTGTGCCCGCAGGCGCGGCACAGGACCACGGGGGCATAGCCGCGCCGGTTCAGGAACAGCAGCGTCTGTTCGCCGCGCGCCAGGGTTTCGCCGATCGCCTCCCTCAGGCTCTGCGACAGCCAGGTCTGCGGATCCGGAGGCGCCGCGCGCAGGTCGATCAGGTCGATGTCCGGCAGGACGGCGGTCCCATGCCGCGCGCCCAGCTTCAACCAGTCGTAGCGGCCGTTCTGCGCATTCCACAGCGTCTCCAGCGACGGGGTCGCCGAGGCCAGGACCACGGCCGCCCCCTCGATCCGCGCCCGCGCCACGGCCAGGTCCCGGCCGTGATAGACCAGACCCTCTTCCTGTTTGAACGACCCGTCATGCTCTTCGTCGACGATGATCAGGCGCAGATTGACGAAGGGCAGGAACAGGGCGGACCGGGCGCCGACCACGATGTTGCAACGGCCCGCGATGGTCGCCTCCCACACCTGGCGGCGGCGGGGCGGGGCGACGCCGGAATGCCACTCTGCCGGGGCCGCGCCGAAGCGGGCTGCAATCCGTTCGATCAGGGCCTGGGTCAGGGCGATTTCAGGCAGGAGGATCAGGATCTGCGCCGCCGGATCGGCGCGCAGCACCCGCGCGATCGCCTCCAGATAGGCTTCGGTCTTGCCGGACCCCGTGACCCCGTCCAGCAGAAAGGGTCGAAACCCGCCCTGGGTCGCCCCGGCCGCCAGGGCTGAAGCCGCCGCCGCCTGGTCGCCGTTCAAGGTCGCCGGCGCATGGTCGGGATCGGGCGGGGCGAAGGCGGCTTCAGCGGCGATCTCGACGATCTCCAGAACCCCCTCGTCGATCAATCCCTTCACCACGCCCGCCGACACGCCGGCGTCCCGCGCCAGATCGGCGGCCGTCATTGATCGCGCGCCCAGGGCCTCCAGCACGCCCGTTCGCGCGGGGGTGGCGCGGGCCGGCTGACGGTCGCCGACCCGCCGCACCCTCCGTTCCGGCCGGGGACGCGGCGCGCGCAGCCCCTTCAGCGCGGTGGCCGCCATCTCTCCGGGGGGGGACAGGGTCCAGCGCCCGGCCCATTCGACGAAGTCCATCACCCCTGCCGGCAGGGCGGGGTCGTCCAGTTTCGAGTCCACCGCCTTCAGCCGCCGGTTCGAGCCGGTGGTCTCGAACACCTCGGCCACCACGCCCCGGATCAGGCGCGGACCCAAGGGGACGGCGACCTGATCGCCGCGCGCCAGGCTCAGCGCCTCGGGAACTTCGTAATCGAAGGCTTCCGGCACGGGCAGGGGAATGAGGACCGAGGCGACTTTCACCGAACTGCGCCCTCGGCTATGAAGCCGTCCATGAAACTCTTTCTCGATACCGCCGACGTCGCCGTCATCAAGGACATGGTTCCCACCGGCATGGTGGACGGCGTCACCACCAATCCGTCGCTGATCGCCAAGTCGGGTCGGAACATCGCCGAGGTCATCGCCGAAATCTGCGCCCTGGTCGAGGGCCCGATTTCCGCCGAGGCCGTCTCGCTCGATTTCGAGACCATGGTCAAGGAGGGCGACAAGCTGGCCGCCATCGCCCCCAATGTGGTCGTCAAACTGCCCCTGACCTGGGACGGTCTGCGCGCCTGCCGCGTCTTCGCCGACAAGGGGATCAAGACCAACGTCACCCTGTGCTTCTCGGCCGCCCAGGCCCTGCTGGCCGCCAAGGCGGGCGCCACCTTCGTCTCGCCCTTCGTCGGGCGGCTGGAGGACAACGGCGCCGACGGGATCGCCCTGTTGGAAGAAATCCGGGTGATGTACGACGTCCACGGTTTCGAGACCCAGATCCTGGCCGCCTCGCTGCGCAACGTGGCCCATGTGGCCGCCGCCGCTGTGGCCGGATCGGACGCCGCCACCTTCGGCGCCGACACTTTCAAGGCCCTGGTAAAGCACCCGTTAACCGACAAGGGTCTTGATGCCTTTGTGGCGGACTGGGCCAAGACCGGTCAGTCCATCCTGTAACTCACGCGTCACGGAGAAGGTCTGTTGAGCGGCTCATTGGACCTTTTCGAAACCGCTGAAGCGCAGCCGGTTCCCCATCTGGGCGACGGCCTGACCTGGCCCGAGGTGCGCGGCTGGCTCCAGACCCATTCCCAGACCCTGCTGGACGATCGTTCCTTGCTGGAAGAGATCGGCCTGCGTCCGCACGGACGCAATGTGGTCGAGTTCGGCGCCGCCGCCCTGACGCGCCTCGAGGCGGTGGTCGAGCGCGAGGCCGGCGCCCGGCGCGAGGTCGAGATGATCGCCCGCGCCAATTTCGCCGCCCAGACCCAGACGCATGTGGCCGCCCTGGACCTGATGGAGGCGCGCAATCATTCCGACCTGGCGCGACGGCTGGATGCGGCGGCCCAGGGCCGGTTCGGCCTGGCCGGCGCGGCCATCGCCCTGGAGAAGCCGGGCGGCGTGCCGTTCGGCTGGCGCGCGCTCGAGCCAGGCGCCGTGGACAATCTGCTGGGCGAACACGGCCTGACCTGGCTCGGCCCCATGTTCGAGGGCTTGGACCTGTTCGGCGCGGCCGGGGATCAGGTCCAGTCCGTCGCCCTGGTCCGCATGGCCCCGCATCTGACGCCGGGCGAGCCGCCTCGATCCTGCCTGTGCGCCTTCGGCTCGCCCGAGCCCGAGGGTTTCACCCCCAACATGGGCTGCGAACTGGCGGCCTTTCTGGCGCGGGTGGTCGAGCGAATGGCCGAGCGATGGCCGGTGTTGAACTGACCGCCGCCGAGGCCCTGCTCGCCTGGCTGGAGCATCTGGCGCACGAGCGACGGCTGTCGCCCCGCACCCTTGAGGCCTATGGCCATATCGGCCGGCTCTATGTCGCCTTTCTCGAACGCCATCGCGGCGAGACCCTGACGCTGAAGGCCATGGGAACCATCACCGCCGCCGAGGTGCGTGCGCATTTAGCCGACCGCCGCAGCGGCGATCATCCCCTGGCGGCGCGATCGCTCAGCCAGACCCTGTCGGCCGTCCGGGGCTTTCACGCCTTCCTGGACCGGCGGCTGGACACGCCCGCCCCCCAGCTGGCCCAGGTGCGGGGTCCCCGGATCAAGCCGGCCCTGCCCCGCCCCGTCAGCGAGGACCAGGCGCGCGGCCTGCTGGCCGAACCGGACGCCGATCCCGACGCGGAGCCTTGGGAGGCCGCCCGCGACCGCGCAGTGCTCAGCCTTCTCTACGGCTGCGGGCTGCGGATTTCCGAAGCCCTGTCCCTGACTCGCGCAGAGGCTCCTTTGGGCGACACCCTGCGGATCGTCGGTAAGGGATCGAAGACCCGGATCGTCCCGGTCCTGCCCGCCGTGCGATCGGCGGCGGATGCCTATCTGGCCCTGCTGCCCTTCATCCTTCAGCCCGCCGACCCCCTGTTCCGGGCTCGGCGTGGCGGCCCGCTCAGCCCGCGCCACGTTCAAGCCTCGGTCCAGCGACTGCGCGGCCGGCTGGGCCTGCCCGAACGCACCACCCCCCACGCCTTGCGCCACAGTTTCGCGACCCATCTGCTGGGGGCCGGCGCCGATCTGCGCTCGATCCAGGAACTGCTGGGCCACGCCAGCCTGTCCACCACTCAGAAATACACCGGCGTCGATGCGGAGCGCCTGTTGAGCGCCTATTCCGCCGCCCATCCGCGCGCGAGCGGCGCCTGACGGATCAGGGCGCCGTGGTCGTGACGGGCGTGCGCATCGCCAGGATTTCCCGTGTTCGCCGGGTGATGCCGTAGAGGACGCCGGGCTCGCTTTCATCCCAGTCGATCGCCTGTCCCTCGGCCTCTATGCCGAGGGTCTCCAGATGATCCAGAACTCCCCCGCCTTCGGGCAGGGCGACGACATAGAGTTCGGGCCGGTCGTGGCCGGTCAGATAGAGACGTCCGTCCGGTCCCCAGCCGCCGCCGGAAATGCTCATCGGCGCAATCCGCTCCAGAATGGAGGCCGGAAGCCCCCAGGCCTCCAGCCGTCGCCACTGGTCGTCGAACCGCACCAGGGTGGTGTGGCGGTGGTCGCGCGGCGCCTCGCCCCCGCGACCGTCATAGTTGGCGAACATGGCCCACCAGGCGCCGTCATGTCGATCAACCCAGGTGATCGAACCCGTCCCCAGACCCAGGGCGACGCTGCGCTTGTGATGCAGGTCGACGGCGTCGAAGACCTCCACCGTGCTGATCTGAGGAACGGCGGGAAAGTTGGAGCTGGCGCAGACCAGTTCGCCGTCGATCACGGCGCAGGAGTTGATGTGCGGAAATCGGGCGCGGTCGCCGGTCCATTCGGCCTGTTTGGCGCCCGTCTTCTTGTCATAGCGCACAATCGACCAGTTGGAGACGGCGTAGACGTCATCGGGTCCCACCGCCGCGCCCTGACGCGCCTCGGCCTCATAGCGACGCAGGGTCTGAGCCTCGCCCGCGAGAACGATCGGCGCGACCGCGTCGCCTCCGCCCGTCGGCGCGGCCTGGGCGGCGGAGACAAGCAGACACAAGAGCATTGAAGCGAGCATGACGGAGGTTCCTTCAAAAGGACAGGGGCCGCCTCCTGGGGGAGGCGGCCCCTTGCGTGGCGGGGATCAGAAGCTGGCGGAGAGGCCGACCCAGTAGGTCCGGCCGTAGTTCGCCGATTCCTGAAGATAGGTTCGACCCGGGCCGGTCACTTCGCGACGGCCCGAGTTGGACAGGTTCTGGCCTTCCACGAAGACGGTGAGGCCGTTGCCGAAGCGCCAGCTGACCGAGGCGTCATAGACGTGGCGCCCCTTCCAATACTGGTCGGCGTTCGGAATGGTGTCGTTGATCGTTTCCAGGAAGCCGCCGATATAGTTGTGCGAGACGCGGGCCTCGATGGGGCCGCGCTGATACCAGATCGATTCATTGGTGGTGGTCGCCGGCTGCTGGAACAGACCCGTGTGACGCTTGCCCGCCGTGGTCAGGAAGGTGAACTCCGTGTCCAGGAAGGTGGCGTTGGCGCTGACGCCCAGGCCGTCGAACGGCGCCGGCAGCATGGTCAGGGCCTGCTGGAAGGCGACTTCGACGCCGCGAATCTTGGCCGTTTCGGCGTTCGTCGGCGTCGAGACGATCACCGCCTCCACGCCCCGGCCCACGTCCAGGTTCTGGACCGAGCTGAGAGTGAAGATCTCGTTGTCGATGTCCTTGGTGAACAGGGCGACCGACATCAGCCCGTCGGTCGGATAGTATTCAAACGACAGGTCCAGACCTTCGCTCTCGCGCGCCTTCAGGCCGGGGTTGCCGCGGGACAGGGTCGGCTGCGAGCCGTCGAAGCTGATGCTCTCGCTGGCGGCCAGCGAACCGAAGTCCGGCCGGCCGATGGTGTTGGTCCAGGCGGCGCGGACGACCATGTTCTGACGCAGATTCCAGCGCAGGTGCAGGCTGGGCAGCCAGTTGTCATAGTCGCCGCTGTTCGACACCGGCGTCAGGACGCCGCCGGATAGGCGGGCGGCGTCCGAACTGACCTCGGTCTTCTCATAGCGCAGTCCGCCCAGCAGGGTCAGGTCGCCGACCCTGTAGCTGGCCTGGGCGTAGCCGGCGAAGACGTCCTCGGTGACGTCATAGTCGCCGGTCGGGGCGGCGGTCTTGACGTTGAAGCTGTCTGCGTTGGCCGCATAGAAGGCCTCCGCCGTGGCGACGTCGATGCGCGGCGTCAGACGATACTGGCCTTCGATCAGCTTGTCCGGACCGGGCCGATCGACCTGATCCAGGGTATAGATGAAGCCCGGCTTAGCCGTGTAGTCGGTGCGGCTGGACCGATAGCTGCGATCGTTGGAGCGCCACACGGCGCCGACCTTCGCCTTCAGGTTCCGCGTCTCGCCGCCGTCGTCGAAGGCCAGGTTGAACCGCGCCTGGGTGGTGTCTTCATCGGTCCGCAGCAAGGACACGCGCCGTTGCTGGAGATTGAACAGGGTGGGATCGCGGAAGGCCGTCGGATTGGTCGGCGTGAACACCGGGAAAAAGTTCGAGGTGTCGTAGCGGAAGCCGAAGTTGGCGTTCGACGCCGTGCGGAACTCCATCGAGGTGTTGGGGGTCTCTGAGCCCGCCTGTGAATAGACCAGATCGCCGTCCAGCCGCCATTGCGGGGCGGCGTCCCACCGGAAGGCGGTGCGGCCCAGGCCGATCTCGCGACGGGTGATGGGCTGGTTCAGACCGATGATGTTGCGGCCCGTGGCGAAGGTTCCCGAGGTGCGGGTCTGGTTGGTCACATTGCCGACCGGCTCGGTGCGGAACTCGGTCCGCTCCTCATCGTCCTCCATCCGGGCGTACAGGGCCGAGGCCTCCCAGCGGAAATCGACGCTCGGCCGCCATTCCAGCTTTCCGTTCGCGCCCGAACGCTGCTTGGTGTTGTTGTACCAGAACAGGCGCAGCTGGGTCGGCACCTGGATTCCGTTGCCGGTCGGAGCGCCCGAGTTCACCGGCTTGCCGGCCGCGTCGTATTCGCGGATCGAAGGCGCGGCCGATTCCGCCTGGGGAATGTCGTAGTCGAGCTGCTCGTGGGAGGCGCCGATCACCACGCCCCATTCGTCGGCCGCGCCGAAGCGGCGACCGGCGGCGAAGGCCAGGCGATAGGACGGATCGTCGTTGCGGACGTCGCCGTGCTGTTCATAGACGCCGTAGGAGGCCATGCCGTTGAAGAAGGGTTTGGCGGCGTCGAACGCGCTGCGGGTGGCGACATTGATCACGCCGCCGATGGCGTTGCCGTCGTTCTCGGGCGTGACCGTCTTGATCACCTCGACCCGGCCGGCCATCACGGAGGGCACGATGTCCATCGGCACGGTGCGGGCGCTTTCATCCACCGAACCCACGAAGGCGCCGTCGATGGTCGTGCGGTTGTAGGTGGAGGCCAGGCCCCGAAGGATCGGCCAGCGCGGCTCGCCCTGATCCTCCATCACCGAGACGCCGGGAATGCGGCGCAGGGCGGCGGCGGTGTTGTGGTCCGGCAGCTTGCCGATGTCGTCGGCGGAGACGGCGTCCATCACCTCGAACTCAGCGCGTTTCACGGCGATGGCGGCGCGCTGCGCCTCGCGCTGGCCGGTCACGACGATCTCATCGACCTCGGCGGTCGGGTTGTCCTGAACCTGGGCCTGGGCGCTGGCCGCAAGTCCGGCGCTGATCAGGGCGGTGGTGGCGAGCAGAAACCGTTGCCGGCTCTGTGACGAAAAACACATGTTCTATCCCCCAACGTCGAATTTCGACGGGGCTCGCATAGGGGGCGGAGGCGACGTGCAGGCGTCTGTTCTGTGTCGCGCCCGACAACAGTGGGTGGAGATTCGATGGCGATTTCGCCGCTACGCGCCCTTTGCGACCCGAGGCTGTGCGGAGATTGCGACAGTCGGTCGATTGTCAAAACCTGAGCCGCCTCGGCGCAAACGGGACGTTAACCGAAGCGGCGCACCCTCTTGTCAATGTGGCCGCCGGAAACGTCTGGTCGGCCGTGGAGGGCCGGCCCATGTCGACCAAGATGACTTCGAGCGTGCGTCGCCACAGCGACCATTTCGAACCGCAGGACACCGATCCGCACGAGCAGCGCCGCCTGCGCGGCCAGTTGGAGCAGATCGACTACGCCGCCTATGTCGCCAATAAGGAGCTGATCGGCCATACCCTGACCGGTCTGGACGCCGCCTCGCTTCAGAAATTGGCGGTCCTGACCGCCGGCGCTCGCGCCAAATGGGCGGCCGAGGCCCTGCGTCTGGCCCATTCAGGCTCGCCCGTCACCCCCGACCAGGTCGCCCGCCTGACCGCCGCCCGCACCGCCTTCGACGAACTCGCCGAGGTCTATGAAGCCCTGCGTCGCATGGTCGAGCGCGGCTATGTGGTGCTGAAATAGGCTCTAAGGACGCCTGGTGGAGCCGAGGGGAGTCGAACCCCTGACCTCGTCATTGCGAACGACGCGCTCTACCAACTGAGCTACGGCCCCGTTCCAGTCAGGAGCAGGCCTCCAGGCGAGCGCGGGACATAGAAGGCGGGCGGGCGTGGTGTCAACGGGCTTGTGCGCGCAATCCGCGCAGGCGACCGCAGAAGATTGTCGGATGGGCGGGGGACGGCTAGAAGCCGAGGTTCGCGCCTTGCAGGAGAATACATATGGGCACCGCCCTGGTCTGGCTTGTGAACACCGTCATCGGCCTGATGGTCTGGTTCATCATCATCCAGGCGATCTTGAGCTGGCTGTTCGCCTTCGACGTGATCAACCATCGCAACCGGTTCGTCAGCCAGGTCGCCGACTTCCTGGACCGGATCACCGCCCCCATTCTGGAACCCTTCCGGCGGATCATTCCGCCGCTGGGCGGGATCGACATTTCGCCCATCGTCGTCCTGCTGCTGCTTCAGTTCGTCCGCATCCTGTTCAACGCCTCGGCGGCCCCGGTCCTGATCGGCATGTTGGGCTGAGGCGCCACGGCGGCGGGAGATTCCGACGCGAGACGGCGATTCCGCCCTTGCGCCCGGCCGCCAGCTTCCTAAAGGTGCCGGCCCCGACCATTATTGACCACGGTTCATGAGCACGATCACCACAGTCGCCGTCCTGGGCGCCGGACAGATGGGCGCAGGCATCGCCCATGCGGTGGCCCTGGGCGGCTATTCGGTCCGACTCTACGACGTGGCGCCCGCGCGGCTGCCGCTGGCCCAGGGCGAGATCGCCGCCAGCCTGTCGCGCCACGTCGGCCGCCATCTGGTGACCCAGGCCGAGGCCGACGCCGCCCTGGCCCGGATCGCCGTCACGACGGACATGGCCGAGGCGGTGTCTGACGCGGACCTGGTCATCGAGGCGGCGCTGGAGGACGAGGCGGTCAAGAAGGCCCTCTACGCCGAGGTCGCCCCCCATCTGGGCCCGCAGACCCTTTTGGCCTCCAACACCTCCTCCATTTCGATCACCCGACTGGCCTCGGCCTCGGACCGGCCCGACCGGTTCATCGGCCTGCACTTCATGAAGCCGGCGCCGATCATGCGACTGGTCGAGATCGTGCGCGGCATCGCCACCTCGGCCGAGACCCACGCGGCGGCCGTAGATTTCGCCGAGAGCCTGGGCAAGACCACGACCGACGCCGAGGATTTCCCGGCCTTCATCGTCAACCGGATCCTGGTGCCGATGATGAATGAGGCGATCTTCGCCCTGTATGAAGGGGTCGGCAACGTCGCCTCCATCGACAAGGCGCTGCGCCTGGGCGCCAACCATCCGATGGGGCCGCTGGAGCTGGCGGACTTCATGGGACTGGACGTGGTCCTGGCCATCATGAACGTCCTGTACGACGGGCTCGCCGACAGCAAATACCGCCCCTGTCCGCTGCTGGTGAAATATGTCGAGGCCGGCTGGCTGGGCCGCAAGAGCGGGCGCGGCTTCTATGACTATTCCGGCGAGACGCCGGCGCCGACGCGATGAGCCGGTTCGAGACCTATGCCGACCTGCCGGGCCAGGCGACCATCCAGTCGCGGCCGGCGCCGCTCTATCCGATCCTGGCCTCTCTGGCCGGCGCCGCCTGGCCCCCGCTGATTCTGACCCTGCCCTTCTGGCCGCCCAACGCGATCGGGATGGGGCGTGACATCGACTGGCGGATTCTGGTGCTGCTGATCGGTCTGGCGGCCGTTCCTGCGGGCCTTTGGCGGATCAATCAGGAACGCCGTCGCGAGGGTCGGCCCGGGTCGCGCCTGGGCGTGGTCTGGCGCTTCATGCTGTTCGGCGGCCTGACTGCGGCCCTGGTCCAGGTGGTTGTCAGCCTGGTGATGGTGGTCCTGGGCTGGCTGGAGGCGGGCGACCTGATGCAGGGTCTCGGCGCGACCGAGACGACCCTCCTGATCTTCGGCGTGGGCGGCCTGCCCATCGCCATGATCGTCGGGGTCAGCTATGCCCTGTGGGCGGGTCTTTGCGTGGCCTTCATCGCCTTTGAGGCGCGCCCGACGATCGAGGTCGGGCGGCGTCGCTAAGATTATCCGAGCGCCGCTCAGGCGCTGAAACGCTTCGGGGGAGGCTGTGAATGTCGACGGTGAACCAGACGACGGAACCGACCGGATTGGCGCCGGTCGAGGCGCCGGCCCGTATCGCTTCTCTGGACGTGATGCGGGGGCTGGCGGTCCTGGGCATATTGGCGGTGAACGTCGTCTCCTTCGGCCTGCCCTTCATGGTCTATGGCGATGCGGACCTCAGCCCCTTTCCTGTGACGGGCGCCAACGCCGTGGCCCGTTGGGCGATGGACGTCTTCTTCCACCAGAAGTTCATCACCCTCTTCGCCATGTTGTTTGGCGCTTCGATCTTTCTGGTGGGCGGTGAACGAAGCGATGCGGCGCGGGGGCGGCTGCTGCGCCGGCGCCTGTTCTGGCTGGCTGTGATCGCCCTGATCCACGGCCTGGCCTTCTGGTACGGCGACGTCCTTCTGCTCTACGCCTGGTCCGGCCTGTTCGTCATGCTGATGCGGTCCTTCTCCGCCCCCGTTCTGATCGGGGTCGGGCTGGGGGTCACCCTGGCGCTGGGGGCGATGCAGGCGGGGTTGAGCTGGCTGATGGTCGCCGGCCCCGCAGAAGTGGTCGAGGCGATGAAACAGGGCCAGCCGCAGAACAGCCAGGAGGCCGTCGCCGCCGCCATCGCCGCCTATCGCAGCGGCTGGGCCGGGGCCATGGGCCAGAACCTGACCGCCTGGTTCTTCCTCCAGGGCGCCAGCCTGGCCATGTTCGTCTTTTCGACCGTCGCCCTGATGATGACCGGCATGGGTCTGTTCAAGGCGGGTTTCCTCAGCGGCCGGGCGCCGACCTGGCTCTATCTCTTCGTCCTGGCGGTCGGGAGCGCGGTCCTGGCCCTTGTGGCGACGACCCATTGGACCGAAATCATGGCCGCGCCCGACGCCCATCCGACGCAAGGGCTGGCGGAGGCGGTCGCGGCCTTCCCGATCCTGGTGACCCTGGCCTATGTCAGCCTGATCGTGCTCGTGACCACGCGCGGACCGGCCTGGCTGGTCGCCCCGCTTCGGCCGGTGGGGCAGATGGCCCTCACCAACTATCTGAGCCAGACGCTGATCATGACCACCCTCTTTTACATGCCTTGGGGGCCGCGTCTGTTCGGTCAGGTGGACTATGTCGGCATGTGGGGCTTGGTGGCGGCCGTTTGGGCGGTCCAGCTGATCTGGTCTCCGCTGTGGCTGGCGCGGTTCAGAATGGGGCCGCTGGAATGGGTGTGGCGCTGCCTGACCTATGGGCGGCGCGTGCCGATCCGAAAAGCCGCCTGATCGCGCTTTTATCAGCGGCGTGAAAAGATTAACTGAGGAGCATGGCCGCCCCGGACACTCCCGCCGAAACCTTCAAACGCGCGCTCAGCCACGCCGCCCGCGCCCTGGCCGAGCAGCCTGAGCTGGAGGTGGTGTTCGGGTCGGACGGACCCAAGCTGGCTGGCGGGATTCTGACTCTGCCGCATCCCCCACGCGACCCCTCCGGTAACGAGAGCGCGTCCCTGCGAGGCCAGGCCGACCGCCTGGCCCTGCGTTTGGCCAATCATGACGCGGGGATCGACGCCCGTATGCGCCCCGCCGACACCCAGGCGGCCGAGGTTTTCGACGCGGTTGAACAGGCGCGGGTCGAGGCGGTGGGCTCCGAATTCCTGGCGGGGGTCAGGGACAATCTGGACGCCGCCCTGGTGACGCGGCTGGAGAAGACCGGGGCGCTTCGCATCCTCGAGCCCGAACGGGCGCCGGTTTCGGAGGCCGTGGCTCTCCTGGTGCGTGAACGGCTGACGGGCCGGCCTTCGCCCGACGGAACCAAATCCCTGCTGGATCTGGTTCGAGCCGGCATAGAGGCCAAGGCGGGCGATCAGCTGGACGCCCTGACCGCGACCGCCGGCGACCAGGCTCTGTTCGCCGAAAAGATGCGCGAAGTGCTGCGCGCCCTGAACCTGGACCCGGGCGACGGCCAGGGCGAGGACGCCTCAGACGATCCGGGCGAGCAGGAGCCCGATTCCCCGGAACCCGACGCCGACGACCGGCCGGACGAGGACGAGGAGGAGGAGGGCGGCGAGGGCTCCCAGTCCATGGAGGGCGACGCCGACGATCAATCGTCGGAGCAGGAGCGCGAGAGCCGCCCTGAGGGCGCGCCCGCCGATCCGGAGGGCGACGGCGCCGAGGACGGGCCGGAGCTGAACGAGGGCCAGCAGCCCAATCGCCAGCAGACCGCCGACGACGGCCGGGCGGTCGACTTCTACCGCGTCTTCACCACCGCCTATGACGAGGTGGTGGACGCCGCCGACCTGTGCGATCCGATGGAGCTGGAGCGGCTGCGCAATCTGCTGGACCAACAGCTGACCCTGCTGGCCAGCGTCGTCTCCCGCCTGGCCAATAAGCTGCAGCGCCGTCTGCTGGCGCAGCAGAACCGCTCGTGGACCTTCGATCTGGAAGAGGGGATGCTGGACACGGCCCGCTTGACCCGGATCGTCACCGACCCGACCGCCCCCCTGTCCTTCAAGGCCGAGAGCGAGAGCCCGTTCCGCGATACGGTCGTGACCCTGCTGCTCGACAATTCGGGTTCGATGCGCGGGCGGCCGATCATGGTGGCGGCGGTCTGCGCCGACATTCTGGCCCGCACGCTGGAGCGTTGCGGCGTCAAGGTCGAGATCCTGGGCTTCACCACCCGCGCCTGGAAGGGCGGACAGAGCCGCGAGGCCTGGATCAGCGCGGGCAAACCCGCCAATCCCGGCCGGCTGAACGACCTGCGCCACATCATCTACAAGGCCGCCGACGCGCCCTGGCGCCGGGCCAAGAAGAATCTGGGCCTGATGATGCGCGAGGGCCTGCTGAAGGAGAACATCGACGGCGAGGCCCTGCAATGGGCGCACAATCGCCTGCTGGCCCGCACCGAGCAGCGCCGCATCCTGATGGTCATTTCCGACGGCTCGCCTGTCGACGACTCGACCCAGTCGGCCAACGCCGCCCTCTATCTGGACAAACACCTGCGCCAGGTCATCGCCGAGATCGAGGATCGCTCGCCGGTCGAACTGTTGGCCATCGGCATCGGCCATGACGTGACCCGCTGGTACCGCAAGGCCCTGACCATCGTCGACGTGGAGCAGTTGGCCGGCGCCATGACCGAAAAACTGGCCGAACTGTTCGAGGCGGACGTCGCGGCGACGCCCGCCCGCCGGCCGCGTCAGAAGATCGCCGCATGAGACGTCGTCTACCGCGTCTCGCGGCGGCCTGGGCGGCCCTGGCCCTGACGGCCTGCGCCGCGACCCTGGGCCCGCCCCAGCCGTCCCCGTCGGACCACGACGGCTGGACCTTCGCACCCGCCGAGTTGAAGCCGGTCGGCCTAGGCCTGCCCGGCGCCGTGCTGGCGCCCGGCGTGCGTTTCGCGGGCGGCATCGAGATCGTGGCCGGCCCTGAATCGCCGCTGCACGGGCTTTCCGATCTCAAACTGAGCGGAGACGGCGGTTTTGTCGCCGTGTCCGACGCGGGGGATCTGGTTCGCGGCGTCTTGCGCCTGGACGCGCGCGGCCGTCTGATCGGCTTGGACAGACTGGCGTCGCGCGAACTGACGTTGGAGGACGGACGGCCCATAGCCTCCAAGATCGACGGCGATGCGGAAGGGCTGGCTTTGACGCGCTCCGGCGACCTGCTGGTCAGTTTCGAACGTCGCCATCGAATTTGGAACTATGGCCCCCTGTCTGGGATACGGGAGCCAACCCCGGCGCCGTCGCCGGAATTTCCCTTCCCGGACAATGAGGGGATGGAGGGCCTCGCCGCAGGTTTGACACGTCGCGGCGAGGACGGTTGGCGGGTGGTCGGAGAAGGCGGCGGCGTGTGGGACTGTACATCGGGCGGATGCCGAGGGGCGGGGCCGACCGTGTCACAGAACCTGCTGGACGGCGACTATCGCCCCACGGGCCTGGACCGCGACCCGACCGGCGAAGGCTGGTTTCTGGTGCAACGCCGCTATACGCCGCCGATCGACATGCGGGCGCGGGTGCGTCGCCTGTCGGCGGAGGGCACGGTGGGACCTGTCCTGATCGAATTGAAACTGCCCGGCACGACAGACAATTTCGAAGGCGTCGCCGCTGAGCGGCGCGGCCAGGCGACCCGGCTCTATCTACTGTCGGACGACAACGCCAATCCGGCCCAGCGCACCCTGCTCCTGGCCTTCGATATTCGCTAGATGCGGCGCTAGATCAGGCCGCCCCGGCCCATTGGGCCTTTTCCGGCTCGGTCTCGACCGCCAGCAGGGCCTTGACGAAGGCGTCGCGCCAGATGCCCACGTCGGTGTCGCGCACCACCTGCATCAGGGCCTCCCATCGCCGCACCCGCTCGGCCAGGGGCATGGTCAAGGCCTTCTGGATGGCGTCCGACAGCTCCTCGCGGCTGTAGGGATTGACCAGAAGCGCCTCACGCATCTGTTCCGCCGCCCCCGCGAACCGGGACAGGATCAGGACGCCGGGATCGTCGGGGTTCTGGGCGGCGACATATTCCTTGGCGACCAGGTTCATCCCGTCGCGCAGCGGCGTCACCAGCCCAACCCTGGCGGCGCGATAAATCCCCGCCAGCTGGTCGCGGCGGTAGGTGCGGTTCAGATAGCGGATCGGCTGCCAATCCATGTCGGCGAAGGCCCCGTTGACCCGCCCGGCCAGGGCGTCCAGCCGCGCCCGCATGTCCTGATAGGAATCCACATCGTCCCGCGAGATCGGCGTGACCTGGAGCAGGAAGACCTCGCCACGCATCGACGGATTGTCCTGCAAAAACTGCTCATAGCCCAGCAGCCGCTCCTCCAGCCCCTTGGAATAGTCGAGCCGGTCCACGCCGACGATCATGGCGCGGAAGGCCGCCGAGGCCGCCATCCGATCATAGGTCCGGGCCCCGAGGGTCGAGTTCTTCGCCGCCAGGAAGCCGTCCACATCGATGCCGATGGGGAAGACGCCGGTCTGAACCCGGCGACCGAAACACTCCAGCCCGCCATGACCGAACAGCTCGCCCTGGGCCTCGCTGACCACATAGTCGGTGAAGAGGTCGCACCATTCGCGCGTATGGAAGCCGATCAGATCGAAGTCGAACATGGACTCCACCAGCCGCCGGTGATGCGGCAGGGTCACCAGCAGCTGGCGCGTCGGCCAGGGGGTGTGCAGGAAGAAGCCGATCCGGTTGCGGACGCCCAGACGACGCAGATCCCGCGCCATGGGGATCATATGGTAGTCGTGGATCCAGATGACGTCGTCCGGCTTGATCACCGGCGCCAGAACCTCGGCGAAGCGGCGGTTCACCCGCTCATAACCCTCGCCGTAGGAGCGTTCGTACTGGGCCAGGTCGATCCGGTGGTGGAACAGCGGCCACAGGGTCTTGTTGGCGTAGCCGTTGTAATATTCCTCGACGTCCTGGGGCTCCAGATCGACCAGTCCGACGGTCACGCCGGCGCGGTCCTCCACCTTCATCTCGCCGGTGAAGCTGTCGATCGTCTCTCCAGACCAGCCGAACCAGAGGCCGTCGTATTTTCGCAGGGCCGCAGACAGGGCCATGGCCAGCCCGCCGGCGGAGCCCGCAGCGGGATCGGTCGGGGCCGAGACCCGGTTGGATACGACGATGAGACGGCTCATGACTTCACTTCGGCAGCGATCCCAGCCCCGGGACCAGAAAGATCAACGCACGTCGGTCCAGGATCGGCTCAACATCACGGCGCAATTGATGATCCCGACCAGGGAGTAGGTCTGGGGATAGTTGCCCCACAGCTCCCCGTCCTCGACGGAAATGTCTTCGCTCAACAGGCCGGCCTGGGTGCGACGGGCCAGCATCTCTTCGAATATGGCGCGCGCCTCCTCCACCCGGCCGTTCTGATGCAGGGCTTCGATGAACCAGAAGGTGCAGAAGTTGAACGCGGTCTCCGGCTCGCCGAAGTCGTCCGGCTCGACATAGCGGAACAGGAAGGGTCCTTTTTTCAGATCCCGCTCGATTGCATCGAAGGTGGCCACCTGGCGCGGATCATGCGCGTCCAGAAAGCCCAGGTCCGTCAGCTGCAGCAGGGAGGCGTCCAGTTCGCGTCCGCCGAAACTGGCGGCGAAACGCCCCTCGTCCGTCAGGAAGGTTTCCGCCTCGATCCGCTCTCGGATGGCCGCCGCCCGCTGACGCCAGACGTCGGCGCGGGCCTGCAGGCCCAGATGATCCGCCGCCTTGGCCAGACGGTCGCAGGCCGCCCAGCACATGACGGAGGAATAGGTGTGAACCCGCGCGATGGTGCGGAACTCCCAAAGCCCTGCGTCGGTCTGGTCGTGCATGGCGAAGGCCCGCTCGCCGACCTTCTCCAGAGCGTGGAAATCCTCGATCGTTCCGGGACGCAGCAGGCGTTGGTCATAGAAGGCCTGGACCAGGGGCAGGACGATCTGGCCATAGACGTCGTGCTGCAGGTGCTCATGGGCCTGATTGCCGATCCGCACCGGCTTCATGCCGCGATAGCCCTCGACCGTATCGACGATGCTCTCGCCGATGCCCGGCTCCAGCCCCACCCCATAGACCGGCTGGACATGGCCGCCGGCCGAGGCGTCAACCAGATTGCGCAGATAGCCCAAGTAGTTCTCGAGAATGTCGACCGCCCCCAGCCGGTTCAGCGCCCGCACCGTATAATAGGCGTCGCGGATCCAGCAGTAGCGATAGTCCCAGTTGCGCCCGCTCTCTTTGAATTCGGGAACGGAGGTGGTCATGGCCGCGACGATGGCGCCGGTCTCTTCATAGGCGCAGAGCTTCAGGGTGATGGCCGCACGGATGACGGCCTCCTGATAGTCCAGCGGCAGATAGAGTTTGCGGACCCAGTCCTGCCAATAGGCGACCGTGCGGTCCAGCGCGGCCTGAACCCCCGGTCCCACATCCTGATCATAGCCCTCGTCCGGGCCGAAGAAGAAGGCGTGCGGCCGTTCCAGCCGAAAGATCCGCTCCTCCAGAACGTGAGAGACGGGACAGTCGGTCGTCAGACGGAAGGTGACGTCCGGGCATAGGAACCGGATGTGATTGGAGCCCGAGGTGTGGGGCGCCCGCCGCGCGCCCCAGTCGGACGAGGGGCGCAGCCGGACGCGGATACGCGGCGTGCCGTGCAGCGGTCGAATGATCCGCCCGAAGGCGAGGGGGCGGTAGGTTCGCGAATGTTTCGGATGGCGCGGGGCGAAGTCGATGATCTCCACCGCGGCCCCGTCTTCGGCCGTCAGAACGGTCTTGAGCACCGGCGTATTGCGGACATAGGCCTGGCTGACGTGTTTCAGCCCCTCCAGCTCGACGGACCAATAGCCATGCTCGGGCGCTTCTCCGTTCATCAGGGCCGAAAAGACGGGGTCGCCGTCGACGCGCGGGGCGCAGGCCCAGACGAACCGGCCCTGACGGTCGATCAGGGCGCTGATCGCGCAATTGCCGATGGGGAAGAGATCGAGATTGGGCGTCATCGATTCAGGCCCCCGCCACCGCTTCCAGCCAGGTCAGGACGTCGTTCACATCGTCGAGGCGATAGCGGGCCGCGGTTTCGCGCTCAGGCCCCACGAGCACGCCATAGCCGCCCAGGGTGGCGGCGGCCTCGAAACCATGTTCGTCGGTCAGGTCGTCGCCGAGCATGACGGGGGTCGCCCCCTTGAACGGCCCCTCCTGCATGAAGGCGGCGACGGCTGTGCCCTTGTCGGCGCCCGGCGTCTTCAATTCCAGCACCATATGGCCAGGCTGCAGCGTCAGGCCCGTCTCGGCCTGCAGCTGCCGGGCCAGTCGCTGCGCCGCCGCGCCCTGGTCAGGCGCCAGTCGATAATGCAGGCCTGCAGAGACTCCCTTGTCCTCGACGATCACCCCCTGCCGGTCAGCGGCGAAGGCGTGAAAGGCGTCCAAAGCCTTGGCGACAGCGGCGTCGGCCGTCGTCCTCTGGACCGGGCCGCCTTTCAGGCGACGCTCCAGTCCATGAACGCCCGAGGCGGACTCTAGGGCCCGGTCGGTGATCCGGTCGATCTCTCTTATGGTGCGGCCGCTGACCACGGCCACCCGGCCGTCGAGGCGATGCTGCACCGCCTTCAGCACGGCCGTGCGGCGGGCCACGGGACCGACCTCGTCCGGCGTCGGCGCCATGGGCGCAAGGACGCCGTCCAGGTCGAGGAACAGGGCGATTCCCTGGGCGACGACCGGCGGTCGGGGCAACAACAGATCGGCGGCTCCGGCGTGAGACGGCATAGGTATCTGACTCTTTACGGCTTCCCCAGGCCCTATAACGCGCCAAAGCGGCAAAGGTTGACCCGAAAGCGACAAAGTCGTCTGAAAGAGGCTGTGCGCGCCGCCGAGGGGACTGTCTGCGGCCGTGCGTTGAAACAAGGAGAGCCCGGCCGCGGGCCTGACGAAACATGACCGAGATCGCCCATTCTTCGTCCGAAGACATAGCCGCCATGACCGGCCGCGCTCGCGAGGTGATGCGGCTGAACATCGAGGCGCTGGAAGCGCTGGAGCGGACGATCGACGTCTCGATCGCCCGGGCGGTGGATGTGATCATGAGCCGTCCCGGCTATGTGGTCGTCACCGGCATCGGCAAGTCCGGCCATATCGGCGGCAAGATCGCCGCCACCCTGGCGTCCACCGGCACGAACGCCTTCTTCGTCCATCCGGCGGAGATGAGCCACGGCGACCTGGGCATGCTGCGACCGGATGTGACGGTCCTGGCCATCTCCAACTCGGGCGAGAGCCGCGAACTGCGCGATCCGCTGATCTTCTGCCAGCGCAACGGCATTCCGGTCATCGCCATCACCCAGCGCCCGACCAGCTTCCTGGGCCGCAACGCTGCGGTCTGCCTGACCATGCCCAAGGTGGCTGAGGCCTGTCCGAACGGCCTGGCGCCGACCACCTCGACCCTGATGACCCTGGCCCTGGGCGACGCCCTGGCCATGGTGCTGATGGACCGGCGCGGGTTCAGCGCCCTGGATTTCGGTCTGCACCACCCCGGCGGCGCCTTGGGCATGAGCCTGCAAAGCGTGCGGGAATGGATGGGCGACAATGCCGCGGCCCCGGCCAGCGTGCCGCTGAGCGCCAGCTTCAGCGAAGTGGTCTCAGCCATTACGGAAGGCCGAAAGGGGGCGGTCGCCGTCTTGAAGGCGGACGGCGCCTTGGCGGGGATCGTCACCGACGGTGACCTGCGTCGCGCCTTCCAGCGCGACATCACCGGCCTGACCGCCGCCGACATCATGGGGGCCAATCCGATCACGGTCGATCCGGACGCGCGGATGAGCGACGTCGTCGACCTGCTGACCGCGAACAAGATTTCCAATCTGTTTGTGGTGGAGGAGGGGCGGCCGACCGCCATCGTCCATATCGCGGAACTGATGCAGGCCGGCTACGTCGCCTGAGCCGCTGATGATGCGTATCCTCTATGACGCCAGCCGGCTGATGAGCCGGGCCGAACGTTCCGCCCCCACTGGCGTCGATCGCGTCTGTCTGGCCTATGCCGAATGGCTGCTGTCACGGCCCGACGTCCTCACCCTGCCGGTTCGCGGGCGCAAGAACCGCCTGGTCGCCGTCCAGCCCGAGTGGTTCCGGGACTTCGTGGTCGATCTGCGCGCGCGTTGGAGCGGGGCGGGCGTCGCCCCTGCCGACGTGGCGCATGAAGCCTTGTTGCTCGAGGCCCTGGCCGCCCCCGCCCGACCCGCTGAGTCTGTCATCAGTCCCCCGCCCCCGCCGGAGCGTGAGAAGCCGGCGGACAAGGGACGGGTGTTGAAACAGTTCTTCAAATCCCGTCACGTCGCGCCCCTGCCGGCCGCCGACCTCTATCTGAACGTGGGCCATACGACCCTGCATCAGGCCGACGCTCTGAGGGATCTGGAAGCGGCGGGTGTGGAACGGGTCGTTCTGATCCATGATCTGATCCCCATCACCCATCCGGAGTTCTGTCGGCCGGGCGACGGCGCCAAACACCACGCCCGAGTGACCCACGCCCTGCGTCACGCCAGTCGGGTGATCGTCAACTCGGCCTATACCCGCGACGAGTTGCGGGCCTTTGCGGCGCGAGAAGGTTTGCCGCAGCCGCCGGTCCATGTGGCGCACCTGGGCCTGGAACCGGCCTTCGTCGCCGGCGATGCGGTGGCGACCAGCCGTCCTTATTTCGTCCATGTGGGCACCATAGAGGCGCGCAAGAACCTGGCCCTGTTGCTGACCTTGTGGCGGCGGCTGGAGGAACGGCTGGGCGAACGCACCCCCTCCCTGGTCCTGGTCGGGCGCTACGGCTGGGAGAATGAGGCGGTGCTGGATCATCTGCAGCGCTCGCCCAATCTGCGGGGGATCGTTCACCAGGCGGCCAACCTGTCCGACGAGGTGCTGGCGCGCCTGATGCGGGGCGCGCGGGCGGTGCTGGCGCCGTCGTCGGTCGAGGGGTTCGACCTGCCTGCGGTCGAGGCGGTGGCCATGGGCCGCCCCCTGATCGCCTCCGACATTCCGCCGCACAGGGAACTGACGCCCCGAGCCGAGTTGATTGATCCCCTGGACGGGCTGGGCTGGCTGGCGGCGATCGAGCGGGCGACCATGACGTCTCCGCCCGCCCCCTCGGAGGCTCGCGCTGCGCCGTCGTGGGAAGCCCATTTCGACATCGTCGCTCGGGCGGTCGGCCTGGCGGCGGCCTCGCCTCTGGCGGGCGGTGCGAAAGGCGGGTAATCAACGCGCGAACAAGGGCCGATCCGTTTCCATGACTCGCACCATCCTGCCGCTTGCCATCGTCGCCATACTGAGCGGGTGCTCCACCCTGCCGCGCGACGGGCCCTCGGGCGCCTCCATCGACGCTGGGGCTTCTACGTCCCAGGCCCTGGGGAGCTACGCCCTGGTGCCCCTGACCTATGAGGTCACGGAGCGGATGAAGGCGGTGCCGCCTCAGTTTTTCGGCACCCTGGCCGCCGCCTCCAGCGAACAGCCGGTCGATGTGATCGGCGAGGGCGATACGCTGGCGATCTCGATCTATGATCCTTCAGGCGCCCTGTTTGGTGGCAGCCTGGGCGGTGGATCCACAACGGCTCGCAGCCTGCCCACCTTGTCTGGCGGTTCCCAGGCCCTTCCGGGCGTCACGGTCGATCGCAGCGGCTCGGTCTCCGTGCCCTTCGCCGGTCCGGTCCGCGTCGTCGGCCTGACCTCGACCCAGGCGGCGGCCGCGATCCGCCGCGCCCTGGTCGGCAAGGTCGCCAATCCCCAGGTTCTGGTGGGGATCTCCGGCAACGCCTCCAACACCGTCAACGTCCTGGGCGACGTTCGCCAGCCGGGGCGTGCGCCGCTGGGCGTCAACAGCGACCGGATTCTGGACGTCATCGCCGCCGCCGGCGGATCGGCCCGCCCGACTGACGATCTGACGATCAGCATCCAGCGCGGCGGGCAGACCTACACCGCCCCCCTGTCGGCCGTGACGACCGAGTTCAGCGAGAACGTGCGCCTGCAAAAGGGCGACGTGATCAACGTCCAGTACAAGCCGCGTCGGTTCTCCACCTTCGGCGCACTGAACGCCGTGACGCAGGTCGACATGCCCGCCGGACCCATGACCCTGACGGGCGCCATGTCCAAGGTCGGAGGGCTGAACACCGCCACCGCCAACGCCCGGCGCGTTCTGGTCTTCCGCTTCGAGCGACCGGAGGTGGCCCAGGCTCTGGGAATCAACCAGCCGGCCACGCCCAAGGGGGTGCCGGTGGTCTATCAGCTGGACTTCAACAACGCCGCCAACGTCTTCGCCGCCACCAATCTGGAGATCATGCCCGAGGACGTGATCTATGTGCCCCTGGCCGGCGCCGCAGAGGCGCGCAAGTTCTTCGAGTTCGTTCAGAGCGTGACCCGCGTCGTCTATGACGTGTCGGTGACCAGCGCGATCAACGTCGACTGACGCCCGTGCAGGCGTGGCGCGCCCTTCTGTCCCGGCTGACGGGGCGCGCCGCCGCCGTCGGGACTGGTACGGTCGATCCGGCCGTCGCCGCAGACCCCTTCGTCCGTCCTGCGGAAATCCCCTCGGGGGATCCCTCGCCTCTGGATCAGGCGCTGGATGAGATCGAGGCGGGCGCCCTGGAGGTCTACGCCGGCGCCGGCCTCCCGACCCGCCCCGGCCATTATCGTCGGGCGCCGAACCAGACCGTCTGGGATTTCGTCGCTGCGAATCTGACGCCTCAGGTGCGATTCGCCCTGGCCTTGGAGCATCCGCCGGAGACGGGTTGGCGCTTCGCCCGGCTTCAGGATCTGGGCGCGCGATCCGATCGTCCCGACCTGCGCGCGGCGTCACGGTTGCTGAACGAGATCGCCGATCTGCGCCTCGCGCGGAGGGGTGTTCTGACCGAAGATCATCTGCTGGTCGCCATGGAACTCGGCGGGGCCTGGCGGGCGTTGAGGGACGCCAAGGCCGCGCCTGCGTCGGCGGCCCCACGCGCACCCAAGCCCCGCAAGACGCCCCGCAAGCCTTCGGCCAAACCCTCGACCGAACCGGCAGCCATGCCCCCTAGGAAGCGCCGGTCCAAGGCCGCCTCCGCTGCAACGGCGGATAAGCCCGCCAAGCCGGGCTGAGGCGGGCGGCCCGTTTCTGCAGGCGGCGTAACTCGCAACAATATTGCCGGCTCTGTTTTGTATCGCGCAAACTTGATCTAAGAGCGAGCTGTCCTCGAACGCCAGAGCCTCCCATGTCCGACGCGCCCCAGTTCCCCCCCGAAACCCAGCCGGTCGGCCGGATCATCGCCATGCCGGCCGACACCAACCCCGAAGGCGACATCTTCGGCGGCTGGTTGCTGGCCCAGATGGACGTGGCGGGGGCGACCCCCGCTTTCGAAATGGCCCAGGGCCGCTGCGCCACCGTGGCTCTGGACGGCATGGTGTTTCATCAGCCCGTCTCCGTCGGCGACGAGGTCAGCATCTACGCCAAGGTCATCGGCACGGGCCGCACCTCGATCCGCATCCATGTCGAGGCCTGGAAGCGGTCGCGCGGTCAGCCGCTGGCTACGTCTGTGCGCGTGACCCAGGGCGTCTTCACCTATGTGGCCATCGACCAGAACCGCAAGCCGCGCCCCCTGCCGGGCAAGGAATAGAGCCGCAGGCCGCCCGCCAGGCCTCGACTCCGTCTCCGGCTTCAGATTAGTTTCGACCGGGGGACGTCATGATCATCATCGCTGCCTATGTCGCCGGTCTGTTTCTGATCCTGCGCGAAGCCATCCCTTGGATTCGCGCGGTCTCCACCGGCGAAATCCAGACGCGCGGCCATAGGCGTCAGACGATCCGCCGCGCTGAGGACCCTCAAAGGTTCGCAGCCCTGGCCAAGAGCCGTTTTAAGGCCATGGGTCTGGGCGCCGTCGTCCTGGCCTGCGCGGTCGGCTGGACGGTGTGGGGGGTCTTGAGCGTCATCCTGCGCGCTTGAGGGGGCTGGCCCCTCCGACGGCGGAAATCTTGACCTGTCGCCGGGTCGCGCCTACGTCCCGACCATGGCCATCCGACGTATCCTCACCATCGACAACGCCGCCGACCTGGCGATCCTGAAACAGGTGTCCCAACCGGTCGCCGCTGTCGATGACGCCGTGCGCGCCCTGATGGACGACATGCTGGAGACCATGTACGCGGCGCCCGGCATCGGCCTGGCCGCCGTTCAGGTCGGCGCCCTGGACCGGGTCATCGTCATGGATCTGGGCGATCGCGACGGCGCCGTGTGCGAAACGGAAGAGGAAGACACGCCGGAGGCCGCCGAGGCGCGCCGGAACCCGCGCTTCTTCGCCAATCCGGAGATCCTGTGGGCGTCGGACGAACTCTACACCTATGAAGAGGGCTGCCTGTCCATCCCCGAGTATTTCGACAAGGTGGAACGCCCGGCCCGCGTCCGCATTCGCTATCTGAACCGTGACGGTCAGTCGGTGGAGGAAGAGGCTTCGGGCCTCTACGCCGTCTGCATCCAGCACGAGATGGACCATCTTAACGGCGTGCTCTTCATCGACCACCTGTCGCGGCTGAAGCGGGAACGCGCCGTGACCAAGGTCAAGAAGGCCGCCAAGGACAGGATCGCCGCCTGATGACAAAGCGCAGCCCTCGCCCCATCCGCCGCGGCCAGTCCCTGGTGATCGACACCCAAGGGCGCCGTCGCCTGACCCGCAGCCAGAAGATCGGCGTCGCCGGGGTTGCGACCCTGGCGGGCGTGGCCCTGCTGGGCGTGGTGGCGGGCCTGCTGCTGGACCGGCTGCTCGATTTCGACGACGCTCTGGACGCGGGCGGCGAATGGGACGAGGGCGGCGGCGTCTTCACTCGCTGGCAGTAAACCTCTAAAGGCGTGCCCATGCGCCTTGCCTTCATGGGAACTCCCGATTTCGCCGTGCCGTCCCTGGCCGAGCTTCTCGCCTCGGGCCACGAGATCGTCGCCGTCTATTCGCAGCCGCCGCGCCCCAGGGGCCGGGGCCAGAAGCTGACGCCGTCGCCGGTTCACGCCTTCGCCGAAACCATGGGCCTGCCGGTCTTCACGCCTGAAAGCATGAAGTCGCCCGAGGCCGTCGCCGACTTCCAGAGCCTGGACCTCGACGCCGCCTGCGTCGTCGCCTACGGCCAGATCCTCAACGCTGAGGTGCTGGCCGCGCCCCGGCTGGGATGCCTGAACCTGCACGGCTCGCTGCTGCCCCGCTGGCGCGGCGCGGCGCCGATCCAGAGGGCCATCATGGCCGGCGACGCCGAGACCGGGGTCCAGATCATGCAGATGAGCCTGGGCCTGGACGAAGGGCCGATCCTGCTCAGCGAAATCATGGACATCCGGCCCGACGACACGGCCGCCAGCCTGTCCGAGCGCATGGCCCATGTCGGCGCCGCCCTGTGGCCCCGCGCCCTGGCCGCCATCGAGCGCGGCGGCGTCACCCCGACCGAACAGGTCGGCGAGCCGACCTATGCGAAGAAGATCACCCCCGCCGAGGCCCGGATCGACTGGACCCGTCCGGCGGCCGAGGTCGACGCCCATATCCGCGGCCTGTCGCCCTTCCCCGGCGCCTGGTTCGAGGCCCCCTCAGACGCTGGTCCGGTTCGGATCAAGGCCCTGCTGTCGGCCGTCGCCGACGGTTCTGGCGCGCCCGGCGCGGCGCTGGACGAGGCCCTGACCGTGGCCTGCGGAACCGGCGCGGTGCGGCTGATCCGGGTTCAGCGCGAGGGCAAGGCGGCGCAATCGGCCGATGAGATGCTGCGCGGCTTTGCCCTGCCGGTCGGGACCGTGCTCGGCTGATGCCGCGCTACAAGCTGATCCTCGAATACGACGGCACGGCCTACAACGGCTTTCAGGCTCAGGAAGACCAGCCGACGGTGCAGGGCGCGGTCGAGGCCGCCATACTGGCCTTTTCAGGCGAGCGGGTGCGGATCGCCGCCGCCGGCCGCACCGACACCGGCGTCCATGCGACGGCCCAGGTCATCCACGCCGATCTGGAGCGCGACTGGCCGGTCGATACGGTGCTGAACGCCGTCAACGCCCATCTTATCAAACAGGACGTCTGCGTCCTGTCGGCCGAATACGCGCCCGATCCCGACTGGCACGCCCGCTTCTCCGCCACCGGCCGGGGCTATCTGTACCGGATCCTGAACCGCCGGCCTCAACCCGTTTTGGAGCGCGACCGCGTCTGGCACGTCAAGAAGAGCCTGGACGCCGAGGCCATGCACCATGCGGCCCAGGTCCTGGTCGGCCTGCACGACTTCACCACCTTCCGCGACGTGGGCTGCCAGTCCAAGTCGCCGGTCAAGACCCTGGACGTGGCCCGCGTCAGCCGGTTCGGCGAGGAGGTGCATCTGGTCTTCCAGGCCCGCAGCTTCCTGCACCGCCAGGTCCGGTCGATGGCCGGGACCCTGGTCGAGGTGGGCCTGGGCCGCTGGACCGCCCATGACGTCAAGGCGGCGCTGGAGGCGAAGGACCGCGCCCGGTGCGGCCCCGTCGCCCCCTCGGCGGGGCTCTATCTCAGCGGCGTGCGCTACGACTGAACCCCGCCTAGACCGGTCAGCCGCGCTGCTGAACCAGCACCTCGGCGATCTGAACCGCGTTCAGGGCCGCGCCCTTCCTCAGATTGTCGTTCGAGACGAATAGGGCGAGGCCGTGCTCGACCGTCGGGTCGGGACGCACCCGACCGACGAAGACTGGGTCCTGGCCTGCGGCCTCCAGCGGGTTCGGCACGGCCGTGACCACCACGCCCGGCGCTTGAGCCAGCAAGTCCAGCGCCGTCTCGACCGACATCGCGCGCTCGAACTCGGCGTTGATCGACAGGGAGTGGCCGGTGAAGACCGGCACCCGGACGCAGGTGCCCGAGACCGGCAGGCCGGGAATGTCCAGGATCTTGCGGCTCTCGTCCCGCAGCTTCAGCTCCTCGTCGGTATAGCCGTCCTCGCCCAGCTTGTAGTTCAGGGCCACGACGTTGGCGGCGATCGGCACGATCCACTTTTCAGGCGCGCCGAAGTCCACGGCCCCGCCGTCGCGGGCCAGGGCCGCGCCCTGCCCCACGGTGGCCCGCGACTGGTCCTCCAGCACGCGAATGCCCTCGATCCCGCCGCCCGAGACGGCCTGATAGGTCGAGACGGTCAGGCGCTTCAGCCCCGCCGCGTCATGCAGGGGCTTCAGCACCGGCATGGCGGCCATGGTGGTGCAGTTGGGGTTGGCGATGATCCCCTTGGGCAGGTCAGCCAGGGCGTGGGGGTTCACCTCGGCGACCACCAGCGGCACCTGGGGGTCGCTGCGCCAGGCGGACGAGTTGTCGATCACCACCGCCCCAGCGGCCGCCACCTTGGGCGCCAGAGCCTTGGAGGTATCCCCGCCGGCCGAGAAGAAGACGATGTCCAGCCCGGCGTAGTCCGCCGTCGCCGCATCCTCGACCACAATGTCGGTCTCGCCGAAGCGGATGGTCTTGCCCGCCGACCGGGCCGAGGCGAACAGGCGTAGCGAGGCCAGGGGGAAGTTCCGCTCGGCCAGCAGGCCGCGCATCATCTCGCCGACGAGGCCGGTGGCGCCGACGATGCCCACATGGGGCGGATTGGACGGGGAAAAGGACATTCATGCGTCTCCTGGAGGGATGGAGGCGCGGGGTTCAGCCGGATCGACCGCCCCGCGCATCGGCGGGGCTTGGGATCGGGGTTCGGCGCTTCAGACCTCGCGCATACCCGAAACCGCCCCGCCGAAGCCGGTGGTTTTCAGGGTAATCGCTTTGGTCATGGAGGCGGTCACGGCCAAGCTCTCTAGGGCCGAAACTGCGATGTGTAAACCTCAGACGGGCGGGGCGGTCGTCTGCAACAGGGCCTGGCGGCGGCGGACCCGTTCACGCCAAGCCGTATAGAGGCCGCTGGCGGCGATCAGGGCGGCGCCGGCCAGGGTGTCGGCGGTCGGGGTGGTCTTCATCAGCCAAGCGCCGAAGGCGACCGCGCCGAGGATCTGCAGATAGTCGAACGGGGCTACGACGGCGACGGGCGCCTTTTGCAGGGAGGCGGTCATCAACAGCTGGGCGACGCCGCCCGCCACGCCCGACCCGGCCAGGAGGGCGAAGGTCGTCAGGGCGTGCATCCGGCCGACGAAGGGCAGAAGCAGGGCGCCGACGATGGACGAGCAGACGAAGAACCAAAAGACGATCGCCGCCACATGTTCGGTGTCGCGCAGCTGCCGCAGGGTGATCGTGACCGCCGCCGTCAGAAGGGCGGCGGCCAGGCCGAAGCCGACGCCGGCCAAAGGCAAGGGGGCTGAGTTCGCCCCGGAAACAAGCGACAGGGGGCGGGTGACGATCAGCACTCCAATGAATCCGACCGCTACCGCCGCCCAGCGCCGGGGGCCGACCGCCTCCTTCAGAATGAGGAAGGACAGGATGGTGGCGAAGATCGGGGCGGTGAAGCTGATGGTCGTGGCCTCGGCCAGCGGCAGAAGCGTCAGGGTCTGGAAGACGCACAGGATGGAGGCGACGCCCAGGGCGCTGCGGCCCAGATGCGCCAGGGGGCGGCGCGTGGCCAGGCCCGCCAGGCCGCCCGGCTGGGTCAGCACCCAGATCAACACCACCGGCAGGCCGAAGAAGGCGCGGTAGAACAGCATCTCCGGCGCGGTGACCCCGTCCAGGGAGGCCAGTTTCAGAACCGCCGCCATGATGGAAAAGGCGCCCGCCGCGGCGATTCGAAGGGCGATGCCCCTCGCAATGTCTTCGCTTCCGGTCGTCTTGCTCATGCCGCTCCTGTCGGACGAACCCATAGGCCTTCCCGTCGCCGCCGCCCACCCCGGCGGAGCGATTTCCATCCGGCCGCGTTAAGCCTCCGGATCGGCAAGCTTCGCTGCAACATCGACAGGGTTCGGAGGCGCTCTATGGAAAATCTGCTGGATCAGATCGGTCAATTTCTGAACGGCCTCTTGGGCCTGGCCAGCGCCGGTTTCGACGGCGTCAATCAGGTCATGGGTTTGATCATCGCCGTGATCGCCGCCCTGATGATGGTCGACTGGCGATCCTTGGGATCGACGGCCCTGGGGGCGACCCTGGTTCATCTGATCGTCCTGGCCGTCCTGCCCGTCCTGAACGGCGGCGACTTCGCCCTGCCGGCCATCCTGACGGCGGGGTTTTGGCTGACGGGCCTGGCCCTGTTCCTGGGCTACGCCATCGTCATCGCCGTCTTCTTCTTCATCAAGACCTTGCTGACGGGCGCGGCCTTCGGGCGCCGCAGGGTGCTGCACTGAGTTCAGCGGGCTCGGGCGGCCGGGCGCGGATTCAAGCCTGCCGGAAGCCCAGCACGTCCTGCATATCGTAAAGGCCGGGTCGGCGGGTGCGGACCCAGGCGGCCGCCGCGACGGCCCCCTTGGCGAACAGCGACCGGTCGATGGCCGAATGGCTGAGGGTCAGGACCTCGTCTTCCGAGGCGAACAGCACCGTATGTTCGCCGATGATGCCGCCGCCCCGGATCGAGGAGAAGCCGATCTTGCCGGTCTCGCGCTCGCCCTGGACGCCGTCATAGGGTTTGGAGCGGATCTCGGCCAGATCCGTGAAGCGGCCCTCGGCGGCGGCCTCGCCCAGCATCAGGGCGGTGCCGGAGGGAGAATCCACCTTGCGGCGGTGGTGGGCCTCGGTGATCTCGATGTCCCAGTCCTGGGCGTCCAGACGCTGGGCCGCATGCTGGACCAGGCCGATCAGGATGTTCACGCCCAGGGAGAAGTTGCCGCTCTTGACGATGGCGATCTTCTCGGCGGCCTTCATCAGCTCGGCCTCTTGGGCCGGGGTGAAGCCGGTGGAGCCGATGACCAGGGCCGGACCGCCGCGCTCGGCCGCAGACTGGGCGAGGGCGACCGAGGCGTCGGGCGTCGAAAAGTCGATGATGACGTCGCACAGAGAGATGTCGGCCGTCTCGCCCCAGTCGAACCGGGCGGCGACGACCACGTCCTCGCGCGCATCCAGAACCTGTGACACCGCGCGGCCCATCCGGCCGCGATAGCCGGAAATGCCGGCGTGGAAGATTGCGCTCAAGCCGCGTTCTCTTTCGACCCGTCCGCATCCTGGCTGCCCAGGATGTCGGCCCAGAAGCGCTTCGCCTTGCCGGCGAAGCTGGAATTCCGGGGGTTCTGCGCCTCGCCGAAGGACAGGGCAAGCTCTTGCAGCAATTCCTTCTGACGGGGGGTCAGGTCGGTGGGGGTCTCGACGAACAGTTCGACGACCAGATCGCCGCGCGTGCGGCCGTTCAGATGGGGCATGCCCTTGCCCTTGATCCGCACGGTCTTGCCGGTCTGGGCGCCGGCGGGCACCTGGACGGCGGCCTTGCACTTGCCGTCGCAGGCGTCGGAGACCAGGCAGGGGGCGTCGATCTCGCCGCCCAGGGCCGCCACCGTCATCGGCACGGGCACGGTGACCAGCAGGTCGAGGTTGTCGCGCTCGAACAGGTCGTGCGGCGTCACCGACAGGAAGACGTACAGGTCGCCGCGCGGGCCGCCGCGCTGGCCGGCGTCGCCCTCGCCGGTCAGGCGGATGCGCGAACCGTCGTCGACGCCGGCGGGGATCTTCAGGTTTAGGGTGCGAGTCTTCCGCACCTGGCCGTGCCCGTGGCAGGTCGTGCAGGGGTCGGCGATCATCTGGCCCGCGCCGTGGCAACGGGGGCAGGTCCGCTCGACCTGGAAGAAGCCGTTGGCCTGGCGCACGCGGCCGGCGCCGTTGCAGGTGGTGCAGGTGACGGGCTTGGTGCCCGGCTTGGCCCCCGAACCCTCGCAGGTCTCGCAGGTCAGGGTGGCGGGCACGTCGATCTGGACTTCGGCCCCGCGATAGGCCTGCTCCAGCGAAATCTCCAGGTCGTAGCGCAGGTCCGAACCGCGGCGCGGTCCGCCCTGCTGGCCCCGGCCCTGGCGGCCGCCGAAAGCGTCCCCGAAGGCGTCGCCGAAGACCTGGGAGAAGATGTCGTTCAGATCGGAGAAGCCCTGGCCCTGACCGAAGGGATTGCCGCCCCCGCCGCCGTTGACCCCGGCGTGGCCGAACCGGTCATAGGCCGCCCGCTTCTGGTCGTCGGACAGAACCGTATAGGCCTCGGAAATCTCCTTGAACTTGGCCATGGACTCTTCCGAGCCGCCGTTCCGGTCCGGGTGATGGATCATCGCCAGCTTGCGATAGGCCGATTTCAGGCCGGCGGCGTCGATCGTCCGCTCGACGCCCAGAATTTCGTAATAGTCACGCGCCATCGGGCGTCAGTCCTCATTACTTCCCCTGCCGCCCGGCCCGAACCTCTGCGGGCTCTGGAAAAGGCGGTGTCCCGGCTGACATGGGGGCCGGAACGCTTGATGCAAGTTTCATGAAAAGACCCCGCCTATCGCAAGACAAGCGGGGCCGTATCATTTCAGCGACCTGTTGCGGATCAGGCGCTCTTCTTCTCGTCGGTGTCCGAGACGTCCTCGAACTCCGCATCCACCACGCCGTCGTCAGCCGGCTGGCCTTCGGCGGGCGTGCCTTGTTGGGCGGCGTACATGGCTTCGCCCAGCTTCATCGAGGCCTGGACCAGGGTGTTGGTCTTGGCGCGGATGTCCTCGGCGTCCGTACCCTCGCGGGCGGTCTTCAGATCGGCCAGAGCGGTCTCGATCGCGGTCTTGACGTCGGCCTCGACCTTGTCGCCGTGGTCGGCCAGGGCCTTTTCGGTCGAGTGGATCAGGCTGTCGGCGGCGTTCTGGGCCTCGACCAGGTCCTTGCGGGCCTTGTCGGCGGCGGCGTTGGCCTCGGCTTCCTTGACCATCTTCTCGATGTCGGCGTCCGACAGGCCGCCGTTGGCCTGGATGCGGATCGACTGTTCCTTGTTGGTCGCCTTGTCCTTCGCCGAGACGTTGACGATGCCGTTGGCGTCGATGTCGAAGGCGACCTCGATCTGCGGCATGCCGCGCGGCGCCGGGGGGATGCCCATCAGGTCGAACTGACCCAGGAGCTTGTTGTCCGCCGCCATCGGCCGCTCGCCCTGGAAGACCCGGATCGTCACGGCCGACTGGTTGTCGTCGGCGGTCGAGAAGGTCTGGCTCTTCTTGGTCGGGATGGTGGTGTTGCGCTCGATCAGGGGCGTGAAGACGCCGCCCAGGGTCTCGATGCCCAGGGTCAGGGGCGTCACGTCCAGCAGCAGCACGTCCTTGACGTCGCCTTGCAGCACCCCGGCCTGAACCGCGGCGCCCAGGGCCACGACTTCATCGGGGTTCACCCCCTTGTGCGGCTCCTTGCCGAAGAAGGCCTTCACGGCCTCCTGAACCTTGGGCATGCGGGTCATGCCGCCGACCAGGACGACCTCGTCGATGTCCGACGCCTTCAGGCCGGCGTCGGCCAGGGCCTTCTTGCACGGCTCGATGGTGCGGGCGACCAGGTCGTCGACCAGGGCCTCCAGCTTGGCGCGCGACAGCTTGATGTTCAGGTGCAGCGGGCCCGAGGCGTTCATGGTGATGAACGGCAGATTGACCTCGTACTGGGTGGTCGAGGACAGTTCCTTCTTGGCCTTCTCGGCCTCTTCCTTCAGGCGCTGCAGGGCCAGCTTGTCCTGGCGCAGGTCGACGCCCTGCTCCTTCTTGAACTCGTCGGCCAGATAGTCGACCAGGCGCAGGTCGAAGTCCTCGCCGCCCAGGAAGGTGTCGCCGTTGGTCGACTTCACCTCAAAGACGCCGTCGCCGATCTCCAGGATGGAGACGTCGAAGGTGCCGCCGCCCAGGTCATAGACCGCGATCTTCTGGCCGTCGTTCTTCTCCAGGCCATAGGCCAGGGCGGCCGCAGTCGGCTCGTTGATGATGCGCAGGACTTCCAGACCGGCGATCTTGCCGGCGTCCTTGGTGGCTTGGCGCTGGCTGTCGTTGAAATAGGCCGGGACGGTGATGACGGCCTGGGTCACCTTCTCGCCCAGATAGGCCTCGGCGGCCTCCTTCATCTTGGTCAGGGTGAAGGCCGAAATCTGCTGGGGCGAATAGTCCTTGCCGTGCGCACGCACCCAGGCGTCGCCGTTCGGACCCTTGACGATCTCATAGGGCACCATGCCCTTGTCCTTCGCCACGACGGGATCGTCGAAGTTGCGGCCGATCAGGCGCTTGATGGCGAAGAAGGTGTTGGCCGGGTTGGTGACGGCCTGACGCTTGGCCGGCTGACCCACCAGGGTCTCGCCGCCGTCCTGAAGGGCGACCACCGAGGGGGTGGTGCGGGCGCCTTCGGCGTTCTCGATGACCTTGGGGTTCTTGCCGTCCATGACGGCCACGCAGGAGTTGGTGGTGCCGAGGTCGATGCCGATAATCTTGGCCATGGGCGTACTGTTCTCTCCGTATCGGCGGGCGATGCGGCGGCCTTGGATGAAGCGCCGCGCGTGACCGCCCCCTGTGGGTTGGCGTGATGGTGCCGGATAGCCCCAGGTTTCGCGGGGTTTCTCCGAAGCTGGCCCCGATATGGGAAAGTCCCCTAGGCCTGCAAGGGCGTTCTGCGATTCAGCGATGCGCCGGCCCCGGTTTTCCCGCAGGATGAGGCCATGTCCCCGGTTTCAGCATGATTTCAGAGGTCCAAACCGCCGTTCAAGGCTTCCGCCTGTGGCCCGGCGCCCTGGACGGTCCGGCCCAGGCCGATCTGGTCGATGCGGTGTTCGCGCGTCTGGAGGCTGCGCCCCTTTATCGGCCGATCACCCCTGGCGGGCGGCCGTTTTCGGTGCAGATGAGCAATTTCGGGCCGCTGGGCTGGGTCTCGGACCGCAGCGGCTATCGCTATCAGCCGACGCACCCGCAGACCGGGCGGGCCTGGCCGGATATTCCGCCGGTGCTGCTCGACTTGTGGCGGGCGACCGTCGGCGGGCCTCAGCAGCCGGACGCCTGTCTGGTCAATCTGTACCGCGAGGGGGCGAAGATGGGCCTGCACCAGGACAGGGACGAGGCGGACCTGACGGCTCCGGTTCTTTCGGTGTCGCTGGGCGAGGCGGCCCTGTTCCGTATCGGGGCGGTCGAGGGCGGTCGCACTGCGACGCTGCGGCTGGACAGCGGCGACGTCTGCGCCCTGACCGGGCCGGCGCGACTGGCCCGGCACGGGGTCGACCGCGTCCTGGCGGGCTCGTCGCGCCTGATCCCGGGCGGGGGACGGCTGAATCTGACCCTGCGCGTGGCGGGGATCAGTCCTCGATGACCTCGTGGGCGCCGGCGCCGCCCAGGCGCCAGTAGCCGGCGGCCTTCATCGACTTGGCCGAAAAGCCGAGCGTCAGCACACGTGTGCGCAGGGCCTTGGTTACGGCGGATTCGGCGGCGATCCAGACATAGGCGTCCGTGCGATCCACCTCGGTCACGGCCCGATCCGCCGCCGTCAGCAAGGCGTCGGAGCGGCCTCGGGGCGCGCCGTCGCGGATCGCCCAGGTGACGGCGACATCTGCGGCGCTTTCGAAGGTCCAGGTCGACTCCACATCCGCAACCTCGACCACCACATGGGCGCGCGCGCCGGCGGGCAGTTCCTCCAGACGGCGGGCGATGGCCGGAAGGGCGGTCTCGTCGCCGATCAGCACATGATCGGCATAGGCGGTGGGGACGATGAAGGAGCCGCGCGGCCCGCCGACGCCCAGGAGCGAGCCGGTCTTCGCCGCCATGGCCCATTCGGTCGCCGGACCGCCGTGGCCGGTGACGAAGTCCAGGGTCAGGCGACGGGCGGCGGCGTCATAGGCGCGGGGGGTGTAGTCGCGCATCACCGGGCGCGGCTCGGCGAAGACTGGACCGTCCGGCCCGAGCGTCGGCAGGACCGGCGCCTGACCCTCGGCGACCGGGAAGATCTTCACATGGTCGTCGAAGCCCAGGGAGACGAAGCCGTCCAGATCCGCGCCTTCCAGCACGATGCGGCGATAGGTCGGCGTCAGATCCTCGATCAAGGCGACGGTCAGGGTGCGGAACTTCAACTCGTGCCGCACGCGACGCGGGATGCGCAAGAGCCCGGTCATGCCCGTTCCACCTTGTCGGCGGCCTCGTTCAGTATGGCGGCGATGGTCTGAATCTGGGCCTCGGTCAGGGCGGTCTCGCCCGTCAGACGGCCGTGAATCGTGTGGCGCAGGCGGCCGATGGCGTCCTGGATGGCGGTCGGCCTGAGGGCGCGGGCGGCGAACTTGTCCATCGTGGCCTCGGCGGCGCGCAGGATCGCCTCGTTCTCGGCCAGCAGGGCGCGCCCGGCCTCGGTGATCGAATAGAGTTTCTTGCCGCCCTGGGCCTCGGAGTCCAGCGCGCCCATTTCCTCCAGTAGGGTCAGGCTGGGATAGATGACGCCGGGGCTGGGCGAATAGGCGCCGCCCAGTTTCGTCTCGACCGCCTTGATCAACTCATAGCCGTGGCTGGGCTTTTCCGCGATCAGCGACAGCAGAACCCAGCGCAGGGTTCCATGATCGAACAGGCGGCCGCCGCCGTGGCGTCCGGGCCCATGGCCGCGCCCTCGCCCTTCGCCGCCCCAGCCCGGACCGAAGCCCGCGCCGCGTCCGCCGCGCATGCCTCGCCCCAACCCCATTCCGAAGCCGTGGCCGAAGCCGTGACGGCCGTGTTTTTCGCCGCATCCGTTGCGGCCGTAGAACATCCCCGTGGTCCTCATCATCGCTTCCTTTTCGATATATCTATTCATGAGTTTTCAGATATATCGAAATATCGAAATCCGCAAGGGGGGCTGGTTTTCGGCGCGCCGCTGCGGCGTATGTCCAGGATGGACGATCTGAAACGCCGCTGGGCCCGCCTCGAACCCCACCTGACCGTCGTCGGGCCCGACGACGACCGGCCCCGCCCAGCGGTCCTGCTGTTCCACGGCTGCGGCGGTCTGCGCAGCCATCTGCCCCGCTATGCGGAGGCGGCGAAGGCGGCCGGCTGGCGGGCCTTCATCGTCGATTCCTATGGGCCGCGCGGATGGGGCCGGGCCTTCACCCTGACGGCGGTCTGCACCGGCCTGGCCTTCCGGGGATACGAGCGGGCCGGCGACGTCCTGGCGGCGATCCAGGGGATTTCGGCCCGACCGGACGTGGACGCGACCCGGCTGGCCCTAGCCGGCTGGAGCCACGGCGGCTGGTCGATCATGGAGATGATGAGCGCCGGCCCTGCGCCCAACACCCTGGGCGTGGCCGATCCCGGCGCGGCCGACCTGTCGGGTGTTCGCGCCGTCTGGCTGGCCTATCCCTATATCGGGCCCTTCGCCTTCAACCGGATGAAGCCCTGGCGGCATTGCCCCCGGGTGCTGGCCGTCACCTGCAAACGCGACCATCTGACCACGGTGCGCAACGCCGAACTGGTCAACGCCATGATCCGCAACTGCGGCGCCGAGGTCGAGAGCTGGGTCGCCGCCGGCACCCACGCCTTCGACGAACCGACCAACAACGGCCCGATGCGCCACGACCCGGACCTGACCGAGGAATCCCTGCGCCGCTTCCGCGCCTTTCTGACCGACGTCGCGCCGCACGTCTGAAAAATACCCCCAGCTCCCGTCTTGACGTCGGGCCCCTCACGTAACAATTGAAGTTACATGAAAAGGGACTCCCGCCTCTCCAACATTCTCCACGCCCTGCTGCACATGGCCGAGTACGAGGCGAGGACCGGCGCGTCCATGACGTCGGATCAGCTGGCTGTCTGCCTGTCGACCCATCCAGTCGTGGTGCGCCGGACCATGGCGGGTCTGCGCGAACAGGGGCTGGTGGTCTCGGAAAAGGGGCGTGGTGGCGGCTGGCGGCTGGCCCGGCCCCTGGATCAGGTCACCCTTGGCCAGGTCAATACGGCCCTGGGCGAGCCCGGTCTGTTTCCCGAAACCCCGCCGGTCGAGGCCGACGGTTGTCTGGTCGAGGCGGCGGTCAACGACGCCCTGGCCGAGACCTACGCCGAGGCCCGCGCCCTGCTGGTCGCACGGCTGAACGAGATCACCCTGGCCGATCTGGCGGCGGACTTCGCGCGCCGAATGGCCGACCACCCAAAAAGGATCTGCTGAATGCCCATCTCAACCTCCATCGTCCCGAGTGAGCCCATGCCGCACGAAGCCCTGATCCTGGGCGGCTCCTACGCCGGCCTGTCCGCCGCCCAGCAACTGGTCCGCGCCCGTCGTCGGGTGCTGGTCATTGACGACGGAAAGCCGCGCAACAGGTTCGCCGCGCGCGCCCATGGGTTTTTGAGCCAGGACGGCAGGCCGGGGGCCGAGATCGCCGCCGCCGCTCGGGCCCAGGTCGCCGCCTATCCTACCGCAGCCTTTCGCATGGCCGAGGCGGTCGAGGTCGAGCGGATCGACGGCGGCTTTTCGGTCGTCTTCGCCGACGGGACGCGGACCACCGGCCGCCGTCTGCTGCTGTCGCACGGGGTCGAGGACGTGCTGCCGGACATTCCGGGCGTCAAGGAACGCTGGGGCCGGACGGCGCTCCACTGTCCCTGGTGCCACGGCTATGAGATCGGCGGCGGCTCGATCGGGGTGCTGGGGCGCGGCGACCATGCGGTCCAGTACGCCGCCACCGTGGCGGAGTGGGGCCAGGTCACCCTGTTCATGGGGCTGGAGGTCGGACTGTCGCCCGAGGACGCCCATCTGCTGTACCGGCGCGGCGTGACCATCGAGACCACGCCCATAGAGCGGCTGGAGGGGGACGCCCCCACCCTGACGGGCGCGCGCCTGGCCGACGGGCGGTTTGTGGCGTTAAAGGCCCTCTTCGTCGGCGCCCAGATCCAGGTCGGCAATCCTTTCGCCGAGCGCCTGGGGTGCGAAATGACCGACACGCCCATGGGCCGGGTGATCAAGGTGGACGGGATGCAGCAGACGACCCAGCCGGGCGTCTTCGCCGCCGGCGACCTGGCGCGGGCCGCGTCCAACATCACCCTGGCGACCTCGGACGGCATGATCGCCGGCCACGCCCTGTTCCGCTCGCTGGTGGAGGAGGAGACGCAGCGCGCGGCCTGATTGGCGCGGCGACAACATGTCGCCTTCCGCGCGAGTCTGATCAGGCTAGGTTGTGCGCATGCAAGTTTCCGCCAAGACATCCATCGCGCTCAAAGGGCTGCTCGTTCTGGGCGGCCTTGTTGCGCTCGTCGGGGCGGTCGGCATTCTCGGCGCGCCGGTCTTCATGGCAATGGCGCTGAACGGCTAGGTCAGCCGATCGTCGCGATCGTCGTGATCGTCGCGCGTACGGAGTGGGCCATTTCGCAATGGTCGTGGGCCTGGTGGTGCAAGGCGTCCAACTCGTCCTGCGTCGGCACGCGACCCGTGAAACTGGTGCATGGGTTCAAGGTCACTTCGGCGATATAGCCGCGCCCTTGGTCGTTCTTGCCCATCTTGCCGAAAGCCTCGTCGACATAGGTGTCGACCACCAGGCCGGCGTTGGCGGCGAAGGCCAGGAACCACAGCATGTGGCAGCTGGACAGGGAGGCGATCATCGCCTCTTCGGGATCGACGGCGGAAGGATCGGACATCGGCAGGGGCACGCTGGCCGGCGCCGAGGACCCCGGCACGACCGCCCCGCCGTCAAAGGTCCAGGAATGGGCGCGGCTGTAACGCTTGTCCAGGAAGGGCTGATCGCCGCGGCTCCAGGCGACCTTCGCCTCATAAACCCCCATGGTGATCTCCTCCTTCAGTCGGCCAGGATCGTATAGACCATCGGCGCCCGAACCTCGAAGCCCAGAGACTGGTAAAAGGCGATGGTCGCCGGATGGTCGGCGAAGGCGTGCAGGAAGGCCGCCTCGCCCGAGGCGAGGATCTCGCCGACCACCGCCCGCGACAGGGCGGCCGCATAGCCCTGGCCGCGATGGTCGGGGTGGGTGCAGACCCCGCTCAGTTCGGTGAAGCCGTCCACGCGCAGCCGCCGACCCGCCATGGCGACCAGTTCGCCGTCGCGCCTGATCCCGACGAAGGGGCCCAGTTCGCGCGTTCTCGAACGGAAGGGGCCGGGCCGGGTCAGGGTCGCCAGGGCCAGCATGGCCGGGGCGTCGGCCGCAGTCAGGGTCTCGAAGGCGATGGTCGGGGCCTTGGACGGGGTCAGGGCTCCGGCGGTCATCTGCACCAGGTTGATGCGGCGAGCCACGGCGATCCCGTCCGGCAGGACGTCGGCCATAGGTCCGTCGGCGCGCTCGACCAGGCCCGCGCCTGGATGGAGTCGCGCCAGTTCGCTCAGCCGGGCGCGGCTCTGGGGCGAGGCGTCGGCGGCGGACAGAAAGACCCCCACCTCGGGGTCGATCCGCACGGCGCGCGTATCGGACTCCGGCGTCGCGAAGGACGACAGACGGGTGGTCAGGGCGTTCCAGACGGCGCGATCGAGGGGATGGCTCATGGCGGGGCTTCTAGTCCCGGAGACGCGGCGGCGGAACCGGTCGCCGCAACGCCGCGTCCGGAAACCGCCGGCCGCCTAAGCCCGCCAGAAGCCGACGATTTTCTTGACCTCTTCCACCACCGGATCGGCGATTTCGGCGGCGCGCTCGGCCCCGGCCTTCAGCACCCGGTCGATCTCTACGGGATCGTCCATCAGCCGGCGCATCTCGGCCGTGACCGGCGCCAGGGCCGAGACGGCGAGGTCCGCAAGAGCCGGCTTGAAGGCGCCGAAGCCCTGGCCGCCGAACTGTTCGATCACCTGTTCGCGCGTCAGCCCGGCCAGGGCGGCGTAGATGGCCACCAGGTTCTTGGCCTCCGGCCGGTCGTTCAGACCGTCCAGGGTTTCCGGCAGGGGCTCCGGGTCGGTCTTGGCCTTGCGGATCTTGGCGGCGATCGTGTCGGCGTCGTCGGTCAGATTGATGCGGCTGTTGTCGGACGGGTCCGACTTGGACATCTTGGCCGCCCCGTCGCGCAGGCTCATGACCCGGGTCGCCGGTCCCTGGATCACCGGATCGGGCAGGGGGAAGAAGCCGGGCGCGCCGAAGTCGTTGTTGAACTTGGCGGCGATGTCGCGGGTCAGTTCCAGATGCTGTTTCTGGTCCTCGCCGACCGGCACTTCCGTGGCCTTGTACAGCAGGATGTCTGCGGCCTGGAGCACGGGATAGGTATAGAGGCCGACCGAGGCCCGCTCCTTGTGCTTGCCCGACTTCTCCTTGAACTGGGTCATCCGGTCCAGCCAGCCCAGGCGGGCGACGCAGTTGAACATCCAGGCCAGTTCGGCATGGGCGCGCACGGCCGATTGCGGGAAGATGATCGACCGGGCCGGGTCCAGACCCGAGGCCAGATAGGCGGCGGCGATCTCGCGCGTCTGGGCCGCCAGCTTGTCGGGCTCCTGCCAGACGGTGATGGCGTGCAGGTCTGCGACGAAGACGAAGACCGGCGCGCCCTGGTCCTGCAGTTCGACGAACCGCTTCAGGGCGCCCAGATAGTTGCCCAGGTGCAGGGCGCCGGAGGCCTGGATGCCGGACAGGATACGGCGCGGGCCGGTGTAGAGGGCCGGAGGGGTTTGATCGGTCATGGGGTCGGGTCTCGGAAAGTCGGAATCAGGCGTGACGAAGGGGGCGGCGGTTCAGCCGCGCCATCGCCAGGTGGAGATCAGGCCCGAAAGGATCATGGCTCGCGCTTATCGCCTCGAAGAGGTTCAGTCCAGACCGGAGGCGGCCGAACCGCCGGGCTCGCGGCGCAGGGTCGCCTTCAGCTCCGCCACGGTGACGGCGCGGAAGGCCAGAAGACAGACGCCATAGACGCCCGCGCCCAGGCCGCAGACCACCAGCACGGCGATCTCCTTGGCCAGAAACAAACGGCTGAGCAGTCCGTAGTTGATCCCCGCCAGCAGCAGCAGGCCGGCCATGACCGCGCTGGCGGCCAGGACGCGCGAGAGCCGGGAAACGAAGGCCGGCGACGGCCGCCAGCTGTTCTCGCGAACCAGAACCCCGGCCAACAGGCCGACATTGATCCAGGCCGAGACGCTGGTGGCGATCGCCAGGCCCAGCACCCCGTCCCAGCCCTGGGCGCTGAACCAGAAGAACAGGCCCGAGCCTAGGACGACGGTGATGACCACGCTGACCACCGCGAAGATCATCGGCCGGCGCGTGTCCTGGCGCGCGAAGAAGGGCGGGGTCAGAACCTTGGCCAGGACGAAGGCCGGCACGCCCCAGGCGAATTGGCGCAGCACATCGGCGGTTCGGGCGGCGTCGGCGCTGGTGAAGGCGCCGCGCGTCACCGTGGCGTCGATGATGAAGAAGGGGATGACGAACAGGGCCACGGCGGCCGGCAGGGTGAAGGCCATGGCCAGGTTGATCCCGTCATCCAGCGTCTTCTGCCCGCCCACGTGATCCCCGGAGACGAAGGCCTTGGTCAGGCGCGGCACCAAAGCGAGGCCGATGGCGACCCCGACCAGACCTAGGGGAAGCTGGTACAGCCGGTCGGCGTTATAGAGCACCGACCGCGCGCCTTCGTCCGATCCGGTCAGGAACTGCGACACCAGGGAGTTGATCTGCAGGGCGCCTCCCGCCAGGGCGCCGGGCACGGCCAGAGCCAGGGTGTGGCGGACATTGGGCGTGATCCGGGGCAGGCCGATCCTGAGTCGCACGCCCAGCCGCCGCACGCCCCACCACAAGAGGCCCGTCTGAATGACGCCTGACACCGTCACCGCAGCCGTCACCATCAGCAGCACGGTCTCCTGCGGGATCGGCAGGAACATCGGCGGCAGCAGGGCGGCCAGGGTGCACAGGTTCAGAAACACCGGTACGGCGGCCGACAGCGCAAACCGTCCGCCGGTGTTCAACACCCCTGACAGCAGCGAGGCCGCGGTCATACAGGCCAGATAGGGCATGGCCAGCTGGGTCGCGATCACAGCGGCGCGCAGCACCTCGGGTCGACCCTGATAGGCCGACAGCAGCCAGGGCATGATCCAGGGCATCACGACCTGAAGCAGGATGCAGAAGCCGGCGACCACCGCCAGCATGAAGCTGAGCGCCTCGGATGCGGTGACGGCGGCGGCCTCTTCGCCCTCGCGCGCCCGGACCCCGCCGTAGACGGGGACAAAGGCCTGGGCGAAGGCGCCCTCGGCGAACAGGCGGCGGAACATGTTGGGCAGCATCAAGGCCGTGGTGAAGGCGTCCATCATCGGCCCCTGGCCGAAGCGCGCCGCCAGCGCCATGTCGCGGACAAATCCCAGAATTCGACTGCCCAGGGTCAGGCTGGACTGAACCAGGGTGTTGCGGGCGAGGCTCATGCGGACCGGGGGAGGAAGGCTGGAGAAAGGCGAGGCTTAGCGCGCTTCCGTCGGCGGCGATACGGATTTGGCGCGGGTCCGCCGCCCCAGTTCGGAGACGTCGCGCGCGCTGGCGCGGGCCGAGGCGACCTTGCGGCCCTCCGGCGCCGGGGCGCGGCTGTCCAGTACCGCTTCCAGGGCCGCGCGCAGTTCGGCGACCCGCTGTTCCGAGGTGATCTTCCGACCCTTGCGATCGACCACATAGAAGCTGTCCACCGCCCGCTCGCCATAGGAGGCGACATGGGCCGAGCGGATGTTCAGCCCTTCGTCGCTGAAGACCCGCGACAGGGCCGCAAGCAGGCCGGGCCGGTCGGCGCCCGAGACCTCGACCACGGTGGCGGTCTCGCTGGCGTGGTGATCGACCATGACCACGGGCCGGACCTCGAAGGCGGCCTTTCTGGCGTTGCCGGCGGGGGCGGGCGCCTTGCCGATGCGGCCCTCGCCGCGCGCGGCCTTCTCCAGCGCCTCGATCAGGGCGTTCAGCCGGCGCGGCTCGGCCTGGCCGTAGGGCAGGCCCGCCCCGTCCTGAACCCGAAAGACGTCCAGCACCACTCCCTCGTCCGTGGTCGCCACCCGGGCGTCCGTGACGTCGGCGCCCAGGGCGGCCATGGTCTGGGCCAGGTCGGCGAACAGGCCGGGCCGGTCCAGGGCGGCGATGGAGATTTCCGTGGCCTGGACCGGCAGACCCTCGACCGGCGTCAGGGGGGCGGCCTGGGCGGCGGCGCCGGTCTGGCGCGCCCGCTCCACCAGGGCCGGATGGGCCGCCAGCGGATCCGCGCGCGCCACGTCTTCGCCCCGGAACAGGGCGGCGACCTGGTCATAGAGGGTCCGCATCAGTTGGCCCTTCCAGCCGTTCCAGACCCCCGGCCCAACGGCGCGGATGTCGGCCACGGTCAGGACCAGCAGCATCCGCAGCCGCTCCGGATCGCCCACCAGTTCGGCGAAGGCGCGGATGGTGCCCGGATCGGACAGGTCGCGCTTCTGGGCGTAGTCGGACAGGGCCAGGTGGCTGCGCACCAGCCAGACCACCAGTTCGATGCGGCGCGGATCGACGCCCAGTCGCTCGCAGGCCCGGCGCGCGGCGATGGCCCCGTCCTCCAGCTGGCCGCGCTCGCCCCCCTTGCCGACGTCGTGCAGCAGCATGCCCAGCATCAGGGCTTCCATGTCCGAGATCAGGTGCACGATCTCGCTGGCCATCGGGTGGTCGGCCTTCAACTTGCCCCGGGCGATGTCGTTGATGACGCCGATGGCCTGGAGGGTGTGCTCGTCCACCGTATAGGCGTGGTACATGTTGAACTGGGTCTGGCCGACGATCCGCCCCCATTCCGGCAGGAACCGCCCCAGCAGCCCCGTCTCGTTCATGATGGTCAGGGTGCGATAGGGCCTCTGACCATGCGCCAGGACGTCAAGGAAGGCCCGCGACGCCACCGGATCGCGTCGCAGACGGGGCGTCACCAGCGACAGGGAGCGGGTCACGGCGGAGAAGGCGTCGGGGTGCAGGTCGAGATCGTGCCGGTCGGCGCAGACGAACAGGGTCAACAGCTTGACCGGATCGCGTTCGAACACCGAGGCGTCCTCGACCGACAGCCGCCCCTGGTCGATCCAGAAGCCCTCGATGTCCAGTTTTCGGCGACTGGGTCGAAAGGCGATCAGGCGCGACAGACCCTGGGCCGTCTTCTGGTGCCGCGCCTCCAGCTTGGCCGACATGGCCCGCGTCAGGGCGCCGACGTCACGAGCGTAGAGGAAATAGCGCCGCATGAACCGCTCGACCGCCGGCTCGTCGCCCCGACCCTGCCAGCCCATGCGCCGGGCGACCTCGGGCTGCATGTCGAAGGTCAGCTTCTCCTCCGCCCGCCCGGCGACCAGATGCAGATGGATCCGCACTCGCCACAGGAAGTCGAAGGCGTCGTCGGACGTCCGGCGTTCGCGCGGGGTGAACAGTTCGTCCATCACCGCCGCGCCCAGTCGGCTGTCCGGCGCCAGGGATCGGGCGATCCAGTACAGGGTGTTGAGGTCGCGCAAGCCTCCCTTGCCGTCCTTGACGTTCGGCTCGACCTTGTAACGGGTCACGCCGGCCTTCTGGTGCCGGGCGGCGCGTTCCTCCAGCTTGGCGGCGATGAAGGGACGGGGGTCGGCCTTGGCCACCATGTCGCGGAACCGGCCGATCATCAGCTCGGACAGGCGCGCGTCCCCCGCCAGATGGCGCGCCTCCAAGAGGGTGGTCCGCACCGTCATGTCCGTGCGCGACAGGCTCAGGCACTCCTCCACCGATCGCACGGAAGGCCCGACCTTGATGCCCAGATCCCACAGAACATAAAGGACGAATTCGATCACTGTGCCCCCGCGCGGCGTCGCCTTGGCGGGCCGCAGGAACAACAGGTCCAGGTCGGAATAGGGCGCCAGCACGCCCCGGCCGTAACCGCCCACGGCCACCAGGGACAGACGCTCGCTCTCGACCGGGGAAACCGGGAACAGGACCTCGGTCGCCACGCGCCACAGGGCCGACAGCATGTCGTCGGCGGCCCTGGCGTAGAGGCGGGCGACTTCCCGCCCCTTCATTCCGCCGTCCAGCTTGCGCTCGGCGCGAGCGCGGGCGACGTCATAGGCTTCGCGCAGAACGACAGAGACCGCCGCGCGCGGGTCTTTCGCGCGGGCGGCCTCGTCAAGGCGGTCATCCAGACTGGGCGGAACGAGGGTCATGTCCGGCCCATATAGGCGCCGAACCCCTATGCGTCAGTGAAGGATTACTCGGGGCGAACGCGCTTCTTGCGGAACGACGGGTTCAGCACCTGTTTGCGCAGACGGATGGACTTCGGCGTCACCTCGACCAGCTCGTCGTCGTCGATATAGGCGATGGCCTGTTCCAGCGACATCTGGCGCGCAGGGGTCAGGCGCACGGCCTCGTCCTTGCCGGCGGCGCGGACGTTGGTCAGCTGCTTGCCCTTGATCGGGTTGACGTCCAGGTCGTCCCAGCGCGCGTTTTCGCCGATGATCATGCCCTGGTAGGTCTTTTCGCCGGCGCCGACGAACATGACGCCGCGGTCTTCCAGGTTCCACAGGGCGAAGGCGGCGGTCTCGCCGTCGGAGTTCGAGATCAGCACGCCCTTCAGACGGCCGGCGATGGCGCCCTTGTGCGGCTCATAGTGGCTGAACACCCGGTTCAGCACGCCCGAACCGCGCGTATCGGTCAGGAACTCGCCCTGATAGCCGATCAGGGAGCGCGACGGGCACTTCAGCTGGATACGGGTCTTGCCGGCGCCCGACGGACCCATGTCAGTCATTTCGGCCTTACGGGCCGACAGCTTCTCGATGACGATGCCCGAGAATTCGTCGTCGACGTCGATCATGACGTCCTCGATCGGCTCCATCTTCTCGCCGTTGGGCCCTTCCTGGAAGACCACGCGCGGACGCGAGATCGACAGTTCGAAGCCTTCGCGGCGCATGTTCTCGATCAGAACGCCCAGCTGCAGTTCGCCGCGGCCGGCCACCTCATAGGCGTCGCCGCCTTCGGTGGTGGTGACGCGGATGGCGACGTTGGCCTCGGCCTCCTTCAGCAGGCGGTCGCGGATGACGCGCGACTGGACCTTGTCGCCCTCGCGACCGGCCAGGGGGCTGTCGTTGACCGAGACGGTCATCGAGATGGTCGGCGGGTCGATCGGCTGGGCGGGAAGGGCCTCGGTGACTTCCAGGGCGCACAGGGTGTCGGCCACGGTCGCCTTGGACATGCCCGCGATGGCGACGATGTCGCCGGCCTCGGAGCCCTCGTCCAGCGGCTGGCGCTTCAGGCCGCGGAAGGCCAGGACCTTGGTGATGCGACCGCGCTCGATCTCCTTGCCGTCGCGGTCCAGGGCCTTGATGGCCATGCCGGGCACGGCCTTGCCGCTCTCGATCCGGCCCGTCAGCAGACGGCCCAGGAAGGGGTCGGATTCGATCAGGACGTTCAGAATCTGGAACGGCTTGTCGACGTTCTGCTGCTGCTTGGGCGGCGGGACGTGACGGACGATCAGGTCGAACAGGGGCGCCAGATTGTCGTTCGGCTGGTTCAGGTCCAGCGTCGCCCAGCCGTTGCGGCCCGAGGCGTAGATGTGGGGGAAGTCCAGCTGTTCGTCGGTCGCGCCGATGGCGGCGAACAGGTCGAAGGTCTCGTTGTGGACCCGGTCCGGATCGGCGTGGGCGCGGTCGACCTTGTTGATGCAGAGGATGGGGCGCAGGCCCATCTTCAGCGCCTTGGTCAGCACGAACTTGGTCTGGGGCATGACGCCTTCCTCGGCGTCGACCAGCAGGACGCAGCCGTCCACCATGCCCAGAATCCGCTCCACCTCGCCGCCGAAGTCGGCGTGGCCGGGGGTGTCGATGATGTTGATCCGGGTTTCGCCGGCCTCGCCGTTCCAGAGCACCGAGGTGCATTTGGCCAGGATGGTGATGCCCCGTTCCTTCTCCTGGTCGTTGGAGTCCATGGCGCGCTCGGTCGTCGCCTCATTGGCTCGGAAGACGCCGGACTGGGCCAGAAGTTGGTCCACCAGGGTCGTCTTGCCGTGGTCGACGTGGGCGATGATGGCGACGTTGCGCAGGTTCATTTGATAATCGCGAAAAGGCGCGGCCGAGATGCGGGCGGCCGCTGGTCATGAAAAGGCGTGCAGGGAGCGCGCGCCTCTTACAGCCATGTGGACGGAAAGACCAGAGCGGGCGTTTCGCCGCCTGCCGCCGCCTTACCGATATTTCATTCCGGACGCCGCATCCGCGCGGTCGAGCCCACTCCTCTACCCCTCGACGGCGTGACCGTTTGGACAAGGGAGACGATGATGACGGGCTTAATGGGATTGATGCTGGCGGCGGCCGTTCTGGCGCCCGGCGGCGCGCCGGACATGCGCGTGGACGCCAAGGGGCTGAGCATGGGCCGGACGGGGGACGCAGCGGTTCTGGCCGATCGAATTCAGACGGCCAGCCGAGACTGGTGCGCCCAGCATCGGGCGGTTCTGACGCCTAGCGACCTGGGGCTGCCGCAGGTGTGCGAGCGGGAAATGCGGCGCCGCGCCTATTATCAGCTGCCTGCTTCCGAACGCCGCCTGTTCGTCAAGGCCGGCGGGCGTCGCCTGCTGAACCAGTTTTAGAGACGACGCACCATATAGCGGGCGTCGGCGCCGTAGCTGGCCAATTTGGCGGCCATGCCCGGCGCCGTCTGCTCAACGAAGCCGTGGCGGGACCAGAAGGCGACGGCGTCATTGACGGCCACCAGGGCGACGGCGGGCCAGCCGTCCTCCGTCGCCAGTTCCGCCAGCCGTTCGACCACCGCGTGCGTCAGCCCGCCGCCCCGCGTCTCGGGGTGCAGGGCCAGGTCGTGTAGATAGAGGACAGCCGGGTCCGTCGGCAGGCCTTCGATCACCGTGTTCAAGGGCGGCGCCCCGTCGGCCCGCCAGGGATAGGCGATCAGATAGCCCTGCGCCGGGGCGTCCCCGTCCGCCAGGACGAAACAGCCGCGCGGATAAAGGGCCAGCCGGTTCTCGAAACAGGCCCCTGCCTCGAAATGATCGGGGAAGGACAGACGGGCGATCTCGACCACGGCGTCGATATCGCCCGGCCGCATGGGCCGCCAGACTAGCTGGGGCAGCGCGCGTTCAGCTCCGCCTTCTGGAACCGCCATCGAATAATCCTCTCCTGGCCGTCCAGCACGCCTTCGATCCGGGCGTTCAGGACATCGCCGTCGCGTTCATAGACGACCCGTTTTGGAAAGTCGTCGTCGGCCGCCTGTTCGAACACCACCCGGCTGGGCCCGGAGACGATCACCGGAAAGACGGCGGCAGGCTGGCCCTCCGGCTGGGCGAAATAGGCCAGGGGCGCGGCCGGGTTCGGATCGACCGGGGCGATGCGCGACAGCTCCCACCCGGCCCGTCCGCCGCGGACGGTCAGCGAGGTCCCCAGCATCAGGTTCAGGCGTGGATCGGTCCAGGTCTCGGACACTTCGCGGCCCGGTTCGCAGGACAGCCAGTAGCCGGCCATCCAGCCCAGATCGGGACGCAGATCCGGCGCGGTCTGAAGGGCGGCGGCGAGAAGCAGCGGGGTCAGCATGGTGGGTTTCCCTCTCCGGTCGATGTCGACAGGCTAGGCGGCGTGCGGGCTCGACGGCTTGTAGGTTTGCGACGCTATGGCTCGGGCCAGGGCGTGCTGCTCCCGGGCCCATTCCGTGGCGGTGCAGCCCAGGAAGCGCCGGAAATCGCGGGCCATCTGCGGTTGGTCGAAATAGCCGGCCTGTAGCCCCGCTTCGAGCCAGCTCTGAGCCTCGCCGTCCGGCTGTGCGGCGTGGTCGAACACCCGGCGAAAGCGGAAAATCGAACGCAGCAGGCGGGGCGAGACACCGACCCGGTCGGCGAAGCGCCGCTGAAGCGCCCGTTGCGCCCCCGACGACCGAGGCGGCGCGGGCCGCTCGGCGGCCGCCTCATCGATCTCTGGGCGAACGATCGGGTCGATCGTCCAGTCCCCGTGCTGCTTCTGGCGGGTCAGCCAGGCGACGAAGGCCTCCGCCTGGCCCGTCGGATCGCCCGGCGGCGGATCGAACCCGATGAGGCGTTCGACCATGTCCAGCCGTCTGTCGGTCGCCTCGACCAGCGGTCGACCCAGAAAGTCACGCGCCCCGTCCGGTTCGAACCGGACGGACACCAGTTCGATGGGACCGGTCGGCTTCATGGCCAGGGGACAGGTCATCTGTCCGGCGAACAGGGCCGGGGGCTGCAGGTGGAAAGCACCGTCCTCGCCCTGTTCGGCGTAGGGGGCGCCGAGGTCGAACACCAGTTCGGGGCAGCCGTCAGGCGCGATGCGCTGGACGGTTGGACTGGGATCGGGGGCGGCGTAGGTCCAGATCACGCGGACGAAGGGCCGCAGGGCCGCTGGCGGCGCGAACTCCTGATACCGCTCCTCCCCCGAGGTCACCTCAGTTGACCTTGGAGGGGTCCGGCGGCGGGGCGGGCAGGGGGGCGACCGGGACGCCGTCCTCCTTCAGCTTCTTCACCTCGGCGGGCGTGGCCTCGCCGTAGATCTCGCGCTTTTCGGACCGGCCTTCATGGATGTCGCGGGCCTCGCGGGCGAAGGCGTCGCCGACATAGTCGAAGTTCGCCTCGACATGGGCGCGCACCTCGCGCGCGGCCTCCATCATCATGGTCTGCATCCGGGCCGCGATCTCGGGGGCCGCGTCTGACTTGCGCGTGCCGCTGACCGCCGGGGCCATGATCGCCTTCTGCACCGAACGCGAGCCGCAGAAGGGGCATTCGACCAGACCGCGCGCGGCCTGGTCGTCATAGTCGGCGGACGAGCCGAACCAGGCTTCGAAACCGTGGGCCTGATCGCAGTTGAGAGCGTATCGGATCATGGGTGGTCAGGGGCTGAATCAGCGGGCGGGCAGAAAGTCGCGATCGTGGGTCAGAGCGGGCACGGCCGTTCGGGCCTTGGCCGCCGCCTCCATGTCCAGCTTGGCCTTAAGAACGCAAGGGTCGTCGTGATCCGCCTTGGCCAGAATCTCGCCCCAGGGGCCCACGACCGTCGAGCGGCCCCAGGTGCGGCGACCGTCCTCATGTAGCCCGCCCTGGGCCGGGGCCAGGACGAAGGCGCCGGCTTCTATGGCCCGCGCGCGCAGCAGCACCTCCCAATGGGCTTCTCCGGTCGGAACCGTAAAGGCGGCGGGCACGGCGATCATCGAGGCCCCGGCCTTGGCCAGCTGGCGGTGCAGGTGGGGGAAGCGGATGTCGTAGCAGATGGTCAGGCCCAGCCGCCCCCAGGGCGTGTCGGCGACCGCCGCCCCGTCGCCGGGCCGCACCGTGGCGCTTTCGCGATATTTTTCGCCATTGGGCAGTTCGACGTCGAAGACGTGCAGCTTGTCGTACCGGGCCGTGATCGCGCCCGCCGGATCGACCAGCAGCGACCGGTTGGCCGCTCGCCCGTCGCCCGTTTGGCCGGACCGAACGATGGCCGAGCCGATCAGCAGCCAGATCCCCAGCTCCGCCGCCAGACGGCGCAGGCCCAGGACGGCGACGTCAGCCTCTTCATCCGTTATCGCGGCGTCGCGTCGGTCGCGGCGCTGCTCCAGGAGATTGGTCCCTTCCGGCGTCAGGACGAATTTCGCCCCGCCCGCCGCCGCCTCGCGGATCAGGGGCTCGACATGGGCCAAAGCCGCCTCGGCCGTCGCCGGCGTGCGGGTCTGGATCAGGGCGATGTCGAGCCCGCCGCTCATCGCATCAGGCCGTCAGAAGCGGGTCGAGCTTGCCGTCGCGGTCCAGGGCGTGGATGTCGTCCGAGCCGCCGACGTGCTGACCGTCGATGAAGATCTGGGGGAAGGTCATGCGCCCGCCCGACTTCTCGACCATCTCGGCCTTCTTTTCGGGGTCGTTGGAGGCGACGATCTCCGAATAGTCGACGCCCTTCTTCTTCAGCAGCGCCATGGCGCTGTAGCAATAGGGGCAGCCGGGCTTGGTGTAGATGACGACGTCAGCCAAATCAGAACTCCAGATAAGGGCGTCCCTCAAGCAGCGAGCCGCGCGGGGAGCGATAGGAACTACATAGTCAGTTCACGGGCGTTTCGCACCCGTGCGATCACGGCTAGATCCACGGCCCGCGCCCCGGCGTCGAGCAGGGCGCGCGCGCAGGCCTCGCCGGTCGCGCCCGTGGTCAACACATCGTCGATCAGAAGGATGCGGCGTCCCTTCAGGCGGCGTCGCCCGGCCTCGGTCACGGCGAAGGCCTTTTTCACGTTCAGCCGTCGGCCGCGGCGGCTCTTGCCGCCCTGGCTCGCCGTATGGCTGGCCCGGATCAGGGCGTCGGGCAGATAATCCAGCCCGGCGCGCCGGGCCAGGGGGCGGGCGATCTCGGCGGCCTGGTTGAACCGGCGCGACAGCAGTCGCAACGGGTGCAGGGGCACGGGGACCACGGCGTCGGCCTCAGCGACCAGTTCAGCGCCCGCTCGGCTGATCCAGCGCGCGAACAGGGCGGCGAACTGCTGCTGGTCCCCGTGTTTGAAGCGCAGGATCAGGCTTCGGGACGCCTCGTCATAGACGCAGGCGGCGCGGGCGCGGGCGAAGACATAGGGTTGGGCGATGCAGGCTGCGCAGCGGGTTTCGGCGAAAGGGCCGCCGTCGAATTCGAAGGCCGCGCCGCAGCCGTCGCACACCGGCGCCTCCAAGAACCGTATGCGGCTCCAGGCGTCGGGCGTCAGGCCGGCAGCGGCCGTGGCCTCGGGGCTGTCATGCGCCAGGGGCGGCAGGACCAGATCGGCCAGTCCCCGCGCGAAGTCCAGGCCGGCCCGCCGCAAATGACGCGCCGCCCCTTCCCAGGCGCGCCCCAAACCCCCATCCTGAAGGTCCATGAGCCTTTCCCCCTCCTCCGGCCCCGACGCCGTGCCGCCGACGACCGCCCCCCCGCGCATCTTTGACGCCGGGCGTCGAGAGGCGCGACTGGCGCGGTCTGAAAGGCGGCTGACGCAGGCCGATTTTCTTCACGTCCGCGCGGCCGAAAACGCGGTCGGCAGTCTCGAGGCCATATTGCGCGACTTTCCCGTCGCGGTCGATCTGTCCGCCCATCCGGGCCCCTTCGCCCGGGCCCTCGCGTCCAGCGAAGCGGCGGATCGGGTGGGGCGGATCGTCGCTCCGACCTCGCGGGCCGAGCGGGCCGCGCCCGGTCGCGACGCCCTGCCGCTGGAAGACGGGACGACGGATCTGATCGTCTCCCTGCTCAATCTCCACTGGGCCAACGACCTGCCCGGCGCATTGGCCCAGATCCGGCGCACCTTGAAACCGGACGGGCTGTTTCTGGGCGCCTTGTTCGGGGCGGGCGCCCTGAAGGAGCTCCGGGCCGTCCTGACCGAGGCCGAGCTGGCCGAACGCGGCGGGGCCCAGGCGCGTGTTTCGCCCTTCGCCGACGGTTATGACGGGGCCGCCCTTCTCCAACGCGCCGGCTTCGCCCTGCCGGTCTCGGACGTGGACCGTTTCGTGGTGCGCTATCCGGACATGTTCGCCCTGGTCCGCGATCTCCGCGCCATGGGCGAGACCAATGTGCTGCACGGGCCGATCCGCCCCCTGAATCGCGCAATCATCAGCCGTGCGGCGCATCTTTACGCCGAACGCTACGGCGACGCGGACGGGCGGATCTCCGCCACCTTCGAAATCATTCACCTGGCCGGTTGGAAGCCGCACGAGAGCCAGCAGAAGCCGCTGCCGCGCGGCTCGGCCAAGGTCCGGCTGGCCGACGCCTTGGGGGTCAAGGAGTTGACGGGGGAGGAGGGCGATCCGGCCTGATCGCGCTGCGGGAACGCGTCAGCGTCCCAGGGCGTCCGCGATCTTCTGCATGACGTCTTTGTAGAGGGCGCCGTTGGCCCCCCCCAGGGCGTTCAAACCGCCCAGGATGGCGACGAAGATCAAGCCGCAGATCAGACCGTATTCAATGGCGGTCGCGCCGCGCTCGTCGCTCAGGAACCGGGCGATGAATCCGTTCATGTCCCGCTCCATGGACGGCGGTGGTCACAACAGGTCGCGCAGCCAGGCGACCAGGGGTTCGTCCGCCGGCGGCATGGGATAGTCCGAAAGCTGGTTCGGTCTGACCCAGGCCAGGGCGGCGTGTTCACGCGCGGCGACCACGCCGTTCCACCGGCGACACAGATACAGTGGCATCAACAGGTGAAAGGAATCATAAGCGTGGCTGGCGAAGACGAAGGGCGCCAGGCAGGATTCGCTGACCTCTATGCCCAGTTCCTCGCTCAGTTCTCGGATGAGAGCCGCCTCGGGCCGTTCGCCGGGCTCGACCTTGCCGCCGGGAAACTCCCACAGGCCGGCCAGCGTCTTGCCCTCGGGCCTTTTGGCGATCAGCACCCGTCCGTCAATGTCGATCAGGGCGACGGCGACGACGAGGACGGTGGGAAGCGGCCGATCCGTCACGAGCGGTAATCGCCGTTGATCTCGATATAGCCCTTGGTCAGATCGCAGGTCCAAACCGTGGCCGAGGCTCGGCCCGCGCCGACGTCGACCGTGATGTCGATCTCGGGATTCTTCATATAGGCGGTCATCTTGGCCTCGTCGTAGGTTGGGGACGGGGCGCCATCGACGGCGGCCTGGTGAGGGCCGAACCTGATCGCCAGACGGTCGCGGTCCACCGGCTCCTCGGTCTTGCCCACGGCCATGACCACCCGGCCCCAGTTGGCGTCCTGGCCGGCGATGGCGGTCTTGACCAGGGGGCTGTCGGCGATCGACTTGGCCAGCTTGCGGGCCGAGGCGGGGCTGGCGGCGCCGTCCACCGTCACCTTGACGAACTTGGTCGCCCCCTCGCCGTCGCGCACCAGCTGGTGCGCCAGATCCAGCATGACCTTGTCCAGGGCGGCCGAGAAGCTCTTCAGCCGCCGGTCGCCGACCCGGCCGATCCGCGGCGCGCCCGAGGTTCCGGTGGCGAACAGCAGGGCCGTGTCGTTGGTCGAGGTGTCGCCGTCCACCGTCACCGAGTTGAAGGTGGTGCGGACGTGCAGGCCCAGCAGGGCCTTCAGCACGTTCGGATGGATGTCGGCGTCGGTGACGATGAAGGCCAGCATGGTCGCCATGTCTGGCGCGATCATGCCCGACCCCTTGGCGATCCCGGCGATCCGGACCTTGTACCCCTCGATCTCGGCCTCGGCGTAGGAGCCCTTGGGGAAGGTGTCGGTGGTCATGATGCCGCGCCCGGCGCGGGCCCACTGTTCGGACGGATGGAGGTCGGCGTCCAGACCGGCTTCGATGTCCGGCAGTTTGGACACGATCTTCTTGTCGTCCAGCACCACGCCGATGACCCCGGTCGAGGCCATCATCACGTCCCGCTGGCGGCACCCGAACCGTTTGGCGACCTCGGAGGCCGCCCGCCGCGCGGCGTCGGCGCCGGCCTTGCCGGTGAAGGCGTTGGCGCAGCCGGCGTTGATCACCAGGGCGCGCACGTCCTTGCCGCCCTCAGCGCCGCCCAGATGCTTCTTGCACCAGTCGACCGGCGCCGAGCCGATCTTGTGGCGGGTGAAGACCCCGGCGCAGCTGGTGCCGCGCGCGAACCGGAAAACGACCAGGTCGTCGCGTTCATGCTTGTAGAAGCCGGCGCGGGCCGTGGCGATCTCGACCCCGCCGATAGGGGGAATGGTCGGGAAGGGCACAGCCAGGGGCGAGACGGCCAGGCCGGGCTTTCCGGCGGCTGGGGCGGCGGGCGCGGCGGCGGCCTCGGCCGGGCGGGTGGCGCGCTTCAGGGCTGCAGCGAAGGGGTCCAGCGCCTTTTCGAACGCCTGTTCGATCTTCTGGCCGGTCGTGGGGGTCTTGGTCATGTCAGGCGGCCGGTGAGAGGGGGGTGTCAGACGCGGAAGGCGGGGCGGAAGGCGGGGCGGAAGCGGGGGCGGAAGCGGGGCGGGGCAGGCCCCCCGACGGCGCCGACGCCGGCTCCTCGTCACCCGCGCCGGAACCGCCGGGCAGCAGAATATCGACCTTGGCCTTGTCGCGCAGCTGTTCCAACAGGCGTCTCACCCCTTCATAGGTCAGGTAGCGGACGATTTGCGGCCGAGCCTGTTCCAGAGTCGGCGGGTTTTCCTTGCGCCGGTCCTCGACCCGCAGCACGGCCCAGCCGCCCTCGGTCTGGAAGGGACCGACGGTCGAACCGGCCGGCTTGTCACGCAGGGCGCCGGCATAGGCCTGGGGCATGACGTCCAGGGTGGAATAGCCCAGGTCGCCGCCAGAAAAGCGGGTGGCCTCGTCGATCGACCGCTCCATGGCCACGGCCTCGAAGCTGGCGCCCTGGCCCAGAATGCCGATGACGGCGTCCGCCTCGGGCTTGGTGCGCGACAGGATCAGGCGGACCCGGATCTCCTCGGACGTCTTCGCCAGGCGCAGCTGCTCATTGTAAAGCGTCTGGATCGCCTGATCGGAGATGGCGCCGTTGACGACGCTCTCGACCAGCATGTCGCCTAGAATCCGTTCGCGGGTCGCCTCCAGCCGCCGCTGCGCCAGAGGTGAGGCGTCCAGGCGACGGCGCTCCGCTTCGCGCGCCAGCAGCTTCTGATCGACCACCTCGTCCAGAACCCGGCGGAAAAGCTCGGAGGTCACATCCAGGGGCTCGCCTTCCCCGACCAGACCCTGCGCCACCGCCTCGCGCTTGACGTCCGAGGCCCAGATGATCTGGTCCTGAACCTTGGCTACCTGCCGGTCGCCCGGCTGCGGCGCCCGATCGTCGTCGCCGCCGCGCGAACAGGCGGCCAGCATCATCGCCAAGGCCGTCGCGGCGACCAAGGCGATGCCGCCGACCGATCCAAGGCCTCCTCGGGAAGGGGCGTGTCGGAAATGGAGGCGCCGGAATGGGATCAAGGGGACGCTCCGTCGAAGGCGGCCGAAAGCCCCCGCGTTGACAGGGGTTAGGGCGGTGCTTAAGTCCCGCCTGCGCCCAAGTCGAGGGGTTTTGATCGTCTGCGCGGCCCTTCGCGCGCGCCTGTGTCGGCGCGGCGGGGTCGTCATCGGTCCGAACGCCGCTTGGGGCGCGATCCTCGCCGCCCCTCACGGGATTTCAGAGCCGCTCCTTAATGACGCTCGACCTTTACCGGATCTGACATGCTCGGCTTCGCCAAGAAACTCTTCGGCTCTTCCAACGACCGCAAGGTCAAGGCTTTCCAGGACCATGCCCAGCGCATCAATGCGCTAGAGCCCAAGTTCGCCGCCCTGTCGGACGACGAGCTGCGGATGATGACTGACGCTTTCCGCGACCGTCTGAGCAATGGCGAAAGCCTGGACAAGATCCTGCCGGAAGCCTTCGCCGTCGTGCGCGAGGCGTCCAAGCGGGTGCTGGGCCAGCGTCAATATGACGTCCAGCTGGCGGGCGGCATGATCCTGCATGAGGGCGGCATCGCCGAAATGCGGACCGGCGAAGGCAAGACCCTGGTCGCCGTGGCGCCGGTCTATCTGAACGCCCTGGAAGGCAAGGGCGTCCACGTCATCACCGTCAACGACTATCTGGCCCGCCGCGACGCCGAGACCATGGGCCGGGTCTATCGCTTCCTGGGTCTTGAGGTCGGGGTCATCGTCAACGGCCTGTCCCAGGGCCAGCGCCAGGCCGCCTACGCGGCCGACGTGACCTACGGCACCAATAATGAGTTCGGCTTCGACTATCTGCGCGACAACCTGGTCTATGACCGGCGCGAGATGGTGCAGCGCCCCCACAACTTCGCCATCGTCGACGAGGTCGACTCCATCCTGATCGACGAGGCGCGCACGCCCCTGATCATCTCGGGCCCCACCGAGGACCGGTCGGACCTGTACAAGGTGCTGGACGCCCTGATCAAAGATCTGATCAAGGACAAGGACACCTATGAGCTGGACGAGAAGCAGAAGCAGGTTCTGCTGACCGAGCTGGGCTCCGAGCGTCTGGAAGAGGCCCTGGAGAAGGGCGGCCACTTCGCCCCCGACACCACCGGTCTTTACGACGCCGCCAACATCAGCCTGGTCCACCACTCCAACCAGGCCCTGCGCGCCAACACCCTGTATCAGCGGGACAAGGATTATATCATCAAGGGCGGCGAGATCATTCTGATCGACGAGTTCACCGGCCGGATGATGACCGGCCGGCGCCTGTCCGAAGGCCTGCACCAGGCCATCGAGGCCAAGGAGGACGTCAAGATCCAGCCCGAGAACCAGACCCTGGCCTCGGTCACGATCCAGAACTATTTCCGCCTGTATCAGAAGCTGTCCGGCATGACCGGCACGGCCGCGACCGAGGCCCAGGAGTTCGGCGACATCTACAAGATGGAGGTGCTGGAGGTGCCGACCAACCGGCCGATCCAGCGCAAGGACTATGACGACGAAGTCTATCGGACCCATGCGGAAAAGAGCCAGGCCATCGCCCGACAGATCGCCGAATGTCACCTGGCGGGCCAGCCCATCCTGGTCGGCACGGTCTCGATCGAGCGCTCCGAACAACTGTCCGAGCTGCTGCGCACCTATGAGTACAAGGTCGAGGTCTCGCGCAAGCTGAAGCCCCAGTACGAGGGCAAGGCCAAGGAGGCCGAGAAGATCGGCGACGCCGCCTATGACATCACCTATGAGACCAAGCTGCGCGGCATTCCGCACTCGGTCCTGAACGCGCGCCAGCATGAGCAGGAGGCCTATATCGTCGCCGACGCCGGTCTGCCGGGCGCGGTGACCATCGCCACCAACATGGCCGGCCGCGGCACCGACATCCAGCTCGGGGGCAACCTCGAGATGAAGATGCAGAAATGGCTGCTGGAACAGCGGAACATGGCCGTCGAGGTCACGCCCGAGATGCACGCGGCCAAGGAGGCCGAGTTCAAGGCCGAGATTGCCGTCAACCGCGAGAAGGCCCTGGCCGCCGGCGGTCTGTTCGTCCTGGGCACCGAACGCCATGAGAGCCGCCGGATCGACAACCAGCTGCGCGGCCGCACCGGCCGCCAGGGCGACCCGGGCGTGTCGAAATTCTATCTGTCCTGCGAGGACGACCTGCTGCGCATCTTCGCCGGCGATCGTCTGGACTCGATCATGAAGACCTTCGGGGTCGCGGAAGGCGAGGCCATCACCCACCCCTGGTTGAACCGCGCCATCGAGACCGCCCAGAAGCGGGTCGAGACCCGCAACTACGACATCCGCAAGAATCTGCTGAAGTACGACGACGTCGTGAACGACCAGCGCAAGGCCGTGTTCGAACAGCGCCAGGAGTTCATGGATTCCGAGGATCTGTCCGAACTGGTCGGCGACTTCCGCCGCGACGTGGTGTCCGACCTGGTCGAACGCTACATGCCGCCCAAGGCCTATGCCGAACAGTGGGACATCGACGGCCTGGATGAAAAGGTCCGCTCGACCCTGGGGCTGGAGCTGCCGCTCCACGACTGGGCAGCCGAGGAAGGCGTCTCCAACGAGGAGATCGAGGAGCGGCTGCTCGCCGCCGCCGACGCCCGCGCGGCCGAACGTCTGGAGCTGATCGGCGCCGAACAGACGCGCGGCCTGGAAAAGCAATTCATGCTGCAGATGATCGACATGCAGTGGCGCGAACACCTGGTCCATCTGGACCATCTGCGCGGCGTGATCGGCCTGCGCGGCTACGGCCAGCGCGACCCGTTGCAGGAGTATAAGACCGAGGCCTTCAACCTGTTCGAAGGTCTGCTCTACGACCTGCGCCACAACGTCACCCGCTGGCTGATGACGGTGGAGTTCCGCTTCCAGGCGCCGCCTGAACTGCCTGAGTTCCAGGAAATCCACCTGAACCCCGGCACCGGCGAAAATGAGATGGCCGATCCGGCCGCTCAGAACCCCGAAGGCCAGCTGATCGGCGACGACCGGTCGAAACTGCCGGTCGAGGCGCTTCCGCCGGGCTGGGAGATGACCGGCCGCAATGCACCCTGCCCCTGCGGCTCGGGCCGCAAGTTCAAACACTGCCACGGCGCCCTGATCTGAGCCTTTCGGCGCGGTAAGGACGAAAAAGAAGGCCCGGAGCAAATGCTCCGGGCCTTTGTCGTTTGCGACTGACGAGGCTCTTACTGGGCGGCGCCGCTCGCCGAGCGAACCTCGACCGGCAGGCCCAGGGCGTCGAGCTGGGGCTTGACCACCGAGGCGTCGCCGACGACCACCCAGACGAAGCGGGACGGGTCGAGCGCGGCCTGGGCGGCGGCGTCCAGTTCGGCCGTCGTCAGGGCGTTGGTGCGAGCGGCCACCGTTTCCGGATAGTCGTCCGGACGGCCCAGCATGTCGTTGACCCGCATGGCGTTCAGAACCGCCAAGGAGGTTTCATAGCTGCCGGCCAGACGGCGGGTATTGCCGTTGACGGTCCGCTCCAGCTCAGCCGGCGTCACGCCCTTGCCGCCCTTCAGGAAGTCGTTGAACTGGGCGTTCAGGGCGGTGATGGCCGGCCCGGTCTGGTCGGCCTGGACCGGGGCGGTGATCAGATAGGGCACGCGGCCGACGAAGCCGGCGGTCGAGGCGTTGACGCCGTAAGACCACCCCTTGGTCTCGCGCAGGTCCGAGTTGATGCGCGACAGGAAGTCGTTGCCCAGCACATTGTTGGCGGCGTTGAAGACCAGCAGGTCGTCCGAGCCCTTGGCCGACAAGACCGTCCCGCCCATGATGTAGGACTGAGGCGACTGCGGCCGGTCGATCAGCACGATCTTCGACGGGGTCGCGGGGATCGGCGCGGAATAATCCTTCACGCCCTTGGGGGTGGCCGAGGGGACCCAATGGCCGAACTGGGCGTCGAGCAGAGGCTTGATCTCCGCCAGAGGCTTGTCCGAGACCACGAAGATCTTGGCGTTGTCGGGCCGGATCCACTCGGCGTAGTCGGCGCGGATGTCGGCCTCGGTGATGGCCTTGACGCTGGCCTCGTCGCCGTTGCCGCTGAACGGGCGGCCATAGGGGTTGGCCGAGCCGTAGATCAGTTCGGGCAGGGCGCGGTTGGCCAGGGCGGCCGGCTGGGTGCGCTCAGCGGCGATGCGGGCCAGGCGGGTGGCGCGCAGCCGCTCCAGCTCGGATGCGGCGAAGGCGGGGGTCTTGACCACCTCGGCCAGCAGGGCGACCGAGGGCTCCAGGTTTGGGGTCACGGCCGACAACTGGACCACCGATCGGTCCATCGAGGCGCCGGTCGAGATGGCGGCGCCGAGGGTTTCTTGCGCCTCGGCCAGCTGGGTGGCGTTCATGCTGCGGGTGCCCTCGTCCATCAGGTCCAGCATCAGGGTCTGCAGCCCCAGCTTGGACGCCTCGTCGGCGGCGATGCCCGCGTCGAACTCGATGGCGATCTTGGTCGCAGGCACGGCGTCGCGCTGGGCGTAGACCACCTCGACCCCGTTCGACAGGCGCGTGCGCTCCACAGTGGGGAAGTCGACGTTGGCGACGGCGGCGATCTCGGGCTTGGGCATGCGGGCCACGCGCTCGATCGGGGGCGCCGGGGTGCGGTTGGCGCCCGAGGGAGCCTCCGCCGCCTCCTGATAGGCCTCACGCTCGCCCGGCAGGGTGGTCAGTGTATAGGCCGGACGGGTCAGCCATTTCTGCATGGCCGCCTGGACCTGGGCGGGGGTGGCCGCCGCATAGGCCTGGAGCTCCTTCTTGTAGTGCTCCGGATCGCCGGCGTAGAGCTGGCCCTCAGCCAGGGCCACGGCCTTGCCGCCGAAGCCGCCGACCTGTTCCAGACCTTGAACCGTGCGCGAGACGTACTGGGTCTTGACCCGTTCCACCTCGGCCGCCGTCGGGCCGTTGGCGATCAGATCGTTCAGGATCTGGCGGGCGCGGGCCTCGACGGCCGCCGGGTCCTGGCCCGGCTTCACGTCGACGGTGATTTCGAACATGCCGACGCGGTGGAAGGCGCCGTTGTTCGCGCTGACCGAGACGGCGGTCTGCTCCCCGCGCACCAGTTCATTATCCAGCCGCGAGCTGGCCAGGCCGCCCAGGACCGAGGCGCCGATGCTGAGCGGCACGGTGTCCGCGTCCAACAGGCCGGGCACGGCCCAGCTGATCTGAATTCGGGCGTTGGAGACGCGGTCGTGGGTGGTTTCGCTGACCGGCGCCGGCAGGGTCGGTACGGAGGCCTGGGCCGGGGTGTTGACCGGGCCGCGCGGAATCGGGCCGAAATACTTCTCGGTCAGCTCCCGCGCCTTGGCCGGGGTGATGTCGCCGGCCAGGACCAGGACGGCGTTGTTCGGACCATAGTTGGAGCGGAACCAGTCCCGCACCGTCTCCATCGAGGCCGCGTCCAGGTCGGCCATCGAGCCGATGGTCGAGTGGCGATAAGGGTGGCCCTCCGGGAACAGGGCCTCAAGCTGCTTGTATTCGTTCAGGCCGTAGGGCTGGTTGTCGCCCTGGCGCTTCTCGTTCTGGACCACGCCGCGCTGCAGATCGAGCGTCTCCTGGCTGATGGCGCCCAGCATATAACCCATGCGGTCGCTTTCCATGAACAGGGCCTGTTCCAGCGCCGGGGTCGGAACCGTCTCGAAATAGTTGGTGCGGTCGAACCAGGTGGTCCCGTTCATGTCCGTCGCGCCCATGTTGCGCATCGGGGTGAAATAGCTGCCCGGCGCATTCTCCGAGCCGCCGAACATCAGGTGTTCGAACAGGTGGGCGAAGCCCGTCTTGCCCTCAGGCTCGTCCTTGGAGCCGACGTTGTACCAGACCGATACGGCCACGACCGGGGCCTTGTGGTCTTCATGCACCAGAACGGTCAGGCCGTTGTCCAGGGTGAAGCGGGTGTAGGGAATGTCCACCTCGGCGACCAGTTCGGACACCGGTGCGGCCCGCAGGGCGGGCGCGGCGGCCTGGGCCGAGGCTACGGGGGCCGACGCGGCGGCGTTTGAGGCCCAGACCGGGGTGGAGACCGCCAGAAGGGCGGCAGCGGCGACGAAGCAAGAGGCGCGACGCATGGGTTCGACATCCTTGGTGACAGATGGACGACGACCATAACGACGGTCGATCCACTGGCAACGCGACCGAATGAACATGAACAAAGCTTCATCTTTCCGTGGGGCCGCCCCGGAAAAGGTTGCATCGCCGGACCCCCGGTCTTATGCGCGCGTCAATTCTCCCCATCGCGCCGTCGAGTTTACCGAAAGAGCCGCCATGTCCGCCCCCGCCGACAAGCCCGTGAAGAAAGTCGTCCTCGCCTATTCGGGCGGTCTGGACACCTCGATCATCCTGAAGTGGCTGCAGACCGAATATAACGCCGAGGTCGTGACCTTCACCGCCGACCTGGGCCAGGGCGAGGAGCTTGGCCCCGCACGCGAGAAGGCGCTGAAGTTGGGCATCAAGCCCGAGAACATCTTCATCGACGACCTGCGCGAGGAATTCGTGCGCGACTTCGTCTTCCCTATGTTCCGCGCCAACGCCCAGTACGAGGGCGACTATCTGCTGGGCACCTCCATCGCCCGTCCGCTGATCTCCAAGCGCCAGATCGAGATCGCCCGTCAGGTCGGCGCCGACGCCGTCTGTCACGGCGCGACCGGCAAGGGCAACGACCAGGTCCGCTTCGAACTGGGCTATTACGCCCTGGAGCCGGACATCCGCGTCATCGCCCCCTGGCGCGAGTGGGCGTTCCGCAGCCGCGAGGCCCTGCTGGACTTCGCCGAGAAGAACCAGATCCCGATCGCCAAGGACAAGCGCGGCGAAGCGCCCTTCTCGGTCGACGCCAACCTTCTCCACTCCTCCTCCGAGGGCAAGGTGTTGGAAGACCCGGCGGTCGAGGCGCCCGAGTTCGTCCACCAGCGCACCATCTCGCCCGAGGACGCGCCGGACAAGGCCACGGTCATCGAGATCGGTTTCGAGAAGGGCGACGCCGTCTCGATCAACGGCGAGGCCATGAGCCCCGCGACCATCCTGACCGCCCTGAACCAGTACGGTCACGACAACGGCATCGGCCGTCTGGACCTGGTCGAGAACCGTTTCGTCGGCATGAAGTCGCGCGGCGTCTATGAGACCCCCGGCGGGACCATCCTGATCGCGGCCCACCGCGGCATCGAAAGCATCACCCTGGACGGCGGCTCCATGCACCTGAAGGACCAGCTGATGCCGAAATACGCCGAGCTGATCTACAACGGCTTCTGGTTCTCGCCCGAGCGCGAGATGCTGCAGGCCGCCATCGACAAGAGCCAGGAGAAGGTCTCCGGCACGGTCAAGGTCAAGCTCTACAAGGGCAATGTCTCGGTCATCGGCCGCGAGAGCCCCAACAGCCTGTACGACCAGGATCTGGTGACCTTCGAAGAAGGCGTCCAGGCCTATGACCACAAGGACGCCGCCGGCTTCATCAAGCTGAATGCGCTCCGCCTGCGTGTTCTAGCCAAGCGCGGCGCGCGCCAGGGCTAGGCTGCGTCGCGGGAGAAGCCGAATGACCGTAAAGGACCGCATCAGGATCCATCAGACCCGGCTTCTCTCGGACAACTGGTATGTGCTGAAGACGACCCGTTTCGACTGGAAACGGCGCGACGGCGTCTGGCAGACCCAGGAGCGGGAGCATTACGACCGGGGCAATGGGGCGGTGCTTCTGCCCTATAATCCGGCGGCGCGCACCGTGCTGCTGGTGCGCCAGTTCCGCCTGCCGGCCTATCTGAACGGCTATGACGACCTGCTGATCGAGGCGGCGGCCGGTCTGCTGGACGACGCCCAGCCCGAGGTGCGAATCCGCGCCGAGGTCGAGGAGGAGCTGGGCTATCGCCTCGGCGCGGTCCGCAAGGTCTTCGAGGCCTTCATGAGCCCCGGCTCCGTCACCGAAATCCTGCACTTCTTCGTCGCCGAATATGATGCGATCCATGCGGATCGGCGACGGCGGCGGCCATCCGGACGAGGGCGAGGACATCGAGGTGCTGGAGCCGACCGTGGACGAGGCCCTGGCCATGATCGCCGACGGCCGCATCCGCGACGCCAAAACCATCATGCTGTTGCAGCACCTCGCTTTGACGGTCTTCCGCTGAAGCATGCCTAACGGCTTCAGCGGGATCGCGAAGCGATCCCGCTTCAACCGATCAGGCTCTAAGGCGTCAGCAGAATCCACAGGCCCGTCGCGGCGAAACCGGCCGCGGCGGCGAACCGGATCCATTTCAGCGGCAGCTTCTTCGCCGCCGTCTCGCCCAGCAGGACGGCGGGCCCGTTGACCAGCATCATGCCCAGGGTCGAGCCGGCGACCACCACCGGCAGATTCTCGAATCGGGCGGCCAGCATGGCGGTGGCCACCTGGGTCTTGTCGCCCATCTCGATCAGGAAGAAGGCCGAGGCGGTGGTCCAGAAGATGGCCCAGAAGCCGCGCTGAACCTCGCCCTTCTGTTCGTCCAGGGTGTCGGGGATCAGGGCCCAGGCCGCGAAACCCAGAAAGGCGAGGCCGACGATCCAGCGCATCCACTCGCCCGTGATGAAATGGGCCAGGACGGTGCCGGCCAGGGCGGCGAAGGCGTGGTTCAGCAGGGTGGCCGCCAGAATGCCCAGGATGATGGGCGTGGGCCGTCGCCAGGTCGCCGCCATCACGATGGACAGCAACATGGTCTTGTCCCCGATCTCCGCGATGGAGACCAGGCCGGTCGAAATGAGGAAGGCTTCCAACGGGAACCTATATGCGCGGGAGCCTCGGCGGACGGACCTGTGGCGTTCGCAGCCGAGCCCCGCATGGACGTCCCTGCGAAAGCCGCCGGTCTTGCCGTGATCCGGATCTGAAAGACCCTGGACCGTTCCCGCGCCATCCTCTCCGGGAGAGGAAGTATGTTGACGCGGGCCCCGCTGATGGTTGCGGGCGGCTACTCCCCGATGACGGGGCGGGGTTTAGGCCAGGAGGTCGGAAATGAAAAGCTGATAACGACTCGCAAGAAGGGGTTCAGATCAGACCCTGCCGCCTGGCCTCGGCCGTGAGGCCGTCGCGGAACTCGGGCGCGGCGAGGGCGATCAGGGCGCGGGCCCGCTCGCCGGTCGATCGGCCCTTCAGGTTGGCCCACCCGTGCTCGGTGACGACGATATGCACGTCGTTGCGGGGCGTGGTGACCGGGCCGTCCAGCCGGGCGACGATGCGCGAGCAGCTCCCCCTGGCCGCCGTCGCATGACAGGCGATGATCGACTTGCCGCCGTCGGAGCCATAGGCGCCGCGCACGAAGTCCAGCTGTCCGCCCGAGGCGGTGAACTGGCGGCCGTTCAGATACTCCGAACAGCAGGCGCCGCTCAGGTCGATCTGTAGCGTGGCGTTGACCGAGACCATCCTGGCGTTGCGGGCGATGACGGCCGGATCGTTGACATAGGAGACAGGCCGGGCCTCCAGCCCCCGGTTCTCGTGCAGGAAGTCATAGGTGTTCTGGTCGCCCATCGAGAAGGCGAAGACCCCGACGCCGGGGTGCAGGGTCTTGCGGGTATGGTTCGCCACCCCGACCTGCATCAGCTCGACCAGGCCCGGTGTCAGCATTTCGGTGTGGACGCCCAGGTCGCGGTGGTTCTTCAGGGCGTCGCAGACGGCGTTGGGCAGGGCGCCGATCCCCATCTGCAATGTCGCGCCGTCCTCGACCAGGTCGGCGATGATCCGGCCGATGGCCAGGTCGGCCGGTTGGGGCTCGGCCCTGGGCACGGCCAGAAGCGGAGCGGCGTGTTCGACGATTCCGGACACCCGGGAAACATGGACGGTGCAGTCGCCGTACACGCGCGGCATATGCGGATTGACCTCGACCACGATGGTGCGGGCCGTCTCCGACACCGGCTTGGCGTAGTCGGTATTGGTGCCGAAGGAGAAGAAGCCGTCCGCGTCCATCGGCGAGACGGTGCAGACCAAGGTGTCGACGTCGACCTCGTCGCACAGCAGGCGGGGCGACTGCTGGAAGCCGGTCGGGATGAACTGGACCGGGCTGGGCCGCCCCTCCTCGAAGGCACGCTGCTCCAGCCGGCGTTCGACGGCGCTGTGGAACAGGCTCCAGGGCCGGATGCGGTCCATCAGTTCGTAACGCAGCACCGTATCGCCGGCGATGGCGGTGGAGAGCAGATAATAGAGGTTCACATCCTCGACCTCGCCGCGCTCTGCCCGTTCGGCCAGGGCCTTCAGCAGGGCCGGGGGCTGGGACACGCCCAGGCCCATGGCGATCCTGGCGCCGGATCGGATCAGGGCCGCAGCCTGGTCCGGCGTCTTCAGCCGCTCGGCGTAGAAGGCGGCGTGATCCATGGCGTCTCTCCCGTTTGCGCGCCCCTGTTCGGACGAGGCGTCGTCGGCGCCGACTATGCGGCCTCCTGCGGTTGAGCGGGTTCTAGACTTTGGTCGGATCGCCGGGCGTCTGGTCCGCCGTCGGAGACGGTTCGTCCTGCAAGGGCGCCCGGCGACGCTTCTGCCAACGCGCGACCCCATAGGCGGCCAGCCACAGAAGCATGGCCCAGGCCGAGCCCACGGCCCAGCCGGCGAAGACGTCCGTCGCCCAGTGGGCGCCCAGATAGATGCGGGTCAGGCCGACCAGCAGGGCCATGACCATGCCGACGCCCAGGACGAAGATCTTGAACCGCCTGCGAGGAAAGGCGCGGGTCAGCATGACGGCCACGCTCAGATAGAAGACTGTCGCGAGCAGGGCGTGACCGGAGGGAAAGCTGGCGTTGATCGTCTCGACCGCCTGAAGCGCCTGGGGCGGACGCTCGCGTTCGAACACCGCCTTCAGCCCCTCGCTCAGCATGACGCCGCCCGTCAGCCCCAGGACCAGCAGCAGCGACGACAGCCATTTCCTCTGGCTCAGCAGAAAGAGGACGACGATCAGGGCGAACAGGCCCAGCACCGATATGCCGCCCAGCGATGTGAGGTCCGCCGCCGCCTCCTTCAGCCACCACGGCCCCCAGGGGCGGCCGGGATCGTCGGCATAGGGCCGCATCAGGCCCAGCACCTGGCGATCAAAGCTCTGACCGTCGGCCTCGGTCATGTCGTCAGCGATCTCGACGAACGCCGTCACGCCCAAGGCGGCGACGAACAGGGCCGTCAGAGCGGCCGTCTCGGCGCGCGCGACCGTTAGCAGGCGTATCAAAAAGGGACGGAAGTCGGAAACGGCCATGGGGCGTCGAAACGGCCAAGCTGGGCCGAAGTTCCGATCACGCCTTCGTGATGTCGCGGCCGCGAAGGCCCGTGAGGGGTTTGCTGGCTTGCGCGCTGAACTTTCCCCAGGCGAGGCCGACTTGTCCGACCGATTCGCCGACAAAGCGAGCGTCAAGACGTTGACGGCTTATTAGGCATGTGCGCCCTATATGTGGGCTCGGGGAGCGTTGGAGCCACTAGATGATGTGGTTACGGCGCAGGTGGCTCTAGGCAGTTTATTGTTCAGGACGCAGATGACTATGGCTGGCGGCGAGGCTTTGAAGACGGCGGAATTCCAAGGTGTTGCGACGAACGCGGCGCCTGAGAAACCTCATCTGACCGTCGTGAAATCGGTCCAGGTGGATCGTTCGCGCGACGCCCTGCTGACCGATTTCGGCAAGAAGACGCTGGAGGACCGCTACCTGCTGCCGGGCGAGAGCTATCAGGACATGTTCGCCCGCGTCTCGACCGCCTTCTCGGACGACGCCGACCACGCCCAGCGCCTGTATGACTATATGAGCCGCCTGTGGTTCATGCCGGCGACCCCGGTCCTGTCGAACGGCGGCGCCGATCGCGGCCTGCCGATCTCCTGCTTCCTGAACGCCGTCGGCGACAGTCTGGACGGCATCCAGAGCGTTTGGAACGAGAACGTCGCCTTGGCCTCGAACGGCGGCGGCATCGGCACCTACTGGGGCGGCGTCCGCTCGATCGGCGAGAAGGTCAAGGGCGCGGGCAAGACCTCGGGCATCATCCCCTTCATCCGCGTGATGGACAGCCTGACCCTGGCGATCAGCCAGGGGTCGCTGCGGCGCGGCTCGGCCGCCGTCTATCTGGACATCCACCACCCGGAGATCGAGGAGTTCCTCGAGATCCGCAAACCGTCGGGCGACTTCAACCGTCGCTCCCTGAACCTGCACCACGGCGTCAACGTCACCGACGAGTTCATGGAGGCGGTGAAGACCGGCTCCACCTTCGGCCTGCGCTCGCCCAAGACCGGCGAGGTGCTGAAGACCGTCGACGCCCGCTCGCTGTGGACCAAGCTGCTCGACATCCGGATGCAGACCGGCGAGCCCTATATGATCTTCTCCGACACGGTGAACCGCCAGATGGCGCCGCACCAGCGGGAGCTGGGGCTGAAGGTCAAACAGTCCAACCTGTGCGCCGAGATCATGCTGCACACCGGCCGCGACCACCTGGGCGTGGACCGGACCGCCGTCTGCTGCCTGTCGTCGGTCAACGCCGAGACCTTCCTGGAATGGCGCGAGGAGCCCCGCTTCGTCGAGGACCTGATGCGCTTCCTGGACAATGTTCTGGAAGACTTCATCCGCCGCGCCCCGCCCGCCATGGCCGCCGCCGTCTATTCGGCCAAGCGCGAGCGTTCGGTGGGCCTGGGCCTGATGGGCTTCCACTCCTTCCTGCAGTCACAGGGCGTGGCCTTCGAGAGCGCCATGGCCAAGTCGTGGAACATGCGCCTGTTCAAGCACCTGCGTCGCGAGGCCGACAAGGCCAGCCGCATCCTGGCCGAGGAGAAGGGCCCCTGCCTGGACGCCGAGGAGCGCGGCGTGATGGAGCGGTTCAGCCACAAGCTGGCCATCGCCCCGACCGCCTCGATCTCGATCATCTGCGGCGGGACGTCGGCCGGCATCGAGCCGATCCCGGCCAATATCTACACCCACAAGACCCTGTCGGGCTCCTTTGCCGTCAAGAACCCCTATCTGGAGCGTCTGCTGGACGAGAAGGGGATCAACACCGAGGCGGTCTGGAGCTCCATCCTCCAGCACGAGGGCTCGGTCCAGCATCTGGACGCCCTCAGCGAGGACGAGAAGGGGATCTTCAAGACCGCCTTCGAACTGGACCAGCGCTGGGTGGTGGAACTGGCCGCCGACCGCGCCCCGGAAATCTGCCAGGCCCAGTCGCTGAACCTCTTCATCCCCGGCGACGTCAACAAGTGGGACCTGCACATGCTGCACTGGTCGGCCTGGGAACGCGGCGTGAAGTCCCTGTACTATCTGCGATCCAAGTCGGTTCAGCGCGCCGCCTTCGCCGGCGCCGAGGACAAGGCCGAGGCCGAGATCGACCCGAACCAGCCAGACCTCTTCTCCATGCCCAAGACCGACTACGACGAGTGTCTGGCCTGCCAATAGGCCTCCTGCGCCGCAGCAACTGGCGTGAAAGGGCTCCGTGGTCACGGAGCCCTTTTTTCGTGTTCGGAACCCGCCACAAGGCGCGGCGTTGAAAAACGACCAAAGAATGTCGTGAAAATGTCTGTTGGACTCCCGCCCTGCATGGTGCAAGCTGGAGAACAGCGGACGGTGGGGAGACCGAATGCGTGTAGCGGCCTGGTTGTTTGGAGTGGCAAGCGTGCTGGCGTCCGCCGGCGCGGTCGATGCTCGCGCCCAGGCCTGGGTCCCCGACGCCTTTGACGCCGCACCCGAAACCGGATCGAACGTCACGGCTCGGTTGAACGAACAGCAGAGTTTTCGGGTCTCTCCCGACGCGCCCTTCGGCCCTGAGATCGAGATGAAGACGCCCCTGGCGATCTCGGGCGAGGCTCAAGGGATCGCCGCCAGCACCCGCCGCGACATCTGGATCGACCGCCAAGGCTTCACCGATCGGCTCAGCCTAGAGACCGCGGGCCGCCTGACACGCGCCGACGGCTCCCCTCTGCCGGTCACCCTCCAGGACCGGGCCGTTCTGGAGCCCGAAGCCTATGATCTGCGCTATGTGCGCGGCTTCCGCAGCGCGGTCGGCCGCACGGCCTCTGGCCTGGAGGTCAGTCTGACGCCCCATGCCGGCGTCGGCCTGGGCAGCGAGGGCGGATCGGCCGAGGCCGGCGCCACTTTGAAGATCGGCGAGGGGCTGGACCGCCTGGCGCCCGACGGCGACGCCCGGTTCGGCCAGCGTCCGCGCTGGTACCTGTACGCCGCCGGCTCGGGCCGCGCCGTCGGCTATAATTTCGCCCGCACACGCGACGGCGACTACGCCCGGTCGGGCTATACTCAGGACCGCGGGGCCTTCCTGGGCGACGCCTCCGTAGGCGTGGCCTATCGCCGGGGCGCCATCCAGACCTCGGTCGGGCTGGTCTATCGCGAAATCGACGCCGGCAAGGGGCTGCGCGGCATGAACGGGCTGGACACCGATGTGGATGAAGGGCTGATCGCCTTCCAGCTCTCGATCAAGCCCCGCCGCTGACCGCGTCCGGCTCCGGGCCTCAAGGCGCTTCCGACACCGCGACCCCCTCCCGCCGAGGATCGGCCCCGCCGTCCCAGCGGCCGTCGCGCCACATCGCCCCATGCAGGCCCGAGGTCTCCGTGGCGTTGGACCTCAGCCCCATGCCGGCCGCTCCCAGGGCTTGGGCGATGTCCGGCGGGATCTGCGCCGTATCAGCGCCGACCGAACCGCCCCGCACCACCAGATTCGGCAGGGCGATCGCCTCCTGGACCGGCAGGTTCCAGTCGATCATCCCGACCAGGGCCTTGGCCACATAGGCCAGGATGCTGGACCCGCCGGGCGACCCGATCGCCCCGACCAGACGCCCCTGCTGATCCAGGATCAGAACGGGGGTCATGGACGAGCGCGGCCGCTTGCCCGCCGCTACGGCGTTGGCCGCCGGACGGCCGTCTTCGGTCGGGGTGAAGGAAAAGTCGGTCAGCTGATTGTTCAGGAAGAAGCCCTCGACCACCCGCCCGTCGCCGAAGATGCTTTCGACCGTGGTGGTCATGCTGACCGCATTCCCGTCCGCATCGACGATGACCATGTGCGAGGTTCCGCCCGGCTCGGCCGTGGCGTCCGCACTGCGCGGCGGAGAGCCGGGCGGCGCGCCCGCCGGAACCGGCCCGTCGATTTCCGGCACTAGGGCCGCGCGCTGGGCCACATAGGCGGGGTCCAGCAGCCCGGCGACCGGCACCCCGACAAAATCGGCGTCGCCGACATAGCGGTCGCGGTCCGCATACATCAGTCGTTGCAGACGCCCGAAGGCCACCCAGGCTTCGGGGCTGTCGGCGCCCTTCCGGATGTCGGGCGTGTGTTCCGCCATGGCCAGGAACTGCAACAGGGCCACCCCGCTGGACGGCGGGGGCGGAACGCAGATCACATAGATCCGATAGGGCCGACACAGGGCGTCCCGGCGCAGCGGACGATAGGCGGCGATGTCCGCCTCGGTCAGGCCGCCCGGCCGCGGACCCTCGGCGACGGTGCGGGCGATCTCCCGGCCGATGCGCCCTCCGTAGAAGACGCCGGGCCCCTCGGTCGCCAGAGCCTGAACCGTCCGGGCGTAGGCCGGATTGCGCATCACGTCCCCGGTCCGGTAGCGGCGGCCGTCTGGGCCGGTGAACAGGGCGGTCGCCCAACGGGTCTTGGCCTGGGGCGATGACCCATTGATCATGCCCGCCAGGCGCGGACTGACCACAAAGCCGTCGCGCGCCAGCCGTTCGGCGTCATCGAACAGATCGCGCCAGGCCAGCCGTCCCTGATCCTGATGGGCCATGGCCAGCATGGCCACCGCCCCCGGCGCTCCGGCCGATCGGCCCGACAGTATGGCGTCGATGAAGGGCAGGGGCTCGCCGTCCTCATAGAACAGTTCGGGCGTGGCCGAGGCGGGGGCCGTCTCGCGCCCGTCATAGGCGGTGATCCGGCCGGTCTTGGCCTCATAGCTCATCAGAAAGGCCCCGCCCCCCAGGCCCGACGATTGGGGTTCCACCAGCCCCAGCACCGCCTGGACGGCGACCGCCGCATCCACCGCCGAGCCGCCCCGGCGCAGCACCTTCATCCCGGCCTCGACCGCCAGCGGGTTGGCGGCGGCGACGAACGGCCCGCGCGCGATCGACGGGGCCCCGGCCGGGTCCGACCGCGCCTCCAGCGAAGGCGCCGCGGCCGGGGTCTGGCATCCGGCCAAAAGCGTCGGGACGGAAACCGCCGCGACCAACAGGGACACGAGACGACGACGCAAAAACAACATTCAGGCGGTCCGACAGGGGGAGAGGTCCGGGCGACGAGGCCCGCCAGGGGACCACGCCGATCAACCCCGCTACAGAAACTGCATTCCCCCGCTTGCGTCCACCCCGTTCAGCGGCTAAAGACCCGCCCTCGCCGCAAGGCAGACGCACCCGTAGCTCAGCTGGATAGAGCACCAGACTACGAATCTGGGGGTCAGGAGTTCGAATCTCTTCGGGTGCGCCACTTCGGTTTAAAACCGAGAAATCCGCCAGCGGCGGCGTAACTCCCACCATCGCTAGACGCCAAGGCCCGCAGAAGCTCGGTTCGTGAGCCGATGATGCGCGCCTCGGTCTTGCTGATGACCTCCACCCGCTGCGTCAGGGCGCGCAGGTGATCCCGCCGATAGCCGCTGGTGCGATCCCGCAGCTTGCGCCGCGCGGCGCTGGCAAATCGGTTTAGGGCGTCCGGCGTAATCGTAGGCGCCAGCCGCTCCACGGACGCGCTGATCCGCTCAGCGTCTGCTCGGGCCTGATCGCGAACGCCGGAGAGTTCAGCGACCCGATCCTTCAGCGAGGCGTCGTCCGGCGACAGCAGACCGTTCTCGATAGCCTCGTAGAACCGATTGAGCTTGGCCTCCGCCTCAGTCGCGCGCTTGCGCATCTCCGCGATATGGCTGCGCCTTTGGTCAGCCCATTCCTCCCGACGATCCAAAAGCTGCTCCATCAGCGCGGCAAGTCTGTCCGGATCGAGCAGCCGGGTTTCCAGGTGGTCGATAATGGCGTCGTCCAGCTTGTCCATGGGGACGGCCAAGCCCGTGCATCCCGCCTCGCCCATGCGAGCCTTGGTCGAACAGGCGTAGTAGCGATACTGGCCGCCCGCCTGGCCCTTTCCTGTCCGCAGTGTCATGGCGCCGCCGCAGGCGCCGCAGAAGCAGATTCCGGTCAGCAGGTTCGGCCCCGTCGAGACACGCGGCGGCGTCCACTTCGGGTTCCGGGAAGCCAAGCGCGCCCGAACGGCCTCATAGTCCGCCTTTGAGACAATCGGCGGCACCGCCATGACGGCGTGCTCGGACAAAGGCGGGCGGCTTGGTCAGGGCCGCCTCAACCATGGATTGGAAGGATGGGCGGCGGTCGTCGGAGGCGGTGTTGCCCGGCTCGACATACTCCGCCGTCGCTTCCCAGCCCTTGGCCTCGCAATGCCGTTTTTGCAGCGGGGGGGTTGAACGCAGCGAGCTTTGACGTGCTCGCCACGCTGCGCCGGTCCGGGCCGCCCTATGCGCTTAGCCCGTCCGCCCTGATCGACTGGACGATGGTTACCTCCGGCACGATGACCAATCGGATCGACCGTCTGGAAAGGGCGGGGCTGGTCTCGCGCTCACCTGATCCCAGCGACGGCCGGGCAAGCGTCGTGGCTCTGACGGACGAAGGCTTCACCCTGATCGACGCATTGATCGGCGAGCACGTCGCGAACCAGCATCGCCTGATGGAGGGTTTGGACAAGAGGGAAAGCGCCGAACTCGACAGGCTGCTCGCCAAATGGCTGGCTTGCTTCGAGGAGTCGAAGTCCGCCTAAGGGAGGGGATCGGTTAAGGCGCTGCTGTCGTCAGCAATTCGACCGCGCGCGTGATTTCGTCTTCGTCGAGGTTCGCAAAGCCGAGACGGAACGCCTGGCGCGCCGTCGCAGTATCGATGCAGAGCGCGACGCCCGGCGTCACCGCAAGGCCGAGGCCGCGGGCCGTCTTGCTCCAGCACTCGGCGTCGACGCCATCCGCCAACCGCGCCCATAAGGCGAGGCCGCCCGCCGGGATCGCGAAGGACAGCCGGCTTCCCAACCTGTCGCCCAGGAGCATGGCGAGATGATCGCGCCGCGAGCGGTAGATGCGGCGGGTCTTGCGGACATGACGGCCGAGATCGCCCTCGGCGAACAGGGTCGCGACCGCATGTTCGATCGGCATGTCGCCCTGCCGGTCGATCGCCTGCCGCGTGTCGGCCATCCGCTGCACGAGGCTCCTTGGTCCGGCGGCGTAGCCGAGCCGGATACCGGGCGCCAGCACCTTGGACAACGACCCGACATAGACCAGTTTCACCCCGGAACCGGCACGCGCGGCGAGCGGCAGCACAGGCCGGCCGTCGAAACGGTATTCGTGATCGTAATCGTCCTCAATGATCGCGAGGGGGTGACGACCGGCAAGGTCTATCAGGCCGATCCGCCGCGCGGCGCTCATTGTCACCGTCGTCGGATATTGGTGATGGGGCGTGACATAGACCGCGCGCAGTCCCGGCGTGGCGGCGAGCGCGGCCTCCAGATGCGTGAGCGATAGGCCTTCGCCATCGACCGGGATCGGCACGACGCGGGCGCCGGCCGCGCGGAAGGCGGAGACGGCGAGCGGGTAGCCCGGCTCCTCCACCGCAATCGCCTCGCCGGGCGACAGCAGGACGTTCGCGGCCAGAAACAGCGCCATTTGGCTGCCACGTGTGACGATGAGGTCGTCCGCCGAAACAGTCATGCCGCGTTCGCTGGCGAGATGCCCGGCCAGGGCGTCGCGCAGGGCCGGCGCGCCGCGCGGATCGCCATAGCCGCTCGCCGTCAGGAAATCGGGCCGGCCGAGCGCGTGACGCAAGGCGCGGGCAAGTTCGGCAGAGGGCAGTAGACGGGCGTCCGGAACGCCATCGGAAAAGCGCAGCATGTCGCGATCGGCCGCGACACGGGACGGCTTCGTGGGCTGTGCGGCAGGCGGCGGGGAGCCGTTGCGCCGGGCGCCGCTCTCGATCGGCAGGTCGCGGGCGACGAAGGTGCCGCGCGCCGCCTCGGTGACGAGCCATCCCTGCGTCGCTGCTTCGTGATAGGCCGCATCGACCGTGTTGCGATGGAGTTTCAGCGTGGCCGCCAGCGTGCGCGTACCCGGCAGGCGCTGGCCGGGCTTCAGCCGGCCTTGCTCGATCGCCTCGATAATCGCCTGTGAAAGTCGGAGGAATACCGGCTGCCCAGACGCCTCGTTCAGGCCAAAGACGATTTCCTGCATCAACTGGCCTGTCGAAATTCTGAAAACTGGCCATGATTGACCATCCAGCTTCGCTTTACTGAATCTGAAAGGTCCAATCAAATCAGGAGAGCAGCCGTCATGCTCCGAACCGCCGTCGCGCTCCGGCATGTCGCATTCGAGGATCTGGGATCGTTTCAGACGGTGCTGGAGGCCGCAGGTTACAAGGTCCACTATTACGACATCGGCGTGGATGCGTTGTGGACGCTGGACCCGGTCAAGACCGCGCTGGTGATCGTGCTGGGCGGCCCGATCGGCGTGTATGAGGCCGAGCGTTATCCGTTCCTAGCCGAGGAACTGAACTTTCTGCGCGCGCGGCTCGCCGAAGGGCGCCCGACACTCGGCATCTGCCTCGGCGCGCAGTTGGTCGCGGCGGCGCTCGGCGCCGCTGTCGCGTCGACCGGCGCCAAGGAGATCGGCTTCGCCCCCCTGACGCTCACGCCCGCGGGCGCGGCCGGGCCACTGCGCCATCTCGCCGATGTGCCGGTACTGCACTGGCACGGCGATGTGTTCAGCATGCCTGCCGGAGGCGAGCGATTGGCGCAGACGCCGCTCTGCGTTAATCAGGCCTTCTCGTTTGGTCCCAATATCCTCGGCGTCCAGTTCCATCCCGAGGCGGACGTGTCAGATGGGTTCGAACGCTGGCTGATCGGCCATGCGTGTGAGCTGGCGGCGGCCGGCATCGACCTCTGCCAAATACGCGAGGACGCCGCCAAATTCGGGCCTGCCCTTCGCGACGGCGGCCGCAAGATGCTGTCCGATTGGCTGCAGGCGCTGCGGGCATGACGGTCGCCGCCAATCTGGAGAAAACCCGCGCGACGATCCGGGAGGCGGCGGCGCGCTCGGGCCGCGCGCCCGATGCGGTCCGCCTCGTCCTCGTCTCCAAGACCGTCTCGCCTGAGCGGATACGCGAGGCGATTTGGGAAGGCCAGACCGACCTTGGCGAGAACAAGGTTCAGGAAGGACGCAGCAAGGCCGAAGCATTGGCCGACCTGCCGGTACGCTGGTCGATGATCGGTCACTTGCAAACCAACAAGGTCAAGGACGTGCTGCGCTTCGCTGATGAGGTGCAGTCGCTTGACCGCCTGTCGCTCGCCGAAGCGCTGGACAAGCGGCTTCAGCATCTCGGCCGAGGCCTTGATGTGCTGGTCCAGGTCAATACCTCCGGTGAGGCAAGCAAATACGGGTTGGCGCCGCAGGACGTATCGGCCTTCCTCAAGGATGTGGCGGCGTGTGACGCAATACGCCCCAAGGGCTTCATGACGCTCGCCACCTTTACGCCGGACGAGGCCGAGGTGCGGCGCTGCTTTCGCCTGCTACGCGACGTCCGTGACCGGGCGCGCCAGGACGCGCCGCAGGGCGCCGCGCTTGCCGATCTCTCGATGGGCATGTCGGGCGACTATCCTTGGGCGATCGAAGAGGGGGCGACCATCGTGCGCGTGGGCCAGGCGGTGTTCGGTCCGCGCCCGCTGCCGGATTCGCACTATTGGCCGTCCTGAAAGTCAGACGTCGCCCCAATCCCTATCGCCGCTTCGTCAGCCGGTCGAGATTATCCCTGGGCGGCGCGCAGACCGTCGGCGGAGGCTTGCTGGAGGGCAGGGCGTTTTTGGCCGCCGGAGGCGATGATGCGGTCGATCCGAGCTTTTTCGGCGCGGAAGGCGGCCAGGTCGGCGCCGGACAGTTCGGTGCCCTCCTGGGTTTTGACGCCGGCCGGATTGATCCGTTGTCCGTTGCGCCAAATTTCATAGTGAAGGTGCGGACCGGTGGAGGCGCCGGTCGAGCCGACATAGGCGACGATCTGGCCCTGGCTGACCCGCTGGCCGGCGCGGATGCCGGCGCCGTAGCGGGACAGGTGGCCGTAGCCGCTTTCCAGACCGTTGTTATGGCGAATGCGCAGCCAGTTGCCGTAGCCGCCCCAGCGGCGCGCCTCGACCACCACGCCGTCGGCGGGGGCGACGACCGGCGTCCCGGTGCCGGCGGCGAAGTCGATGCCCTGGTGCATCTTGCGATAGCCGGAAATCGGATGGGTCCGGAAGCCGAAGCCCGACGACACGCGCCGGAAGTTCTGCAGCGGGGTGCGCATCATGGCCGAACGCAGGTTCTTGCCCGAGGCGTCGAAGAACTGCGCCTCTTTGGCGCCGGCCGGCTTGAAGCGATAGAAGGTCACGCCGCGCAGTTCGGCATAGACCAGATCGCCCACGGCGACGGTGCGGCCGGCCTCGGTCACGTCCCGGTCGAAGACCATGGTGAACTCGTCCGAGGCGCGGATGTCGCGTTGCATGTCGAACTTGGTGGCGAACAGTCGGCTGGCGGCGCGGACGATGGAGGCGGTGGCGCCCAGTTCGCGGGCGCTGGCGGACAGGGAGCGTTCGACGTCCCCCTTCAGCACCACGGTCTCGTGGGTGACCTTTTCCTCAAGCGAGCGCAGGCGCAGGGCGCCGTCGAAGCTGCGCGACACCGTCAGCTGGCTGGCCGGGCCGGTTCGCATGGTCAGGCCGATCAGGCGGGCGTCGCCTCGGCCGTCGCGCGGCTTGGCGATGGCGGTCTCGAAACGAAGGCCGGCGCGCAGGTCGGACAGGTCGAAGGCGTTGGCGACGGTGGCGGCGACGGCGCTGGCCTCTTCCGGGGCGACGCCGGTGCGGCGCACGGCCTCTTCAAAGGTTTCGCCGCGACGGATCTGGACGGGAACGGCCTCCGGGGCGGTCATGCCGGCCGGAGCATTGGCGGCGGCGAAGGCCTGAACCTCCATGGCGGCCATCTGGGCCGAGGAGGGGACGGGAACTTCTTCAGCCCTGGCGGGTTGATAGACTCTGCCGGCCAGAAGCGCCACCGAGACCGCGGCGGCGGCGGTCAGAGCGTGCGGGGCGAGGCGCATCGGCTGTCGGCGAGGGTCGAACTGAGCCATCGGTCTCGTCGTGCTGCAACGCCAGAGGCGTCAAACCATAGTCACCAAACTGCGCCGCATTCCTGAAAATGCGAAGGCTAGGCCTATACCTCGCCTGTTCCACTTTGGGAAGGCGGTTGCTTACAAGGCGTTAAGAGACGGCTCAAGCCCGTAAGGGTGCGTAGTCGTCCTGCCCCCGTTCCATAGGTTGCCCTCTTGTCGCCCCGCTTGGCTGCAACGGAAGATGAGAACGGACGTTGCGGACGCGCGTCTTCAAGGCGACGCTTGGGGCGTAAATCTTCATCGGGGGCAGCGATGGCGGTCTGGAAAATGGTTCTTTCGCTTTCCGGTCTGGACGTTTGACCGATACGACGACGCCATCCGACCGGTCGCGTCCGCCGTCCCGGCGGAACGATCCGCTGCGTCGGCTCGGCCGCGTCGCCGGCGTTGGGGTGCTGGTCGTCGCCCTCCTGCTGGCGGCGCTTTATCTGAATCGTCGAGCGGCGGCGCGCGAGGTCCTGGTGGGTTGGCTGGACCGGCGCGGGGTCCAGGCGGAGGTCGAGGTCGAGCGGATCGAGCTGGACGGCTTCGTCGGGCGTATCCGCATCGGCGATCCCAAAAATCCGGACGTGACGGTCGAGCGGGTCGAGGTGGACTACGCCGTGGCCTGGCCCTGGTCGAAGACGGGGCTGGGAGTGACGCCCAGCCGCGTTCGACTGGTCAGGCCGGTGATGCGCGCCAGTTGGAAGGACGGGAAGCTGGCGTTCGGATCGCTGGACCCGGTGATCAAATCCTTCACGGGCGGCCCGCCGCGTCCGGATGCGCGCGCGCCCCTGGTCATCGTCGAAGACGGCCGGGCGCTGTTGGAGACGGACTACGGCGCCGTGCGGATTCTGGGCGATGCGCGGGTGGACGACGGCAAGCTGATGCGGCTGAAGGCGGCGGTTCCGGCGACCGTGCTTCAAAGCGGCGAGGTTCAGGCCCAGGGGTTCGCCGCTGCGATCGATCTGACGACGACCGGCGACCGGGTGAAATTGAAATTGCGTGGTGAGGCCGAGCGTTTCGTCGGCGCCGGCCTGAGCGGGCGTCGGGCCCTGCTGAGCCTGGACGGAGACCTGCCTTATCCGGATTTGAAGACGCGACGCGGCGATGGTCGCGCGCGCCTCCATGCGCGTTTGACGGGCGAGGTTCTCGGCCTGGGGGCGACCCAGGCGCGTGATGCAGAGATCCAGGCCCGGTTCGACGGTCGAACCGCCGGATGGATCGAAGACTTCCAGCTGGACGGCGAGACCGGCCTGGCCTTGGCGGCGGCGGCCGTGGACGGTCCCCGGCTGAAGGCGACGCAGGCGCGGGTCCGGGCGGAGGGCGGACGCCTTGAGGTCAAGCGCGCAGACGCCCTGGGCTGGGGGCTGGAGACGCCGCTGGTCCTGACCGCCGAGGCCGGCGCGGCGGGCGGGGTCGAGGCGCGCGGTCTTTCGATCCGTTCCGGAGCCTTGACGTTGGGCGGGCGCGACGCGGCTTTCGAGGCGACCGGGCCGGTCAAGGCCGGCTTCGACCGTATCGGCTGGGGCGACCTGACGTTAAGGCGTGGGACCGCCGATCTGAGCCTGGACGTCGTCAAGGACGAGGCGGTCCGCATCGTCGCCCAGGGCGCAATCCGGTCGGCGGACGGCGCCTGGCCCCTGTTCGGGCCGGTCGGGCCCGACGACATCGCCGAACTGGCCGAGATGAAGCGGGCGTTGGGCGGTTTCGCCCTGAACGCCCCGGCGGTTCGCCTGGTCACAGGGTCGGCCGGGACGGAGGCCAGCGTCCTGCGACCGGTCACGGCCAAGCCCGCCAACGGCGGCGTGTTGACCCTGTCGCAGCCGGCGGGCCAGACCGCCTACGCCGCCGAGCCGGGACGGCTGGGCGGCGGCGCGCTGAGGTTGACGGCGACGCGGGGACGGGGACTGCCGGAAATGGAGGTGGACGTGCCGCAGTGGCGGCTGACCGACGCCGGCTTCGAGGCTCAACTGGACGGCCGTGCGCGACTGGATTTCGACGTGGCGCGCGGGATCGACGCCCGGACGCGGGGGCTTCTGGCCCTTGCGGACGGACGGATCACCTACACCACCCCCGAATGTGTGGACCTGACGGTCGAACGGCTGGAGCTGGACGAGAACGACGTCCATGAAGTCGCCGGCGCCCTCTGTCCCACGGACGCGCCCTTGCTCAGCGCCAAGGAGGGGGTCTGGCGCGTCGTCGGCGGCTTTGATCGCCTTTCGGCCCAGGCGCCCTTCCTGGGCATGCGGTTCGAAGGGGCCGCCGGTCGGGTGACGGTGGAGGGCGCATCCTCCGGCGTGGGGCTGACGGCGACGGTGACCCAGGCGCGGGCGGTGGACGCCCTGACCCCGAAGCGGTTCGAACCGCTCGCCGCCGTCGGACAGGTGCGGCTGGCCGAGGAGGTGTGGCGCGGCGGTTTCGACCTGGAAGGGACCGGCAAGGCGGCGGGGGCCGCCTTGGGGCGGTTGACCTTGACCCACGACGGCCGCAGCGGCGCCGGCGGCCTCCAGATTTCGGTTCCCCAGGTGACCTTCGTCGAGGGCGGCCTGCAACCAGCCATGCTGACGCCCCTGGTTGCAGACCTGGTGCAGTCGCCCGTGACCGGTTCGGTCGCCTTCGAGGGCCGGTTCGACTGGACCAAGACCGCCGAACCCACGTCGAGCGGGCGTCTGAGCGTGCCGGGGCTGGACTTCGTCAGCCCGGCCGGGGCGGTCAAGGGCGTCAAGGGCGACATCGTCTTCACCAGCCTGACGCCGCTGATCACCGCGCCGGATCAGAAGCTGACGGTGGACAGTCTGGCCGTGGGGACGGAGGCGACGGATCTGGACCTGACCTTCGCCGTCGACGCAGCCGGGATCAAGATCTCCGCAGGCTCGGTTCAAGCCGGCGGCGGCGTCGTCTCGGTGGAGCCGTTCGTCGTGCCGCTGGACGCCGCCCAGCCCTATGACGGGGTGGTGGTGCTGGACCGGGTCCAACTGGGCGATGTGGTGGCCGACACCGGTTTCGACGACAAGGTGGTGCTGGATGCGGTGGTCTCGGGCCGTCTGCCCTTCACCATGGATCCCAAGACCGGCTTGACGATCCGCAACGGGTCCCTGGCGGCGGTCCAGCCGGGACGGCTGTCGATCAAGCGCGAGGTGCTGACCGACGTGGACGCCGGCGGAGGCGGGGATGTGCCGCCGAACATGGTCGAGGATCTGGCCTATCAGGCGATGGAGAACCTGGCCTTCGACGTGCTCAGCGCCGATGTGAACAGTCTGGACGGCGGGCGGCTGTCGGTTCTGTTCCGTATTCGCGGCCGGCACGCGCCGCCCCAACGTCAGGAACTGCGTCTGACCCTGGCGGAGTTGATCAGTCGCGAATTCCTCAAGCGGGAACTGCCCCTGCCGTCCGGCACCCAGATCGACCTGACGCTGGACACGACCCTGAACGCCAATCAGCTGTTCTCGGATCTGCTGGCGGTGAATCGCGCCCGCCAAGGGCAGCAGGAAGAGGCGGCGCCGTGAACCCGGCCATTCAGAGACCGTTCACGCGCAGCCGTGCTATTGCATCTTCAAACCTGATCGAGCCGGAGTCTAAGCCATGATCACCAAGCGCCAGTTGGCCGGACTGGGCCTCGGAGCCGCCGCCGCGGCCGTCGCGGCCTGCGCCCCGACGGTCCGTCTGGAGGTTGCGCCCATCCAGATCTACGCCAAATTGGACGCAGACGTGCGTGTCCGGCTGGATCAAGAGTTGCAGCAACTGCTGCAACAGAACCCCAACCTCTTCTGATCGCCTCGCTTTTTCCTGAAAGGACAGGCTGACATGAGCTTTCGCAGATTTATCGCCGTCGGCGCCGTCGCCGCCGCCGTCTCCATGGCCGGCGCCGCCCTGGCTCAGACCAGCGCCCAAAAGGCCATGATCGATCAGGCCAAGGCCGCCGGGGTCGTGGGTGAACAGGCGGACGGCTATCTGGGCTTCCGCACCTCAAGCGCCGACGCCGATCTGCGCGCGGCCGTCGAAGCGACCAACGCCGGCCGCCGCGCCGCCTACGCCCGCAGCGCCGCCGAGGCGGGCGCCACCCCCGACGTGGCCGGGGCCCGGATGTTCCAGAGCCAGCTTCTGCCCCGGATTCCGGCCGGCCAATGGTATCGAAACGCCCAGGGCCAGTGGGTCCAGCGCTGAGGTCTTGGGCGGCCTGACGCCTCAGGCCGCCGCTCGCCGCGCCGAAAGCGCGGGCTTCAGCAGTCCCTCCGCCAGGGCGCGCACCACCGGCACGGCGACGGCGTCGCCCATCAGCTTCAGGGCCGCGCTCTGGCTGGGCGGCAACAGATAGTCGTCCGACACGCCCATCAGGCGCGCCGCCTCGCGGCCGGTCAGCCGCCGCACCCGAGCGCGTCCCCCGTCGCAGACGACGACATATTGGCGCGACGAACCGCCGGCCGGCGTTCTGAGGCAGCCCGCCAGGCCGTCGAACCGGATTTCGAGCCGCTGGACCTTGCGGCCGTTTTCTCGGCGAACCCGGCGATAGGCCGCGCCGACCGTGCGCCGGCCCGAGGCGATCGCCGCCTCCAGCCGGGCGCGGTGCAGCGGAGCGGCCAGGGCCAGGATCGCCTCGCCGTCGTCGAGCCAGACGGCGGTCTCGTCCGGTTCGAGCAGGGCGTCGAGATCAAGATTGCGGCGCGAGGGGACCGGCAGGCTCCACCAGGTCCAGGCGTCACGCGCCGCCTGCGGCAGACGGGCCTCAGCCGCGATCAGCCGGGACGAGTGGAAAGGCCCGTTCGGCGCGCGCGTCTGCGGCGCCGCCGCAGCAATCTCTTCGGCCATGGCGACGACGAACAGACGCGGGCGCGACTGGGGCAGCCAGTGGGCGGCGTCCATCTCCAAGGCCCCGATCCGCCAGCCGCCGGCCGCCATGGCCGTGCAGACGGCGGCGAAGTCCTCGCCCTGCGCTGCGCCCGAGGTCAACAGACCGATTACATTCTCCAGAACGATGATCCCGGGCGCGCGTCCCTCGCGCGACAAGCCCTCGATCAGACGCCAGAAACCCCAGAAGGCGCCGGACCGCCCCGCCGTCAGCCCGCCGCGCCCACCCGCCAGGCTGACGTCCTGGCAGGGGGACGAAGCCCAGGCCAGGTCCGGCGCGCCGGGCAGGTCCGCCGTCGTCAGGTCCCAGACGTCGCCCAGATGAAACGGGATCCGTGGATGATTGGCCGTGAAGGCGGCCGCCTTGGCCCGGTCCATGTCATTGGCGAAGACGGTCTCTATTCCCGAGACGCCGCCGGGATTCGCCCCGTTCAGGCCGAGGCCGGCCAAACCGCCGCCGGCGAAGAACTCGTATGCGGTCAGGCGAATCGACATTCCCGCACCATAACTCAGCCGCCGCCCTTGACCGAAGAGGATGTCGCCCACACTTGCTGGCCAATCGAGAGAGGTCTCCGCATGCGCCCGATCCCCGCCGCCCTGACGGCGATCATTCTGGTCCTGCCCCTGCTGGCGGGCTGCTATGATCGCAAGGATCAAGCGCCGGAGGCGGCGCCGCCGCCCGAGCCCGCCCCCGTGCTGGCGGGCGTCGATCTGGGCAAGCCGGTGCGCGCTCTCGGAACCGAACCCTTCTGGAGCGTCGAAATCACGCCGGACGGCCTGACCTACACCCGTGTGGATCAGCCGGCGCAGCATGCGCCGAACCGGGGCGCCACGGTGCAGGGCACGGTTGCGACCTACGCCACCTCGACCGATCTGAACGAAGCGCTAAACGTCGTCCTGATCGCCACGGAATGTTCGGACGGCATGAGCGATCGCGCCTATCCGCTGACGGCCAAGGTCGAGATCGGCGACGACACCCTGACCGGCTGCGCCGCCTCGGTGGCGGCGTTGGCAACCAGAGACGAGGCCGGCTGAGTCACAGCTAGGCGCCTATCTTCAGTCGGCCGCTGCCCCGATGATCGCCTGTCTGAGCCAAGACGCCACCGCCTGAACCCTTTCGTCCTCCCAAGCTTCAGGGGTCGCGGCCAAATGGTATGGTTGCCCCTGGAGAATCGGACCGAAGGGATTGACCAGAAGCCCCGCTTCCAGCTCGGGTCGCGCCAGCTCAAGGGCCGCGATTGCGGCGCCCCGGCCCGCTGTCGCGGCGGCCAACGCATGGGTGTCGTCAGAGAAGCGAGCGCCCTTTTCCACGGCCAATCCGCTTAGCCCAGCCTCCGTCGCCCATCGCTTCCAATCGGGGTCGTCCCCGGCGCGTCTCCAGTCGATATGAAGCAAGGGGACGCTAAACAGGTCGTCGACGCGGGTCAGGCGGAGACGAGGGCTGCTGACCACGCCGAAACGTTCCGAGACGAGCGGTTCTGACACCAAGCCGGAAAAGGGGCCGGCTCCATAGCGCACCGCCAGATCGGCTCCGCCTCCGTTGAGATCGACCACGGCGTCGCTCGCGTGGAGCCGCAAATCCAAATCGCCGGCCTGGAAATCTGCGAGGGCCGGGATCAGCCGCCGCGCGGTGAAGAGGACGGGCGCGGTCAAGGTCACCGCCTTTCGCCGGTCGTGCTGCCGGATGTCCGCAAGCGTTCGTTCGAAGGCGTCGAAGCCGCCCTGGAGGGTTGGAAGAAGCGTTTCGCCGGCCTTCGTCAAGACCACCCGGCGGACTAGGCGAAGGAAGAGCGGCTGTCCCAGCCACTCTTCCAAAAGGCGGACCTGATGGCTGACAGCGGTCGGCGTCACGCAAAGCTCTTCGGCCGCGCGCCGGAAGCTCAGACGTCGGGCGGCCGCCTCGAACGCGCGCAAAGCCCCCAGGGGCGGCAGTCTTCGCTGTGTCACTACGGATGAATCCATTTCACCCATCCATCGAAAATTTTGCGTTCGTCAACCCTACCTACAGAAAAATAAGCTCGCATGTCTTCCATATCACGTGAGTTCAGCTTGTCATGAGCCCCTCCATCCTAGACCCAATTCGCCTGCTTCACATCGACTCCAGCGCACGGCAGGGAGAGTCCGGGCGCGACAAGCATGGATCGCATACCCGCCGCCTCAGTCGACGTTTCATCCATCGTTGGAGGGAGATGAGGCCGCAGGACATCGTCGATTATCTTGACGTGGGACGGACGCCGCCGACGCCGGTGAGCCAGGCCTGGATCGCCGCCGCCTTCTGTCCGCCTGAACTGCGCACGGAAGCTCAGAAGGTCGTATTGGCGGAGAGCGACGCCTTGACTGACGCCTTGATGAAGGCGGATCTCGTCGTCATCGGCGCGCCCATGTACAATTTCGGATTGCCCGCACCGCTAAAGGCTTGGATCGACAATGTGGTGCGTGTCGGGGTGACCTTCGGTTTCGATCGCGCGCGATCAGACGTTCCCTATTGGCCTATGCTGCCGACAGGCAAGCGTCTGATCATTCTGACGGCGCGTGGTGACTATGGTTATGGACCGGACGGCCGTTTGGCGCACATGAATCTCGTGGAGGCGGGGCTGAAGATTCCCCTTGCCTACATCGGTCTTTACGAAAGCGAAGTCGTCGCCGTTGAATACGACGAGTTTTCCGACGATCGTCTCGCCGCCTCGATCTCGGAAGCCGAGATGTCCGTGGATGCTTTGGTCGATCAGTTGGCCATGGCAGAGTACCCCGCCACTTGAGGCGGCCCGACGCTTCACCACCAGTCGGCTTCGCGCAGGGTGCGGGCGTAGCGGCGGCTGACCGGGACGTTCAGCCCGCCCTCCAAGGTCAGGGTGGCGCGGCCGTCGCCGCGCTCGACGCCGCGCACGGCCGAACGGGCCACCCACCAGCTGCGGTGGGTGCGGGCGCCTTCCAGTCCCTCCAACTCTTCGACCGCGTCGGACAGGCGCATCAGGATCAGGTCCGAGCCGCGATCGGTGTGAAGGCGCAGATAGTGGTCCTCGGCCTGAACGGCGTAGAGGGTCGCGCCCTTCAGCCTGGGGGGCAGGCGATCCAGAAAGCGCGCCGGACGGGTCGGCTGGCTGGGCGGCGCGGCGTGGGTCTGAACCGGCTGGGCGCGGCCCAGGAAGACATTGACCGTCGTCACCGCCAGGGTGACGATCAGGACCGGGCCGAACAGCTGGGGCAGGGCGGACAGCGGGTAAAGCCGCTGGGCGAAGAAGAGGCCCGTCGCGGCCCAGACGATCAGGCTCAGCGGGCCGGTGATGACCGCCGTCATCAGGCCGACCGTCAGCCACGGCCGGTCGTCCACGTCGATGAAGCGCGTGACCAAACCGCTGCACAGGTGGCCCCAAAGGCCGCCGAGGATCATCATCAGAACCCAATAGGCCAGCCGTTCCAGATAGGGCGCGCCGGCGCTGCCGAAGGCGCCGGTCGAGGCCAGGAAGACGCCGACCAGGACAGCCACGACAAGCCCGCGCAGAAAGGTTCGACGGCGGTCGGCGGCGGGTGACGTCATGAGGGCCTTCTGTCTTCCAAGGCCGATCTGAAACCATGATTTCCTTCAGGGCGGAAGGGGGCGGACGTTCGCGAAGTCGATGTGGTCGTTCGCGCAGAGACGGGTGCGCGGCGATCGCAGCCCCATCAGGAAGGGGGCGAGTTTTCCCGGAGCCTTCGTCCCATGTCCCGCCTCGCCCGTCATCTGCCGTCCGCCGCCGGTCTTCTCCTGCTCGGCGTTCCGATCCTCTTCTATCTGACCCGAGACGATGGTCAGATCGCACGGCTGGGCTTCCGTCCGCACGCGCCGAAGCTGGACCTCTTGGCCGCCGCGCCGACGGCGATCCAAGTTCATGTGGCGGCCGCCCTGACGGCCCTGGCGATCGGGATCGTGCTGCTGATCGGGGTGAAGGGCACGCGGCTGCACCGGACGCTGGGCTGGGCCTGGGTGGCGGCGATGGGAACGACGGCGATCAGCTCCTTCTTCATTCACGCCATCAATCCCGGCGGGCCTGCGGGCCTGTCCTTGATCCATCTGCTCAGCGGTTGGACGGTGGTCGGCCTGCCCATGGCGGTCTACGCCGCCCGTCGCCACAGGGTGCAGGTCCATCGGCGGGCCATGACCTCCATGTTCGTCGGAGGACTGATCGTGGCGGGCCTTCTGACCTTCCTGCCGGGCCGGCTGATGTGGGCGGTCTTCTTCAGCTAGAAGGCGACAGCCCCGCCACGGCGCGAAAGCCGGCCGCAGCGAACCGGACCATATAGTCGCCGGCCGTCTGAAGATCCCCGGATCGGGCGCGGCCGCCGGACAGTCGGTCCAGACGTCCGGTCTCGCCCAGGGTCAGGGTCAGGGCGCCCGACAGATTGTGATAGCCCCAGTAGAGATCCACCTCGCTGGCCTCGGGCAGGACCTGGGCGATCAGTTCGATCAGCCGGCGGATGGCCGGGTCGAAATAGCGGGCCATGGTCTCGCCGCCGAAGGTCGGGTTGGCGTTGGTCTGGGCCACCAGGGCGGAATAATGTTTCCAGCCCGGCCCGCCCTTAAGCGACCATTCGAACGGGGGGCGCAGAAAGGCTTCGAGCAGACCCTCCAGGGTCATGGGGCGTCCCGACTCTTCAGCCTGGGCGGCGTAGCGATCGATGGCGGCGACCCGTTCGTTGTTCCACACCTCGGCCCGACGCAGGAAGACCGCATCGAACAGGTCTCGCTTGGCTCCGAAATAATAGTGGACCAGGGCGGTGTCGACGCCGGCCTCGCGCGCCACCTCGCGGATGGTGACGCCGTAGAAGCCGTGTTTGGAAAACAGATCCTCGGCCGCATCCAGGATCAGCTCGCGGGTTTCACCCGCCGCCTTGGCCTGGGCCTTGGGCGGACGGCCGCGCCGCGCAGGCGTCGCATCCGGCGCGGCCGTCTTGCGCCGGGCGGCGGCGACGGGACGGGGCGCGGCGGGGATCTGGCTCATGCGGCGACGCTAGAGCATGATCGTTTCGGACGGAACCGCTTTGCGGTTCCGACAGAAGCGTGAATCATGCTCTCGCTTTAATCTGGAGCCTGATTCACCGTTTCAGCGGAACCGCGAAGCGGTTCCTCCTCAACGGATCAGGCTCTAGGCCAGGGCCGGCGCCGGTGCAACGGCGCCACGCTGCACGGTCCGTGTGGGCGGATGACGACGTTGCGGCAGCCCCGGGGTTTGACAGACGGTCGAAACCGGGTCAGGTTCAAGAAAATCATTGAACGCTGAATAAAAGCGTCAACCAGGCTGGAAACGACAAAGGGGTTAAGGATCATGAATCGTCATGTGAAGTGCGCGCTGCTGGCCGGCGCGGCGTGGGGCGTGCTGGCGGGGGCCACGGTCGCCCAGGACGCGGAGGCGACCGCTCAGGCCGCGAATGCTCAGGACGCCGCCACCGTCGACGACATCGTCGTCACCGCGCGCCGCCGCGCGGAAAGCCTGCAGGATGTGCCTGTCGCCGTGACCGCCGTCACCGGCGAACAGCTTGAGGCGCGCGGCGCCCTGGACATCACCGAACTGGCGCGCTCGACGCCCAGCCTGACGCTGAACGCCGCGCGGGGCTCGAACTCGACCCTTATCTCCTTCATTCGCGGCGTGGGCCAGCAGGATCCGCTGTGGGGCTTCGATCCCGGCGTCGGCCTGTATATCGACGACGTCTATGTGGCCCGTCCGCAGGCCGCCGTTCTGGACATCTTCGACGTGGAGCGGGTCGAGGTGCTGCGCGGACCGCAAGGCACGCTTTATGGCCGCAACACCATCGGCGGCGCCATCAAATACGTGACCAGCCGCATCAATGCCGACGAGCCCGAGGGACGCCTGCGCGCCTCCTACGGCAGCTATAACCAGCGCGACGTGATCGCCAGCGCCCAACTGCCCTTCAGCGACGAGTTCAAGGTCTCGGCCGCCTTGGCCCGCTATCTACGCGACGGCTACGGCAAGAACCTGAACACCGGCAACGAACACTACAACAAGGACGTGACCGCCTTCCGCGCCAGCGCGGAGTGGAGCCCGACCGACAGCCTGTTCTTCCGTCTGGCCGGCGATCTGGTGAACGACGACTCCAACGCGCGCCACGGCCACCGCGAGTTCGCCCCGTCGCCCGCCGATGTCTATGACACCAACGCCGGCGCCGGCGACAAGAACCGCGTCCAGACGCGCGGCGTGTCGCTGACCGGCGAGTGGGAGATGAGCGACATGTTCACCTTCAAGTCGATCACCGCCTATCGTGAAGGCCTGACGCGCGGCAATATCGACTTCGACAACCTGCCCCAGCCCATCCTCGACATCCCCGCCGCCTATGACGACGACCAGTTCAGCCAGGAATTCCAGGTTCTGGTCAGCGCGGGCCGTCTGAACGGCGTCGCCGGCGTCTACTATATGGACGCCAACGCCTCTGGCGCGTTCGACACCGTCGTGGGTCTGGCCAATCTGACGACCCTGACCTCGGGTTCGGTGGCGACCAAGAGCTACGCCGTCTTCGCCGACTTCTCCTATGACGTCACCGACGCCCTGTCGGTCTCGGTCGGCGGTCGCTTCACCAAGGACGAGAAAGAAGGTACGGTCTTCCGTCAGCGTTACTTGGGTATCCGCAGCCCCTATTTCGGCAATACGACTGCCGTGCCGTTCTTGGGCGAGGCTCCCCGCACCAACTACACCCGCACGCGCGAGTTCGAGAAGTTCACGCCCCGCATCGCGGTCAACTACAAGTTCGGCCCCGACCTGACGGCCTATGCCTCGTGGGGCGAGGGCTTCAAATCGGGCGGCTTCGACATGCGCGGCGATGCGGTCCTGTATCCCGCCACCGTCAACGGCTATGCGCCGGAAACGGTCGAGACCTACGAGATCGGGCTGAAGGGTTCGCTGCTGGATCGTCGCCTGACCTTCGCCACCGCGATCTTCGATTCCAGCTACGAGAACCAGCAGATCACGACCCAGTATCCGGCCGGCGCGACGATCGCCTCGGTGGTGGACAATGTCGGCTCGTCCTCGATCCGCGGTTGGGAGTTCGAAGGCCGCTTGCGCGCCACCGACGCCCTGACGTTCAACGCCTCGCTGAGCTACATCGACGCCAAGTTCGACGAGTTCCTGGCCTACATCCCGACAGGCCCGCTGAACACGACCTGCCCCACAGTTGTCGGCTGTTTCGTCGATGTGTCGTCGCAGCGCGACTTCCAGAACACGCCGGAATGGACCGGATCGATCTCGGCCAACTACAACTGGGTCATGGAGAACGGCTCGTCGATCGCCTTCATCCCGTCGATCGCCTATCGCGGTGCCTACCAACAGTTCGAGACGCCCGCGCCGCTGCTCGATCAGGATGCCTACTGGATGTATGACGCCAGCATCGTCTGGACCTCGTCCGATGACCGCCTGACCTTCGGCGTCCACGGCAAGAACCTGGGCGACGAACGCTATCGCGTCGGCGGCTACACCTTCCCCGGCGCCCTGACCGGCGACTCGATCATCGGCTTCTACGGCCCGCCGCGCACCGTCACGGCGACCCTGGGTCTGAAGTTCTGATCCCCATTCATCACGCCTGACGACGAGGGGCGGCGGTCTCCGGGCCGCCGCCCCTTTTCGCTCCGCCAGGCCTATTTTGCACAGGGCGGACTTGCGGCTAGGCTCTCCGCAACGAACAACAAGACGCCGAGGGGAAACGCCGATGACGACGGAGACGCTGACGGTCCAGGATGCGCGGCCCGAGCGGCCTGAGCGGCCCGGCTACCGCTACTATGTGCTGGCGGTGCTGATCCTGATCTACATGCTGAACTTCCTGGATCGGCAGATCATCGGCATTCTGGCGGCGCCGCTGAAGGAAGAGTTCGGCATGTCCGACAGCCAGTTCGGTCTGTTGGGCGGCATCGCCTTCGCCTCGGTCTATTCGACCCTGGCCATTCCCCTGGCCTGGCTGGCCGACCGGTTCAGCCGGGTGTGGATCATGACCGGGGCGCTCGCCGTCTGGTCCGGCTTCACCGCCCTGTGCGGCATGGCCGGCTCGTTCGGCCAGCTGTTCCTGTGCCGGATGGGGGTGGGCGTGGGCGAGGCGGGCGGGGTGGCGCCGGCCTATTCGCTGATCGCCGACTATTTCCCGCCGCATCAGAGAGCGCGGGCCCTGGCCGCCTTCGCCTTCGGGATTCCGCTGGGCATGGCCGCGGGCACCCTGGTTGGGGGACTGCTGGCGGCGACCTACGGCTGGCGCACGGCCTTCATCGTCGTCGGCCTGTCGGGTCTGCTGGTCGCGCCCCTGCTGCGGCTGACGGTCAAGGATCCCAAGCGCGGCGGAACCGATGCAGTGAAGACCGAAGCCCAGGTCGCGGCCCTGGCCGCCGCGCCGGTCGGGACGGATCGGGCGGGCAAGATCGCGGCCCAGATCATGCTGGGCCTGGGCGCCGGTCTTCTGGTCCTGGGGGGGCTGGACTGGCTGCTGGGTCTGTCGCTCGGCAATCCGCTGGTGCTCGCCTTCGGCGGCCTGCTGGCTGGGGTGATCGGCGCCTCCTTGATGGTCGCGCGGCGCACCGCATCGGTCGTGATCAAGAAGCCCAGCTTCTGGCTGCTGGCCCTGGGCGCGGCCTCGTCCTCCGTATGCGGCTATGGCGTCGCCGGCTGGTTGCCCCTGTTCTTCATGCGCAGTTTCGACCTGAGCCTGCGCCAGACCAGCTGGTACTATTCGGGCATCGCCCTGATCGGCGGCCTCCTGGGCATTTGGCTGGGCGGAATGATCGCCGACAAGCTGTCGAAGAAGGGCAAGGGCGCCTATCCCCTGACCCCGGCCGTGGCCTTTCTGATCTCGGCGCCCTGTTTCATCCTGGCGATGAACTCGCCCTGGCTGATCGGCCTCGTCCTGCCGGGCGGGGGCAGCCATGCGCAGCAGCTGATCCTGGCCTTCCTGATCTTCCTTCTGCCCACGGGGTTGAACCTGGCCTGGCTGGGGCCGATCACGGCGGCGGTCCAGCATCTGGTCCCGGCGGCCATGCGCTCCACCGCCTCGGCCCTGTTTCTGCTGATCAACAATCTGCTGGGGATCGCGGTCGGCTTCTACTATTTCGGCTGGATGAGCGACCTCCTGGCGCCCCGGTTCGGAGAGGAGAGCCTGAGGTGGGCCATCTACACCGGCATGAGCTTCTATGTGCTGGCGGCCATTCTGCTGTTTGGGGCCTCGCGGACGCTGAAGCGGGACTGGGTGGACTAAAGGGTCATAATCAGACGGTTGCACCTGCGAAGGCGCGGGGCCTATAAGCCCCGCAAACTCTTCCCAGCAAAGATTGCGGCGGTCTCCATGAACATCCACGAATATCAGGCCAAGCAGGTTCTCAAGGGCTTCGGCGCCCCCGTCGCCGCAGGCGTGCCCATCACCTCGGCCGATCAGGCCGAGGCCGCCGCCAAGCAACTGCCTGGCCCGCTCTATGTGGTGAAGTCGCAAATCCACGCCGGGGGCCGCGGCAAGGGCAAGTTCAAGGAACTGCCGGCCGACGCCAAGGGCGGCGTGCGTCTGGCCTTCTCGATCGAGGAAGTCGTCGCCCACGCCAAGGAGATGCTGGGCAACACCCTGGTCACCGCCCAGACGGGCGAGGCCGGCAAACAGGTCAACCGCCTCTATATCGAAGACGGCGCCGACATTGATCGTGAACTGTATTGCTCGCTGCTGGTTGATCGCGCCTATGGCCGCATCGCCTTCGTCGTCTCGACCGAAGGCGGCATGGACATCGAAACCGTCGCCCACGACACGCCCGAGAAAATCCAGAACATCGTCATCGACCCCGCCACGGGCGTGACCGACGCCGACGTCGCCGCCATCAACGCCGCCTACGGCCTGACGGGCGCCGCAGCCGAAGACGGCAAGTCGCTGTTCCCCGCCCTGTACAAGGCCTTCGTCGAGAAGGACATGGACATGCTGGAGGTGAACCCGCTGATCGTCATGAAGGACGGCCATCTGCGCGTCCTGGACGCCAAGGTCAGCTTCGACGGCAACGCCCTGTTCCGCCACGAGGACATCCGCGCCCTGCGCGATGAGACGGAAGAAGACGCCAAGGAAATCGAAGCCTCCAAGTGGGACCTCGCCTATGTCTCGCTGGACGGCAACATCGGCTGCATGGTCAACGGCGCCGGCCTGGCCATGGCGACGATGGACATCATCAAACTGTACGGCAAGGAGCCGGCCAACTTCTGCGACGTCGGCGGCGGCGCCGGCAAGGAGAAGGTCGCGGCGGCCTTCAAGATCATCACCGCCGACCCGAACGTCCAGGGTATCCTGGTCAACATCTTCGGCGGCATCATGAAGTGCGACGTCATCGCCGAGGGCGTGGTCGCGGCCGTGAAGGAAGTGGGCCTGAAGGTGCCGCTGGTCGTGCGTCTGGAAGGCACCAACGCCGAACTGGGCAAGAAAATCCTGAACGAGTCCGGCCTGACCATCCAGGCCGCCGACGACCTGGACGACGCCGCCCAGAAGATCGTCGCGGCGGTCGGCTAAACGTCAAGAGATCGTCTTTGATGCTCTGACGGCGGCGCTGCTTGCAGCGTCGCCGTTTCTCGTTGCGGAGGGCTGCGACGCCCCGCCATAGTCGTCGCCTATGGACGGAGGGAGCCTTGCCGGATTTCGAAGTGGTCGCGATGGCTTTGGCGCCCGCGCGTCATCTCGCGGCCTTCACCGACCATTATCGGGCTAAGCACCCGGCGCGGATCAGAATCTATTTCGACGGCGAGGATGCACCTGACCCGGTCCAGGTCGGGCTCGATCCCAAGGATCTTATAGTCTGCGACGCGGCCTTCTGGGCGACGCGCGGTGGTCGGCCCCAGGCGGTCGAGGATCGCCAGAGGGTCGTCTATGCCGAGGCCTATTCCACCCTGGCCTCCGATTGGCTGCTGGTCGTGGACATCGACGAGATGATCCTGGGCGATGTCGACGTCTCCGCTGTGCTCGGCGCCGTGGCGGCCGAACGCGAGGCGGTCATCTTCCCCTCGCTCGAGGCGGTGTGGCGGGCCGGCGACGACCTGACGCGCGAGTATGGAGCCACGCTGGCGCGCAAACCCTATCACGGCCCTTTGTCGGACCAGTTCGCAGACCTGATCTATCCTGGACGCGGGCGCTTCTTCGTTCGTGGTCTTCTGGCGCATCACATGGGCAAGCACGCGGTGCGGCGTGGCCTGCCTGACGTCATGGTCTGCATCCATGAGTCCAAGCGCGGGGACCGGCCGTTGAAGGCGGCGCGGGCGCGCGATCCCGGGACGGGGCGCACGGCCTGGCTGCTGCATCACGACGCCATCGGCTTGGACGCCTGGCGGGCCAAGTGGGACCGGCGCGTCGCGGCGGGCGACACCGCCGAAATGGGGCGCCGTCGCCGCCGCCAGCAGGCGGCCTATGTTCAGGCGCGAGAAGCGGGTGAGGAAGCCGCCCTGTTCGCGGACCTCTACGCCCTGAAACCCTGGCAGCAGGCGATCTTGCGACGGCTCGGGTTGTTACTGAATATCTGACCGGGCTTGCCTGGTCTGTCCACGCGGCCTATGTGCTCCACATAACCCGTGTAAGCCGCCCCGCTCGCGAACATGACCCGCAACATCACCCTCGCCATAGATGACGCCCTGCTCGACAAGGTGCGTGTTCTGGCCGCTATGAAGCGGACCAGCGTCAATGAGATGGTGCGCGGTTTCCTGGCTCGACTGGTCGAGGAAGAAACGGAACACGACGAGGCGACCGAAGCCTTGCTGAAGCTGGCCCGCGAAAGCGAAGGCCGGATGGGCGACTGGCGCCCCGCCAGAGAAGATGCATATAGCGGCGAGCCTCGTTTTGATCGCTGGCGCTGACGTCTTCCTGGACACCAACATCCTGATCTACGCCGCGCTCGGTTCTGTCGATGAACCGGCGAAGTACGATCGTGCGCTTGAACTTCTGACCCGACGCTTCGGCACCTCGGGTCAGGTTCTGGCCGAATTCTATGTCACCGCCCAACGCAAGGGTGCGCGCCCTCTGACTCCGGAGGAGGCGCAGGAGTGGGTGTTTCGGTTGTCCAAGAAGCCCTTCCAGCCCATCGACTACAGGGTGGTCCGCAGCGGTATCGAGAACGCCCAGCGTTACATGATTTCCTACTGGGACGGCGCCATCATCGCCGCCGCCGAACGGCTGGGCGCCAAGGTGCTCTATTCCGAAGACCTCAATCACGGTCAGACCTATGGGTCGGTCCGTGTCGAAAACCCCTTCCTTCCCGCCTAACCCAACAAGCGAGACTCCATGTCCATCCTCGTCAACAAAGACACCAAGATCATCGTCCAGGGCCTGACCGGCAAGACCGGCGGCTTCCACACCGAACAGGCCCTGGCCTATCACGGCACCCAGATGGTCGCCGGCGTCCACCCGACCAAGGGCGGCACGAACTGGACCGGTTCACACGGCGAAACCCTGCCGATCTACGCCTCGGTCGCCGAAGCCAAGGACGCCACGGGCGCCGACGCCTCGGTCATCTATGTCCCGCCGTCAGGCGCCGCCGCCGCCATCATCGAAGCCATCGACGCCGAAATCCCCTTCATCACCTGCATCACCGAGGGCATTCCGGTGATGGACATGGTCAAGGTCAAGCGCCGGCTGGAAGGCTCCAACTCCCGCCTCTTGGGCCCGAACTGCCCGGGCGTCCTGACGCCGGACGAGTGCAAGATCGGCATCATGCCGGGCAATATCTTCAAGAAGGGCTCGGTCGGCATCGTGTCGCGTTCGGGCACCCTGACCTATGAGGCCGTGTTCCAGACCACCAATGAGGGCCTGGGTCAGACCACGGCCGTGGGCATCGGCGGCGACCCGGTCAAGGGCACCGAATTCATCGACGTGCTGGAGATGTTCCTGGCCGATCCCGAAACCACCTCGATCATCATGATCGGTGAAATCGGCGGCGGCGCGGAAGAAGACGCCGCCCAGTTCCTGATCGACGAGGCCAAGAAGGGCCGCAAGAAGCCGATGGCCGGCTTCATCGCCGGTCGCACGGCGCCCAAGGGCCGCACCATGGGCCACGCCGGCGCCGTCGTCTCGGGCGGCAAGGGCGATGCGGAATCCAAGATCGCGGCGATGGAGGCCGCCGGCATCCGCATGTCGCAATCGCCGGCCCGTCTGGGCAAGACCCTGGTGGAAGTGCTGAAGGGCTGAGACCCGTAAGCGGCGTAGGCATCGCCTCACGCATCAAAAATGCCGGTCTCGGCAGGATTGGACGCCCTCGGCTTCGGCCGGGGGCGTTTTTCTTTCGGCATGCGACCAATTTCTCACCGAATTGCCCCGTTTCGGTCATGACCCATAAGGAAAGCGGGCCTATATGACGGGCGCGCCCCTCACGGAGATGTGTCCGCGGGGGCCAGGGAATAGACGAGAACAATGGCGGACGATGCGGGTCGGCTGAACCAGGTCTTTGCCGAGACCTCCTTCCTCTACGGGTCCAACGCGGCCTATATCGAGGAGCTGCACGAGAAATGGGCCAATGATCCCGGCTCGGTCTCGGCGGAATGGAAGGCCTTCTTCGACCAGTTGCGCGACAACGCCGCCGCCGTGAAGGCCTCGGCCGAGGCCGGCGGCTGGGGCCGCGCCGCCGTCGCCGAGCCGACCGAGGCGACCGCCGTCTTCGACGGCCGCTGGCCGGCGCCTAAGCCTGATCCCAAGAAGCCCGGCGCCCCGGCGCCCGCAGCCTCCAAAGCCGCGCCGGCCGAGGCCTCGCCCGAGGCGATCCGCGCCGCCGCCCACGATTCCATCCGCGCCCTGATGCTGATCCGCAGCTATCGCGTGCGCGGCCACCTCCAGGCCAATCTGGACCCGCTGGGCATCGAACAGCCGGTGGAAAATCCTGAATTGACGCCGGAATTCTACGGCTTCAGCGGCGCCGACCTGGATCGGCCGATCTTCCTGGACGGCGTGCTGGGCCTGCAGACCGGCACCATCCGCCAGGTGCTGGACATTCTGAAGCGCACCTACTGCGGCAATATCGGCATCCAGTACATGCATATCGCCGAGCCGGAGGAGAAGGCCTGGCTTCAGCAGCGGTTCGAGGGGCCGGACAAGTTCGAGCAGAACGCCTTCACCAAGGAAGGCAAGCTGGCCATCCTGAACAAGCTGATCGAGGCGGAGGGCTTCGAGCGCTTCCTGCACAAACGCTTCCCCGGCACCAAGCGGTTCGGCCTGGACGGCGGCGAGGCCATGGTCCCGGCCCTGGAGCAGGTGATCAAGCGCGGCGGCAATCTGGGCGTCGACGAGGTGGTGCTGGGCATGGCCCACCGCGGCCGCCTGAACGTGCTGGCCGCCGTAATGGGCAAGCCCTACAAGGTCATCTTCCACGAGTTCCAGGGCGGCTCGGCCGTGCCGAGCGACATCGAAGGCTCGGGCGACGTCAAATATCACATGGGCGCCTCCTCGAACCGAGAGTTCGACGGCAACCACGTCCACCTGTCGCTGACCGCCAACCCGTCGCACCTCGAAATCGTCAACCCGGTCGTCCTGGGCAAGGCGCGCGCCAAACAGGCCTTCGACATCCGAGAGGCCAACGCCGGCAAGCCCGAGGCCGAATGGGCTCTGGACCGCTCCAAGGTCGTGCCCCTGCTGATCCACGGCGACGCCGCCTTCGCCGGCCAGGGCGTGGTGGCCGAATGTTTCGCCCTGATGGGGCTGAAGGGCTACCGCACCGGCGGCACCCTGCATTTCGTCATCAACAACCAGATCGGCTTCACCACCAGCCCGCGGAACTCGCGCTCGTCGCCCTATCCGTCGGACGTCGCCCTGATGGTCCAGGCGCCGATCTTCCACGTGAACGGCGACGATCCGGAAGCGGTCGTCTTCGCCGCCAAGGTGGCGACGGAATACCGCCAGAAGTTCCACAAGGACGCGGTGGTGGACATGTTCTGCTATCGCCGGTTCGGCCACAACGAAGGCGACGACCCGACCTTCACCCAGCCGCTGATGTATTCGAAGATCCGCGCCCAGCCCTCGACGCGCGAACTCTATTCGCAGCGCCTGATCGCAGAGGGCGTGATTTCCCAGGCCGAGGTCGACGCCGAGATCGAGCGGTTCGAGAAATTCCTCGACGAACAGTTCGAGGCGGGCAAGACCTTCAAGGCGGACAAGGCCGACTGGCTGGACGGCCAGTGGAAGGGCATGGGCGCCGCCAAGGAGGAGCTGCGCGGCGATACGGCGGTGCCCCTGGCCAAGCTCCAGGACCTGGGCGCGCGCCTGACCACCATTCCCAACAGCGTCGACATGCACAAGACGCTGAAGCGGGTCATCGAGGCTCGCCGCGAGGCGGTCTCGACCGGCGAGGGCCTGGACTGGGCCACGGCCGAGAGCCTGGCCTTCGCCTCACTGGTGGACGAGGGCTTCCCCGTGCGCCTGTCCGGCCAGGATTCGGTGCGCGGCACCTTCTCCCAGCGCCACTCGGGCATCATCGACCAGACGACCGAAGAGCGGTACATGCCGCTGAACAATCTGCGCGAAGGCCAGGCCAATTTTGAGGTCATCGACTCGGCCCTGTCGGAAGAGGCGGTGCTGGGCTTCGAGTACGGCTATTCCCTGGCCGACCCGAACACCCTGGTGCTGTGGGAAGGCCAGTTCGGCGACTTCGTGAACGGCGCCCAGGTGGTGATCGACCAGTTCATCACCTCCGGGGAACGCAAGTGGCTGCGTATGAGCGGCCTGACCATGCTGCTGCCGCACGGCTATGAAGGCCAGGGGCCGGAACACTCCTCCGCCCGCCTGGAGCGCTTCCTCCAGGCCTGCGCCGAGGACAATATCCAGGTCGCCAACTGCACGACCCCGGCCAACTATTTCCACATCCTGCGTCGCCAGATGCACCGGCCGTTCCGCAAGCCGCTGATCCTGATGACGCCCAAGTCGCTGCTGCGGCACAAGAAGGCGGTCTCGCCGCTGCGCGACCTGGCCGAGGGTTCGTCCTTCCACCGCGTGCTGCACGACGACGCCCAGACCCGCCCCGAGGTCGCCGGGATCAAGATCAAGGCGGACAAGGACATCCGCCGCGTGATCCTGTGCTCGGGCAAGGTCTATTACGACCTGCTGGACGTGCGCGAGAAGAAGATGAAGGAAGGCCAGGCGGTGGACGACGTCTACATCCTGCGTCTGGAACAGTTCTATCCGTGGCCGATCCAGTCGCTGCGCAAGGAACTGGCCCGCTTCCCGAAGGCCGAACTGGTCTGGTGCCAGGAAGAGCCGAAGAACATGGGCGGCTGGACCTTCGTCGATCCGTGGCTGGAGCTGACGCTGGACAAGCTGGACGTCGCGGCCAAGCGCGCCCGCTATGTCGGACGGCCCGGCTCGGCCTCCACGGCCGCCGGCCTGATGAGCCGGCACCTGAAGGAGCTCGAGGCCTTCACCAACGAAGCCTTCGCCTGATAAGCGTTTAAGACAGACCTAGAGACAGCTGGACCCGACATGGCCGACATCCTGACCCCCGCCCTCGGTGAATCCGTCACCGAAGCCACCATCGCGAAATGGACCAAGAAGGTCGGCGACGCGGTCAAGAAGGACGAACTGCTCGTCGAACTGGAGACCGACAAGGTCTCTCTGGAAGTCGTGGCTCCGGCCGACGGCGTCTTGGGCGCCATCAACGCCGCCGAGGGCGACACCGTGGCGCCCGGCACGGTCCTGGGTTCGGTGACCGAAGGGGGCGCGGCCGCCGCCGCCCCAGCCGCTGCCCCCGCCAAGGCCGCCAAGGGCGAGGCCAAGGCCGCGCCGGCCGCCGCCGCCTCCAGCATCGACATCACCGTTCCGGTCATGGGCGAGAGCGTCGCCGAAGGCTCCATGGGCAAGTGGCTCAAGAAGAGCGGCGAGACGGTCAAGAAGGACGAACTGCTGGTCGAGATCGAAACGGACAAGGTCGCGGTCGAGGTGTCGGCGCCCGCCGACGGCGTCCTGACCATCGCCGCCGACGAAGGCGCGACGGTCACGCCGGGCCAGAAGATCGGTTCGGTGTCGGGCTCCGGCGCAGCCGCTGCTGCGCCCGCCGCCGCCGCCCCGGCGCCGGTCGCCGCTCCGGCCAATACCGGTTCGGCCCAGGTGAAGAACGAGACCCTTTCGCCGGCCGTCCAGCGCGTGGTCGCTGAAAACAACCTGGACCCCAAGGCGATTTCCGCCACCGGACCCAAGGGCAACATCACCAAGGGCGACGCCATCGCCGCGATCGGGGCCGCTGCGGCCGCTCCGGCGCCGGCCGCCGCACCTTCGGCCCCGCGCGCCCTGGCCCCGCGCGAGGAGCGGGTGAAGATGACGCGCCTGCGTCAGACCATCGCCCGTCGCCTGAAGGAATCCCAGAATACGGCCGCCCAGCTGACCACCTTCAACGAGGTGGACATGACCAATGTCATGGCCCTGCGCGCCCAGTACAAGGAAGTCTTCGAGAAGCGCCACGGGGTGAAGCTGGGCTTCATGTCCTTCTTCACCAAGGCGGTGGTCGCCGCGCTTCAGGAAATCCCCGCAGTCAACGCCGAGATCGACGGCACGGACATCATCTACAAGAACCACTATGACATCGGCGTCGCCGTCGGCACCGACAAGGGTCTGGTGGTTCCGGTGCTGCGCGACGCCGACACCCTGAGCCTGGCCGGTATCGAAAAGGGCATCGGCGCCCTGGGCAAGGCCGCCCGCGACGGCGCCCTGACCATGGACCAGCTGCAGGGCGGCACCTTCACCATCACCAACGGCGGCACCTATGGGTCGCTGATGTCGACGCCGATCCTGAACGCGCCCCAGTCCGGCATCCTGGGCATGCACAACATCGTCCAGCGTCCGATGGCCATCAACGGCGAGGTCAAGATCCGGCCGATGATGTATCTGGCCCTCAGCTATGACCACCGCATCGTCGACGGCAAGGAGGCCGTGACCTTCCTGGTGCGGATCAAGGAGCTGCTGGAAGACCCGCAGCGGGCCCTGCTGGACCTGTAAGAAACTGAAAAGGCGGCGATTTCGCCGCCTTTTTTGTTGGCCTCACGCCGGGCCAACGCCTAAGTGTCGAATATCGGCGTTTGTGTCTTGGCGACGTCAGAGGTGCAGTCATTGCGTGACTACGGGTTCTTCCGCACTGACAAATCGCCCAAAAGGCGCGCCCTATTCCCGCCATGGAATGGGCGGCGCGCGCGATAGGGGTGTTCTACGTCTTGGGCGGGCTGATGCTTCTGTATCAGGCTTGGCTTAACTGGCGTCTGCAAAGGGCCTTGTCGGGCCTGGTCGCCATCCCCATCGCCGAGCATGTCGGGGACGGCGTGATTGTTCTGGCCGGCGTGCTGGTCATGCTTTCTGGCGCGGCCCTGGCGGCCCTCAGCGGCTGGGCTGTCGTCGCCTTCATGGCGGGATGGACGGTCCAGGCGCTGTACCTGCTCTGGACCGATCATGTCTCTCGTATCGGGGAGCCTGAGGCCGTCAGCGGACGCCGCCAGTCGGTCCACGCCTTTACCGGCTACACCGCCGCCACCGGGATCGTGCTGTGGCTTCCGACGGTCGGTGTGCTGGGCTGAATAGGGGCTCACGAGTTTCTCAGAATAGCCAGCCCGATCAGTCTCGCAACCCTGCGTAAAGCGTGCGATATGGTCACGCTTGGGGGGGAAGAATGTTTAGACGGGTCATGGCGGCGTTGGCCGTAATGTATTTCGTGCTGGCTGCGACAGGTGTGCTGGCCGCCGAGACGCCAGTGGCGTCTGAGCAGGCAGCCGCCGAACAGGCGCGGTTGGAAGCAATTGTCGCGAGTCTGAAGCCGCGCTCTGGCCACATCGCGATTCCCGCCGCTGACGCTTCGCTGCAGCTTGGTGACGACTACTATTTTCTCGATAGGGCGGACTCCCGCCGCGTGCTTACGGAACTTTGGGGCAATCCGCCGTCGGCTGTTGAAGGCGTCCTGGGTATGATTTTCCCTAAGGGCCTTTCCCCGCTAGATGACACATGGGGCGCGGTGGTGACCTACACGGGCGACGGCTATGTGTCGGACGAGGACGCCGCCGAGATCGACCCCGACCAACTCCTCACGACGCTACGCGAAGGTGAAGACGAGAATAATCGTCAGCGCCAGGCCAACGGGTTTGAGACTGTGCATCTGGCAGGATGGGCTCAACCTCCGAGTTATGACGCCCAAAAGCACAACCTAATATGGGCGAAGGTCCTAAAGTTCGGCGGCAATCAGGATTCTACGCTTAACTATGATGTTCGTGTGTTGGGACGGCGGGGGGTGTTGAGCCTGAACATCGTCGCCGGTTTGGATGACCTGGCGGAGGTGGGACCGGCGGCGACGGCCCTGATGAACACCGCTATTTTCGATGCGGGGTCGCGCTATACCGATTACCAGCCGGGTCAGGATCACAAGGCCGCCTATGGCGTGGCAGGGCTCCTAGCCGGCGGCGCTGCGCTTGCGGTGGCGAAGAAGGTCGGCTTCCTAGGCGTCCTTCTGCTTTTCCTGAAAAAGGGCGCCGCGTTCATCCTGGTCGGGATAGGGGCCGCCTGGACGTGGCTGCGACGACAGTTTGGCAAGGGCGGCAAGGTCCCGGCAGGGTCGCACACGATCATCGTTAAAGAAACCGAGCCCGATCCCACGCCAAGGGGAGGCGCGGACGACGCGGACCCAGGCGAAAACCAGGCCTAGCCGAACTCGGCCTCCAGATCGGCCAGGCGGGTGGCCTGGTCCTCGGCGATCAGGGCGTCCAGCAGGGGGTCGATGTCGCCCTCCAACACCTGGGGCAGGCTGTGCAGGGTCAGGCCGATGCGGTGGTCGGTCACCCGCCCTTGCGGGAAGTTGTAGGTGCGGATCCGTTCGGACCGGTCGCCAGACCCCACCTGGGACTTGCGCGAGTCGGCGCGGGCCAGATCCTTGGCCTGGCGCTGCATGTCGTACAGGCGGACCCGCAGGTTCTTCATCGCCTTGTCCCGGTTCACGTGCTGGGACTTTTCGGACGAGGTGACGACGATGCCGGTCGGCAGGTGAGTGATCCGCACGGCCGAGTCGGTCTTGTTGACGTGCTGACCCCCCGCGCCCGAGCTGCGGAAGGTGTCGATGCGGATGTCCTGGTCGCGGATCTCGATCTCGACATCCTCGACCTCGGGCAGGACGGCGACGGTGGCGGCCGAGGTGTGGATGCGGCCGCCGGCCTCGGTGGTCGGCACGCGCTGGACCCGGTGGACGCCGCTCTCGAACTTCAGTCGGCCGAAGACGCCTTCGCCGGTGACGGTGGCGACGATTTCCTTGTAGCCGCCGGCGTCGCCCTCGGAGACGCTGTCGACCTCGACCCGCCAGCCCCGGGTGGAGGCATAGCGCGAATACATGCGGAACAGGTCGCCGGCGAACAGGGCCGCCTCGTCTCCGCCGGTGCCGGCGCGGACCTCCAGCACGGCCGAGGCGTTTTCATCGGCGTCGCGCGGGGCCAGCAGCAGGGCCACGTCGCGCTCCAACTGCGGCAGGCGCTCGGTCAGGTCGCGCAGCTCCTCCTGGGCCATGGCGGCCATTTCGGGGTCGGACGCCATCACCTCCAGATCGGCCATTTCGGCGCGGAGCCGGGCCAGGCCCTGGACCGCGTCGGCGACGGGCTTCAGCTCGGCGTGTTCCTTGGACAGGCGGACGATCTCGGCCCCGTCGGTCGCCGCGCCCATCCGGGCCTCCACCTCGTGGAAACGGTCGAGCACCTGATCGAGACGGGCCTGGGGCAGACGCAAGGCGGAACCATCCTGGGACAATGAGAGGGGCCGTCCTTAGCCCGCCTGGGGGGGCGATGTCGATCATCGCAACGCCGCCCGGCGCCGGGTTCGTGAACTATGATAACGATGGCGTCAGCCGAGGTGGCGAACGTCATGGTCCGGGTTTAGCTGGCCGTGGAGTCGCCGACGCTGTGAGAAGGACGCCATGTTCGACCGCCTGCCCCATCGCGCTTCTGAAACCCCCTACCCCATCCGGTCGGCGGAACCGCCGGTCGATCATGACGTGGAGGAACTCTGCCGCCTCTACGACCGGCGCCTGGCGGAGCGAGGGGGCGATCTGTCGCCGAGCCGCAGGCGCGAACTGGATGCCCTGGCGGTTCGACACGGCCTGGCCGTCGACCGTACCGCCGCCATGGTCTGGCGCGATCTGCGCGCCGTCATCAGCCGGACGGTGGGGCGGGCGTCGGACCAACCGGTCGCCGAACCGGCCCCTGCGCCGACCCAGACCCCAGCCCCCGTCGAAACAGGCCCACTGACGGTGCTGGTCGTTGAAGACGATCCAGACGCCGCAGCCGCCTTGACCGAGCTTCTGACCGAGGCCGGGCACAGGGTGGTCGGGCCGTTCCACAGCGCGGCGCCGGCTGAGGCGGCCGCGGCGCTGCACGCCATCGACGCCGCCCTGTTGGACGTCAATCTGTCGGACGGGGCGACGGGAAGGGGACTGGCGGAGCGATTGAAACGACGCTGGGACATGCGGGTGGTGCTGACGTCGGGTGACGTCGAGGCGGTCCGCCGCGCCGATCCGGCCGAGACTGTCGTGTTCAAACCCTATACGGGGGCGCAGATTCTGGCGGCCCTGGCCGGTAGGCGACGCGAGGACTGACAGCGAGGCGCTTGCGTCCGGCCGGTGGGCGGGCGATCAGACGGCATGCTGTCGAACCGATCCCGCTACGCCCTCCGCGCCATGGTGCATCTCGCCGGCCTGCCGGGCGGGGGGCCCGCCACCATCGGCGAGATCGCCGAGGCCGCCGCGGCGCCGCGAAAGTTCCTGGAAGCCATATTGCTGGACCTGCGTCGGCGGCATCTGCTCGTGTCCAAACGCGGGAGGACCGGCGGCTACGCCCTGGCCGCGCCGGCCGACCGCATCAGCTTCGCCGACGTGATCCGGGCGCTGGAAGGGCCTTTGGCGCTCGCGCCCTGTGCATCCCGCACCGCCTTCGGGCCTTGCGAAACCTGCCCCGATGTGGACACCTGCCCTCTGCGTTCGGTCTTGCAGGACGGTCGGGACGCCGTCGCCGCCGTATTCGAGACGCGAACCCTTCTACAAGCCGCAGCGAAGTTTTCTCCTATTGACCCAGTAGGAGATAAAGCCCCAACCTCGTGACCCTCTGGAGGGGCCATGCAAGACTTCCTGCTGTTTCTGTGCGTCGGGTTCTTGGCCCAGGTCGTCGATGGCGCCCTGGGCATGGCCTATGGGGTGATCTCCTCCACGGTCCTGCTGTCGTTCGGCGTGCCGCCCGCGACGGCGTCGGCGAGCGTTCATGCCGCAGAAGTCTTCACCACGGCTGCGTCTGCGGGGTCGCACACGGTGAATAAGAATGTGAATTGGAAGCTGTTCGCCCCCCTGGCCCTGGGCGGGGTGGTCGGCGGCGGCCTGGGCGCCTTCGTCCTCACCAGCATCGACGGCGACCTGATCAAGCCCTGGATCACCGCCTATCTGGCGATCATGGGCGGTGTGATCATCTGGCGCGCCACCCGCCAGACGCGCGCGCGACTGTTTCCGTTGAAACTGGCCGGTCCCCTGGGGGTGGTCGGGGGCTTCTTCGACGCCGTCGGCGGCGGCGGCTGGGGGCCGACGGTCACGACGACCCTGGTGGGATCGGGCCAGGACCCGCGCGCCTCGATCGGCACCACCAATACGGCCGAGTTCTTCGTCACCTCCGCCATCTCCGCCACCTTCCTGGCGGCCCTGCTGACCGGCCACTGGGACCAGGCCGAGGGCGTCGCCACCCACGCCATGGCGGTGCTGGGCCTGATCCTGGGCGGGCTGATCGCCGCACCCTTCGCCGGGATTATCGCGCGGATCGCGCCGCGCCGAGTGCTGACCTATGGGGTCGGGGCCGTGGTTCTGCTGTCGGCGGGCTATCAGGCGCTGAGGCTGTTCAAGGTCATCTGAAGCGAGGGGCGACGGCGGCGGGCCGCCGTCGCCGAAAGGCGGCTTAACGCGCGCGGGCGCGGAAGCGGGTCAGGAAGGCCTTGATGTTTTCGCGAATGGACGCCTCGTTCGCCATCCGCAGACGTTCGACCCCCATGAAGGCCTGGCCCATGGTCGCCGTCCCCGTGGCGGCCACCGTTTCATCGAAGACGGTGCGGTCTGCCTGGGACACCGTGTAGCGGACCTGGCTCGTCACCGACATGTCGAAGCCCGCCAGGGGCTGCTTCAGGTCGATCAGAGAGGCCGCGACCGTCATGGCCGGCCCTTCGCTTCCCATGTAGCCGGCGGCGGCCAGGGAGTTTTCCAGCGCCGTCTTGAAGTCGGCGTTGGAGACTTCGGACGTCCACATCGGATTGGTGGCCTGACCGCCGGAAACGGTCACGGTCGTCACCGAGCGATAGCCCAGATCGCCTGAAGAGGCGGTCAGACCGGCGGTGGCCGGCAGGGTCATCATGGCGGGGTTGGACGGACTGGCGCAGGCGGCTAGGCCTAAGAACCCGGCCGCGCAGCCGGCCATGGCGAGACGACGCAACATCATTGTTGGGTCGCCGCCTGGGCGCCTGCGGCGGGCGCGGCGGCTTCTTCGGCCGGGGTGCGCAGGGTGACGATCAGCGGATTGGGCTTCAGATCATTCATGGCGCCCGAGGTGGCGTCGATCGCCCCGCCGATCAGGCCCCCGATCAGGATGTTGCCCGCCATGGCCGTGCCGCCGGCGCCTGACACGCTGCTGGTGATGTCATAGGTCTGCGAAACATAGCCGTCCTTGGACACGGTGATGCGGAATGCATCCTTGCGCGGCATGCGGAAGGTGCAGGGCGTAGCCTGGCATTCGAAGCCGTTCGAGGTGCTGACCTGCGCGCCCGGCGGCGTGCTCTGAACCGTGAACTGCTGGCTGGAGCCGCGCGTCACGGTGGCGCAGGCGGGCAAGGAAAAGGCCACGCCGGCGAGCAGGAAGGCGCGCACGCCGGCGTGCGTTATGAAGTCGGAAATCATGAAACCCCCAAGAGAAGACAGGCCCGCTCCCCAGGCGGCCATAGGCTTCACCTTGCACTTGGGGGCGGCGTAGTCAATCCTGACGCGAAAAACGTCAATCTATGGGTGTGTAAATGGATTATTCCGCCGCAGCAGGTGCGGTTCGGGCGGCCTCCAACTCGGCCGCCTTCTGTTCCACCAGCTCGACGATATGGTCGATCATGCCGTCATTGGCCTGTTTGTGGGCGATCTTGCCGTTCAGATAGACCATGCCCGCGCCCTTGCCGCCGCCGGTGAAGCCGATGTCGGTATAGAGGGCCTCTCCCGGGCCGTTCACGACGCAGCCGATGACCGACAGGCTCATCGGCGTCGAGATATGGGCCAGCTTCTCCTCCAGCAGGCCGACCGTCTCGATGACGTTGAAGCCCTGACGCGCGCAGGAGGGGCAGGCGATGATGTTGACGCCCCGGTGACGCAGGCCCAGCGACTTCAGAATGTCGAAACCGACCTTGATCTCCTCGACCGGATCGGCGGCCAGGGAGACGCGGATGGTGTCGCCGATCCCCGCCCACAGCATGGAGCCCAGGCCGATGGACGACTTGATCGTCCCTGTGCGCAGCGGCCCCGCCTCGGTCACGCCCAGGTGCAGGGGGCAGTCGATGGCCTCCGCCAGCTGTTGATAGGCGGCGACGGTCAGGAAGGGGTCCGACGCCTTCACCGAGATCTTGAACTCGTGGAAGTCGTTGTCCTGCAGGATGCGGGCGTGGTTCAGGGCGCTCTCGACCATGGCGTCGGGGCAGGGCTCGCCGTACTTCTCCAGCAGCTCCTTCTCCAGAGAACCGGCGTTGACGCCGATCCGCATGGAGCAGCCGTTGTCGCGGGCGGCCTGGATGACGTCGCGGACCCGGTCGGGGCTGCCGATATTGCCCGGATTGATGCGCAGGCAGGCGGCGCCGGCCTCGGCCGCCTCGATGCCGCGCTTGTAGTGGAAATGGATGTCGGCGACCAAGGGAACCTTGGCTTCGCGGACGATGGTGCGAAACGCCTGGGTCGATTCAACGTCGGGGCAGGAGACGCGAACGATGTCGGCGCCGGCCTCTTCCAGCTGGCGGATCTGATCGATCGTCGCCGCCGCGTCGGACGTCGGCGTATTGGTCATAGACTGGACGCTGATCGGGGCGTCGCCGCCGACCAGGACGGAGCCGACGCGGATCTGACGGCTCTTGCGCCGTTCGATATGGCGCCAGGGACGGACGTGGCCGAGTTCTGAAGTGTGGTCGCTCATCTCCGGCCCATATAGGCGCTTTGCGGCTTTGCGACCACCGGCGTGACGATCAGTTCGCCGTCACGGCGGCGCCGACGCCGGGATTGGCGGCCGCGTCAACGGGCGGCGCGGCGTCCTGAGTGCGCAGAAACTGAGCCGAGCGTTCGGCCTGAAGCTGGGCCTGACGGCGCGCCTGCTCCTCCGCCACCTGCCGGGCCGCCTGTTCGGCGCGGCTGTTCAGCTGGGCCAACGGGGTCAGAAGGGCGGGCAGGACGCCGCTGTGCTCGCCGTTCAGATAGACGTCGAAGGCGGCTGGATCAGACACGTCGATCGTGGCGTTGACGCCCATGGGGGCGCGCCAGGCCTCTCCCGGCGCCATCTGGCGGGCGAACAGGGCCTGACCCCCGCCCAAACGGACCACCAGGGCGCCGGCCTTCTTGGCCTGAATGACCACCTGCGACGCGGTGGCCGGGGCGCCGTAGACGGCGCCGCGCGGATTGAACGCCTTCTGCACCGGAGCGGCGTCCGCCGCCTGGGCCGCCGCGATCACCGCCGGATCGTTCGGATCGATCCCGGTCAGCTGAGCCTCAAGGCCGGGCGTGACATAGAGGGCGGGCGTCGTCTGGTCCGGCGGCGCAGCCCTGGGGGCGCCCAGCGCGATCGGGGCGGCCTGGCCGGGCACCTCTCCCAGCCGCCAGCTTTCCGGCACGGCGGCGATGTCGGACGGGCGGACCTCCTGGTGGATGTTGAGGCGCTGAAACACGTTCCAGCCGATCAGGGCGACGGCCACTATGGCGACGAGACCGATGATCCGCGGCGAATAGCGTTTGACGTCCTCAAAGGCGATGCCGATCGGCGCCTTCAACGGGGCGGAGGTGTCCGGGCTTTCGCGCTTGAACCGCTCCACGGCCAGCTGTTCGTCCAGCCCCAGGGCCGCCGCATAGCCCCGCACATAGCCGATGGCGAAGACGCGCGAGGGCAGGGACGACCAGTCGTTCTGCTCCAGAGCGATCAGGAAGCGGGTATGGACCTTGGTTTCGGCGGAGAGATCGGCCAGGGACTTTCCCGACTGTTCGCGGGCGCGGCGCAGGCCGTCGCCCAGAGTCGCGGCCTCGGTGATGGAGGGCGCGAGGTCCTTCCAGTCCGGATGAGCCTTGAACTCTTCGGGGGCGTTCCCCGCATCCAGCGCCATGACGCCTGACCCCACACTCGGAACGACAGAGAGCCGCCCCGTACTCGCAACGGACCCGTCCGGTAGCATGTCTTCGCGACGGGACGCGCCTCTCCCCTTCGGCGGACCCCATGCGTTCTGTGGATAAACCATATCGTCAGCCCCATCAACGGCGTTTCCCGAATCGGGATGCGCGCGCCAATCCTCAGGCGGCGACGTTCAACTTCCGGGCCAGGGATTCGATCTCGTTGCGGATCGAACCGGTGGAGAGGTTCAGCAGATTGTTCAGGCCGCGCCGTGCGGCCGTCAGATCGGCCGACAGGATCATCCGTTTGACCGGCCCGACCCCGCCCGCAGGCGCCGACAGGCGGGTGAAGCCCAGGGTGATCAGGGCGAAGGCCTCCAGCGGCCGGCCCGCCAGCTCGCCGCAGATCGAGACCGGGGTGCCGGTGTCGGCGCACGCCTTCTGGATGGTCTGGAGCGCACGCAAGGTGGGCGGCGACAGAGGGTCGTAGCGGTCCGACACCAGGGGATTGGTCCGGTCGGCGGCGTACATGTACTGGAACAGGTCGTTGGTGCCGATCGAGACGAAGTCGGTCAGGGGCAGAAGCGCGTCCAAATGCCACAGCAGGGACGGGCATTCGACCATGGCGCCGACGCGCAACAGGGCGGGCAGGGCGCGGCCGCGCCGCCGGGCCCAGGCGCATTCGACGTCGACCAGTTCGCGCGCGGCCCGGAACTCGTCCACCGTCGCGATCATCGGGAACATGACGCGCAGTTCGCGGCCCGCCGCCGCCGTCAGCAGGGCCCGAAGTTGCATCCGCAGCAGGGACGGCCGGTCCAGGCCCAGGCGGATGGCGCGTCGGCCCAGGGCGGGGTTCTCCTCCCGCTCGGCCTCCAGATAGGGCAGGACCTTGTCGCCGCCGATGTCCAGGGTGCGGAAGGTGACGGGCCGGTCGCCGGCGGCGTCCAGCACCAGCTTGTAAAGGGCGGTCTGGGCGTCCAGCCGGGGCAGTTCGTCCGAGACCATGAACTGGAATTCGGTGCGGAACAGGCCGATGCCTTCCGCCCCCGTCTCGTTCAGATTCTCCAGATCCACCGCCAGGCCGGCGTTGGTCAGAAGGCTGATCCGCTGGCCGTCCAGGGTCACGGCGGGGGTGTCGCGCAACTGGGCGAACTGGGCCCGGCGCTGGTCGCGCACGGCCATCCGCGACTGGACCGCCTCGATCATGTCGGGGCGAGGGCGCAGATAGGCCTCGCCGGTCTCGCCGTCGGCGATGACCATATCGCCTTCCGACAGCCGGTCGCGCAGTCCCATCAGACGACCGACGCAGGGAATCTGCAGCGCGCGGGCCACGATGGCGGCGTGGCTGGCCGCCGATCCCTCTTCGAGCAGCAGGCCCTTCAGCTTGTCGCGCGGATATTCCAGCAGATCAGCCGGACCCAGGTTGCGCGCCACCACTATGGCGTCGTCGGGCAGTTCGCGCTCGCCGGGCTTGTCGCCCGCCAGCACCCGCAGCAGCCGGTTGGCCAGGTCTTCGAAGTCGTGCAGCCGCTCGCGGATATAGGGGTCGCGCGCCTGGGCGAAGCGGGCGCGGTGTTCGTTCCTGACTCGGTCCACCGCCGCCTCTGCGGTCAGGCCGTTCCTCACCGCCTCTTCCAGCGACCGGTTCCAGCCCCGATCGTCGGCGAACATCCGATAGGTCTCCAGCACCTCGAACGAGGGACCGGCCAAGCCCTGACCCTTGTCCAGCATGGCGTCCAGACCGGTCTTCAGCGAGGCCAGGGCCAGCTTCAGCCGGGCCTCCTCCAGACCGGGGTCCTCCGCCAGCAGTTTTTCCGGCGGCAGGGGCGCCTCGTGCAGCACCACATGGCCGAACGCCAGGCCGTCGCCGAACTTCTGGCCTTTCAGCCGTTCCGGCCGATGCGGCGCCAGTTCGACGTCGCGCAGCTCCTCCTGGTCCAGCAGTTCGCCCGAGGAGACGGTTTCGGCCAGGACCATGGCTATGGTCTGGATGTCCTCGACCTCGTCCTCGTCATAGCGCCGCTCGGTGCGGTTCTGCACCACCAGCACGCCAATGGCGCGGCCGCCGCGCAGCAGCGGGGCGCCCAGGAAGGCGTGATAGGGGTCTTCGCCCGTTTCCGGACGATAGGAGAAGGCCGGATGCGACGGGGCGTCCGACAGACTGATCGGCTGGGCGGTCCGCGCCACTTCGCCGACCAGACCCTCGCCTGGGCGCAGACGGGTGTTGTGGACGGCGCCGGGGTTCAGACCTTCGGTCGCGAAAAGCTCCAGCTCGCCCGAGGCCCGGCGCAGATAGATGGAGCAGACCTCGGCGACCATCGACCGGGCGATGATCTGCACCACCATGTTCAGGCGGTCCTGAGCCGGGGTCGCGCCCGCGCCCGCCCCGCCCAGAGCCTCGCGGATCTGGCGCAGGAGGTTGCGTGGTCCCCTGGTCATCGCGCCGCCTGCCGGCATCATGGCTCCCGCGCCTCGGCGCCGCAGCGCCCGTTCAAATCACCTATACAGCGTCCAGGCCGTAAGCCGAATGGAGGGCGCGCACGGCCAGTTCGGCATAGGCGGCGTCGATCAGCACGCTGATCTTGATCTCCGACGTCGAAATGGCCTGAAACTTGACCCCCTTGTCGGCCAGGGCCTTGAACATGGTCTGGGCCACGCCGGCGTGGCTGCGCATGCCGACCCCGACGACGGAGACCTTGGCCACGTCCTCATCGACACGGATCTCCTCGAAGGCCAGGTCGGCCTGGGCCGCCTTCATGATGTCGGCGGCGCGCACGGCGTCGCGGCGGCCGGTCGTGAAGGTCAGGTTCACCGTATTGGCGGTGCGGGCCTGGCTCTGGACGATCATGTCCACATTGACGTTGGCCTCGGCCAGACGGGTGAAGACGTCTGCGGGGGCGTCCACCCGGTCGGACAGGCCCAAAAGGGTGATGCGGGCCTCGTCACGGCTCATGGTCACGCCGGACACGATGCGTTTTTCCACGATCTCCTCCTCGTCGCAGATCAGGGTTCCGCCCTTGTCGGGCATTTGGCCGGACTCGTCCGGTTCGATGAAGCTGGACAGAACCCGCACAGGCACCTGTTTGGCCATGGCGAGTTCGACCGATCGGGTTTGCAGCACCTTGGCCCCCAAAGAGGCCATTTCCAGCATCTCCTCGAAGGAGACCTTGTTCAGACGCCGCGCGCGGCTCTCGATGCGGGGATCGGTCGTATAGACCCCGTCCACGTCGGTGTAGATGTCGCAGGGGCAGGACAGGGCGGCCGCCACGGCGACGGCCGAGGTGTCGGATCCGCCCCGGCCCAGGGTGGTGATCTTGCCGTCGGGGGTCACGCCCTGGAAGCCGGGCACGACGGCGATTTCGCCGGCGTCGACGGCGGCGCCCAGTTTTTCGCCGGGGATGTCGACGATCCGGGCGCGGCCGTGGGCGTCGTCGGTGACGATCGGCACCTGCCAGCCCATCCAGGACCGGGCGTTCAGACCCATGTTGCGCAGCGTCATGGCCAGGAGGCCGGACGTCACCTGTTCGCCCGAGGCCACCACCACATCATATTCGTCGTCGCTGAGCGGCAGGCCGGCGGCGGCCGGGCCGGCGCCGTCGGTCCAGGCGACCAGCTCGTTCGTCTTGCCGGCCATGGCCGAGACGACGACAGCCACCTTCTTGCCCGAGGCGGCCTCTGCGGCGACGATCCGCGCCGCGCGACGAATGCGTTCGAGGTCCCCCATGGAGGTGCCGCCGAACTTCATCACCAGTCGTGTGGTTTCGGGCCGCGTCATCGTGGCGTTCCGCCCCCTGCTTGCGTGAAAGGGCGCGAAGGTCCATCCCTCGCGTCATGACCGCTTCTAGCGACGCCGCACCGTCTCGCCTACCCCGCGAAGGGCATGGTTTTTCGCAAAATTCCCCCGAAGGCGCATTCGGCGCATCGATTGACCCGGCCGACGTCGCCCGCTTCTCGGCCCAGGCGGCCGAATGGTGGGATGCGCACGGGCCGTTCGCACCTCTGCATCGGTTCAATCCCGCGCGGTTGAAGCTGATCCGCGAGCAACTGTGCGCCCGGCTGGGCCGGGATTCGCGAGCGCGCCGCCCGTTCGAGGGTCTGGCCCTGCTGGACGTCGGCTGCGGCGGCGGGCTGATCGCCGAGCCGATGCGGCGGATGGGCTTCACCGTCACCGCCATCGACGCCTCGACCGAGAACATCGGCACAGCGCGCGCCCATGCCGAGATGGTCGGGCTGGACATCGCCTATCGCCCGGCGACCGTTGAACAGATGGAGGCGGAAAAGGCGGGGCCGTTCGATGTGGTCCTGACCATGGAGGTGATCGAGCATGTCGCCGATCCGGAAGGCTTCGTGCGCGCCTGTTCGCGCCTGGTCCGGCCGGGCGGGGTGATGATGGTCGCCACCCTGAACCGCACCCTGAAGTCCCTGGCGCTCGGCAAGGTGGCGGCGGAATATGTGCTGCGCTGGGTGCCGGCCGGGACGCACGACTGGCGCCAGTTCCTGAAGCCCGAGGAGATTCGGGAAATGCTGGCGGCGGAGCCGGTGACGGTCGAGGGCCCCTACGGCCTGAACTATGACCCGCTGACGGATCGCTGGAGCCAGAGCGACGACGCGGGGATCAACTATATGATGGTGGCCACGCGGGCCTGAAACGCGAAAGGCCGCCCCGAAGGGCGGCCTTTCCTTTTTGGGCCGAAGCCTCACACCTTCGAAGCGCGGCTGCGGGTCCAGGCGTAGAGGCCGATCACGGCGACGGCGAAGCCGACGATCCCCGCCGGCATGGCCGGCCAGGTCGAACCCTCGGGCAGCATGGCGAACGGCGCGTCGTCGCGGGTGGCGACGATGACCCCGGCGGTGAAGACGCCGAACAGGCTTTCGCCCACGATCAGGCCCGAGGCCAGCAGCACGCCCATGCGGCGCGCCACATCGGCGTAACGGGTGCTGGAGACCGCCTTGTCGTAGATCCAGCCGCAGACGGCGCCGATGACCAGCATGGTGGTGACGGCGGCCGGCAGATAGAAGCCGATGCCGACGGCCAGGGGCGGCAGCTTGATCTTCTTGCCGGTCGCCTTCTCCAGCACGGCGTCCAGGATGATGATGACCACGCCGATCACCGCGCCCAGGCCGATCAGGTCCCAGCGCAGGTCGCCGCCGATGACGCCGCGCGCCAGGGCCGAGATCAGGGTGGCCTGAGGCGCCGCCAGGGTCTTGGCCCCCTCGACGATGGCGGGCGGGCCGCCCTCGAAGCCGAAGGCCTGGTTCAGAAGGTTCAGGATCAACGGAATGACCAGTGCGCCGGCGCCGACGCCGACGATCAGGGCCGTCTGCTGACGCCAGGGCGTGGCCTCGACCAGTTGGCCGGTCTTCAGGTCCTGAAGATTGTCGTTGGCGATGACGGCGACGGCGAAGACCACGGCGGTCACGATCAGGGCGAAGGCGATGATGGACGGATCGGCGGGCACGCCCGCCACGGCCATGACCCCCAGCATCAGCACGGAGGCGATCACGACCGCCAGGATGCCGACGCCCGAGACCGGGCTGTTCGAGGAGCCGATCAGGCCGGCCATATAGCCGCAGATGGCGGCGACGGCGAAACCGATCAGGACGACATAGACCAGGCCGCCGATCACCAGCAGGGGCGTCGATCCGGCCAGGGCCGGGGCGGTTTGGGCGAACCAGGCCAGAAGGCCGGCGATGCCGATCAGGCAGACGACCGAGATCCCGCCCACCAGCTTGATCGGCAGATCCTGTTCGGTCAGTTCCAGCGCTTCGCCGTGATTGCGGCGGGCGTTGGCGGCCAGGGCCGAGGTCAGGCCGCCGACCAGGGGACCGGCCAGCTTGATCAAGGTCCAGATGGCGGCCACGCCGATGACGCCGGCGCCCATGAAGCGGACTTCGCGGCTCCAGACCCGTCCGGCCAGCTCCTCGGCGCCCGTCCCGGCGGGCAGGGTGGAGGCGATGGAGGGGATGCCGTGCGCCGTCAGCCAGGCCACGGTGTCGGGGCTGGTCAGGATCGGCACGGCGATGGCCCAGGCCAGGATCAGGCCGAACAGCTGGGCCAGGCCGACCGTCAGGCCGATCAGGTGGCCGGCGCCCAGAAGGGCGAACTGCATGCCGAAGCCCATGCCGGTGGCCCCGCCGCCCAGGGCGGCCGGAAGCTTGAAGAACTTGGCGGCCTCGCCGGCGAAGACGCGGCCCGCGACCAGCAGGGCGTAGCCGGCGGAGACGACGGCGCCGGCGACCACGATCCACAGGCCGGACTTGTTCTCGCGCACCGCGCTCTCGGTCTGTTCGGCTCCGCGCGAGCCGACCTTCAGCACCTCGGCGGCGGCGACGCCTTCCGGATAGGGCAGGCCGCCGCCCGTCACCAGGGCGCGGCGCAAGGGAATGGAGAAGGTCACCCCCAGGACGCCGCCCAGGATGCAGATGGCCACCGACTGCCAGAAGGGGAACTCCAGCCACCAGCCGATCATCACCAGGCCCGGCAGGACGAAGATGATCGAGCTCATGGCCCCGCCGACCGAGGCCACGGTCTGGACCGTCATATTCTCCCAGATGGTCGAGGTCTTGAAGGCCCGCAGCACGGCCATGGAGATGACCGCCGCCGGAATGGCCGAGGCGAAGGTCAGGCCGACCAGAAGGCCCAGATAGGTGTTGGCCGCGGTGAAGATCACCGCCAGCAGGCAGCCCAGCACCAGGGCGCGAAGGGTCAGTTCAAGCCGGCCCTTTCGGGTTTGGGGCGCAGCGACGGCGTCAGTCATGAAGATCGGTTCCCACGTTCGACCGGGACGTAAGCCCATAACGGCCCCTGCGGCAACTGGTCACGCTCAGCGGACTCCTCAGGCGGGGAAGGGCTGGCTCCAGCGAAGGCGCCGGCGCGCCCGCCGAACCAGGCCCGGGGCGGCCACCGTCACCCGATAGACCCCTACCATGACCAGGGCCGTCAGGGCCCAGGACAGCAGGATGTCGGACAGGAAATGCCCACCGAAGGCCAGCCGGTTCATCGACAGGGCCAAGGCGTAGACGAGCCCCAGCGGCAGGACGGCCGGTCGCCACCGCGCCGGAGTGACCACCAGCAGGACGCCCACCATCCAGGCGGCGCTGGACCCCTCGCCGGAGACGAAGGAGCAGTTGGACTGGCAGGCGTCGCTGATCACCCAGGCCGGGGTAAAGGCCGCGTCGCCGCCGAACTGGTCGATCTGGACCGGGCGAGCGCGCCCCCAAAGGCTCTTGAACAGCAGATTGACGACCAGCCCCGGTCCGAGGGCCAGGGCCGCGACGGCGAACATCGCCCGCCGCGCTGCGGCGCCGACGGAACGCCCGCGCAGGGCCCGCCAGATCAGGCGGCCGATCACCCCCAGCAGCAGGAGGGCCAGGACCAGGGTGGAACTCTTGCGCAAGGCCTTGAGCACGGGATCGCCGGCGAGGAAGAAGCCGGCCTCAGGTCGGTAGAAGAAGCGGCTCACGGCGATGTCCACCCCTGGAAAGACCAGAAAATAGGCGCTGATCGCCAGGACGGCCGCCGCAGCCAGAACAGCTGCGTCGTCGCGCGTGAGGCGAAGGCGAGCGCTCAAGTCCGTCCAGGACGAGAGGCGCAGACGCGGCGCGGGTGCGATGAAGGACTGAGACACATTCCCCCCGGATTGGTCTGGAGACGCCAATGCCAGAGTGCGGTGTCGTTCCCGCGTCATTACGAACAATGTTTTCCGAACATCGGGGCGAGCACGGACGATCGACTTGGCCTAGGTTCCAAGACCGGCTAGGAGCGCCCCATGCCTGAACTTCCCGAGGTCGAAACCGTCCGGCGCGGCCTGACGCCGGTGCTGGCGGGCGCGCGCCTGTCGCGGGTGCGGATCAACCGGCCCGACCTGCGCTTTCCGTTCCCGGAAGGCTTCGTTGAACGGTTGGAGGGGGCGACGGTCGAACGCGTGGACCGGCGGGCCAAATATCTGCTTCTGCCCCTGTCCACCGGCGAGACCTGGATCACCCATCTGGGCATGACCGGCCGTTTCACCCTGGACGGCGCCCAGCTGGGCGAGTTCGAGGAGGCGGCGCCCATCGCGGGCAAGCACGAGCATTTCAGCGGCTGCGCCGAGCGCGACGGCCTTGCGACCCGCATCGGCTATGCCGACGCGCGCCGGTTCGGCTTCATGGGCCTGATCCCCACCGCCCAGGTCGAGGCCCACCCCTGGTTCGCCGGCCTGGGGCCCGAGCCGCTGGGCAATGGCTTTTCCGGCGCCCATCTGGCCGAGGCCTTCGCAGGCAAGAGCCAGAACATCAAGGTCTCCCTGCTGGACCAGAGGATCGTCGCCGGCCTGGGCAACATCTATGTCTGCGAGGCCCTGTACCGGGCCCGGATCTCGCCCCTGGTGGCGGCCGGATCGCTGTCGAAGGCGCGGCTGGAGACCCTGGCCTCGGTGGTCCGCGACGTGCTGAACGACGCCATCGCCGCCGGGGGATCGACCCTGAAGGACTTCGCCAACGCCGAGGGCGGCCAAGGCTATTTCCAGCACCGGTTCGACGTCTACGGCCGCGAGGGCGAACCGTGCCGGGGCGAGGGCTGCACGGGGACGGTCGCCCGGATCGTCCAGGGCGGACGCTCCACCTTCTACTGCCCGTCCTGCCAGAAGCGCTGAGGCGACCGGCCGTCATGACGAACGGCCGTCGATCCTCTATGACCGGCGTCAACAGAGGAGACCGCACATGGCCGACGCCTATTCCACCCTTCTGATCGAACGCTGCGCCGACGGCTATGCGGTCGTGACCCTGAACCGGCCCGAGGCGCTGAACGCCCTGAACTCGACCCTGTTCGGCGAATTGGCGGCCTTCCTGGACGCGGTCGAGACCGACGACAGCGTGCGCTGCCTGATCCTGACCGGCTCGGCCAAGGCCTTCGCCGCCGGGGCCGACATCAAGGAGATGGCGGACCAGTCCTACGCCGACATGTTCAAGGGCAATTTCTTCGCCCTGGGCCATGACCGGATCACCCGGTTCAGAAAGCCGATCATCGCGGCGGTGTCGGGCTATGCCCTGGGCGGCGGCTGCGAACTGGCCATGCTGTGCGACTTCATCATCGCCTCCGAGACCGCCAAGTTCGGCCAGCCCGAGATCAATCTGGGCGTGGCGCCCGGCATCGGCGGCTCCCAGCGGCTGACGCGCCTGGTCGGCAAGTCCAAGGCCATGGACATGATCCTGACCGCGCGGATGATGGATGCGGCGGAAGCCGAGCGCGCCGGCCTGGTCAGCCGCGTCGTCGCCCCCGAGGCCCTGCTGGACGAGGCCCGCGCGGCGGCCGCCAAGATCGCCTCGCAAAGTCCCCTGGCGGTGATGATGAACAAGGAGATGGTCAATGTCGCCCTGGAGACGACCTTGACCGAGGGCGTCCGTTTCGAACGTCGCCTGTTCCACTCCCTGTTCGCCTTCGACGACCAGAAGGAGGGCATGGCCGCCTTCGTCGAAAAGCGCAAAGCCGACTTCAAGGGGCGGTGATCCAAGGCCGCGACCGTCAACCGATCGCCGTGATCCGGCGTTAGGAGGGCGTCATGCGCCGCCTTCTGCTCTCGCTCCTTGCGATCCTGACCCTCGTCCTGCCGGGCCTCGCCTTGGCTCAAGCCCCAGCCCCAGCCCCAGCCCCAGCGTCTCTGGCCCCCGCCTTCCGCTCTGATCGGATCATCGTGGAGACGCGAGGCGCGGGGCCGGACGTGATCTTCATCCCCGGCCTGGGATCGACCGGGGCGGCCTGGCGGTCGACGGCGGACAGGCTGGAGGGCCGCTATCGGGTTCATCTGGTGACGATCCGCGGCTTTGGTCAGACGGACATCGGCGCCAACGCCCGCGGCGCCCTGGCCGCCCCGGCTGCGCTGGAGATCGAACGCTACATCCGCGAGCAGAGGCTGTCCCGGCCCGCTCTGATCGGCCATTCCCTGGGCGGTCAGATCGCGCTGCGCGTGGCGGCGGACATGCGCGGCCGAGTCGGACGGGTGATGGTGGTCGATTCCGCCCCCTTCTTTCCGGCCCTGGTCGATTCCCGCGTCACGACGCGCGAGGTCGAGCCCCTGGCGCGGCTGGGCTATCAGGCCCTGATGCTGTTCGGCGACCAGGCGCTGAAGGGCCAGGTCTCGGCCCTGGGCGGGGACTTGGGTCTGGCGGGCGACATGGTGTTCGACGGCCTGGGTCTTCAGGGCGGCGACCAGCGCGTTCTGGCCCAGGGGCTGTACGAGGCCCTGACCGTGGATCTGCGTCCTCGCCTGCGCGACGTCACCGCCCCGGTGACGGTGGTCTATGGCTGGACGCGGGATACGAACAATCCGCGCAACCGGCTGGAGGGGCTTTACCGCTACGGCTTCTCCACCCTGCCGCGTCCGGCCCAGTTCGTCCGCATCGAAGGCGCCGACCACCAGGTGATGATCGACCAACCGGCCCGGTTCCAGGCGGCGGTGGAGCAGTTTCTGGGATAGGCAAAGATCTTCCCCCGCTTGCGGGGGAAGTGTCAGCTCGTCGAGCGCAGCGAGACGGCTGACGATGGGGGAAGTTCCGCTTCTGCAAGAAAGAAGACTTCCCCCTCCGACCCTGGTTCGCTGCGCGAACGCCGGGCCACCTCCCCCGCAAGCGGGAGAGGGTCCTATTGGCCTTTGGCCTCGCGATAAATGTGATCGGTCACGGCGGGAAGATCGTTCAGCACGTCGCGGGCCGGAATCCGCAGGGTGCGTATGCCCTGCTCGAGCAGGAAGGCGTCGCGGCGCGCGTCCTGCGCCGCACGGCCGTCGTGACTGTCGCCGTCGATCTCGACCGCCAGTCGAACGCCGGCGCAGTAGAAGTCGAGCACATAGGGCGGTATCGGGTGCTGGCGTCGGAACCTCAGCCCGCCCAATTTCTCGCCCCGCAGCGCCTGCCAGAGCTGGACCTCGGGCAGGCTCATGTCCCGCCGCAGATCGCGCGCCTTGTCGATGATGTCGGACGGACGACCTTCTACGGACTCCAGACCCTTCGCCAACGTCTCCAGCACCCCTTTGCCGTAGCGGTCCAGTTTCGACTGGCCGACGCCGGGCAGGGCGGCCAGGGCGGTCAGGTCGCCCGGTTCGGCCTGGGCGATCTCCAGCAGGGTCTTGTCCTGGAAGATGACATAGGGCGGGACGTGCTGTTCCGAAGCACGGTCGCGGCGCCAGGCGCGTAAGCGCTCGAAGCGGGCGCGGACGTCGGCGTCCATCGTCTCCAGGGCGGCGTTGCGGCCCTCGCCAGAGCGGTCGCGGCGGCCCGAACTGGAACTGGAGGCGCGCACCGGTGCGCGGCGCACCTCGATCTTGCGTTCGGCCTTGTAGACGGCGCGCACCGCCTCGGGGTCGCCCAGGCCGACCAGGGGCTTGCCGTCGTTCGGGTCCTCGACCAACAGGCCCTCGAACAGCAGGTGGTCGACGATGTCGCGCCAGCCGTTGGGCGAGATGTCGGCGCCTATGCCCCAGGTGGACAGCTGTTGCTCCCACGGCTGGACGTCCTTGGTGCGGCCGGTCAGGTGGTCGATCACCCGGCCCCTGCCGAACCGGCCGCCCAGACGCTGGACCGCCGCCAGGGCCTTCTGGGCGGGGACGGTGGCGTCATAGGTCTGGGGCGGGTCGCCGCAGATGTCGCAGACGCCGCAAGGGGCCGCATCGGTCTCGCCGAAATAGCGGCGCACGGCCTGGGCGCGGCAGACGGCGCCGTCCAGCATGGCGAACAGCTGGCGGGCCTTGCGCACCTGAACCTGTTTGACCTCCTCGGCCATCGGGCGGCCGTCCAGCCGGCGCAGGGTCCAGGCGATGTCGGAGGGGCCGTACAGGGTGATGCCCTCGGCCGGTTCGCCGTCCCGGCCGCCCCGGCCGATCTCCTGCCAATAGGCCTCCAGGCTGCCGGGCGGATCGGCGTGGATGACGAAGCGGACGTCGGCCTTGTCCACCCCCATGCCGAAGGCGATGGTGGCCACCATGACGGCCCCGTCCTCGGCCAGGAACCGCTCCAGACGGCGGTCGCGCTCCTTCGTATCCATGCCGGCGTGATAGGCGATGGCGTTGGTCCCGGCGTCGCGCAGGGCCTGGGCCACGCGTTCGCAGCCGTCGCGGCTGCCGCAATAGACTACGCCCGACTTGCCGCGCCGTTCGCGCACCAGTTCGATGACGCGGGCGTCGGTCCTGGCGCGCGAGGCGCTCTCCTTGCGTTCGGCCGACAGCTGCAGGTTCGGGCGGGCGAAGCTGTCGACGAAGACCCGGGCCCCCTCCAGCCGCAGCGAGCGCAGGATGTCGTCGCGCGTGCGGGCGTCGGCCGTGGCGGTCACGGCGATGCGCGGGACGTGGGGGAAGCGCTCGGCCAGCAGGCCCAGGTTGCGATAGTCGGGGCGGAAGTCGTGGCCCCACTGGCTGACGCAGTGGGCCTCGTCGATGGCGATCAGGCTGAGCGGCAGCTCGGCCAGCCGGTCCATCATGGCTCCGGCCGCCAAGCCTTCGGGCGAGACGTACAGCAGGTCCAGAGCGCCGGAGCGGGCGGCGGCCCAGATGGCCGACCGTTCGTCCAGCGAGACGCCGGAATCCAGCCGGGCGGCCGCCACCCCCTGCTGTTTCAGGGCCTCGACCTGGTCGGTCATCAGGGCGATCAGGGGCGAGACCACCAGGCCCAGGCCGGGGCGAAGGATGGCCGGGATCTGATAGCAGACGCTCTTGCCGCCGCCGGTCGGCAGGACGGCCAGGACGTCGCGCCCGGCCAGAACCTCGGCCACCACCTGGCTTTGCAGGCCGCGGAAGTCGCCATGGCCCCAGACCCGCGACAGCAGGGAGCGGGCGTCGGCCAGACCGGGCGTCGTGGCGGGGCGGGGCTGGGTCTGGAGGGCCGGCATCCGAAGGTTGTGCACTCTTTGTTCCGGCCTGCGAAGCCCCTTTGACCGCTTTCACGGCCGAGCGGCTGACGCGGCTGGGGACGGATCAGTGCGCGGGCGAGGGGGCGAACTGGCCGCCGACGCGATAACGGTACAGATAGGAGGGCGCGATCGACTCCATGCTGGCCGGATGGACGACGCCCAACGCGGCCAGACCCTCGGCGCCCGGCGAGACCACATTGTCCTTCTGCAGCATGACGACCTGATCGCGGGTCAGGGGCGGGGTCAGACCGATCAGGCTGACGGTCTGGAGCAGCGAGCCCAGCAGCCGGGCGACCGGGAAGGGAATGGGCGCCAGCAGACGGTCGCGACCCGTCTCCCGCTTCACCAGCTCCAGCACTTCGCGGAAGGTATAGATATCCGGTCCGCCCAGTTCATAGGTTCGGCCGGCCGCGTCGCCTCGGGTCACGGCCCGGGCCACGGCCTCGGCCACATCGCCGACATAGACCGGCTGGAACCGGGTCTTGCCGCCGCCGATCAGCGGCAAGGCGGGCGCCAGGGTCGCCATGGCGGCGAACCGGTTCAGGAAGCCGTCGTCGGCGCCGAACACCAGCGAAGGACGCAGGATGACGGCGTCGGGATAGACGGCGCGGATCTCGTTTTCGGCCTCGCCCTTGGTGCGGGCGTAGGCGGAGGGGCTGTTCGCATCGGCGCCGATGGCCGAGATCTGGACGACACGTTCGACGCCGGCGGCCTGGGCCGCCTGGGCGATGTTCCTGGCGGCCTCGACGTGGGCGCTCTTGAAGCCGCGCTTGCCGCCGCCGTCGTGCAGGACGCCGACCAGATTGACCACGGCGTTCGAGCCGCGCACGGCCGCCGCCACATCCTCGGCGCTGGTGACGTCGCAGCGCATGAACTGGATCTGGCCCGGATCGCCGGCCGTCTGGACCTCGATGGCCAGGACCGGGTTGCGCACCGCCACGCGGATGCGCCAGCCGCGACGGGCCAGGGCGCGCACCGCCTGGGCTCCGATGAAGCCCGAACCTCCGAAGAGGGTCACGACGCCGGGGGCGAGGTCAGCCATGGGAGAAGCTCCAGTGAATTCCGTGTCGGCGGGATAGCCGATGGGGCGCCGCATCGCAACGCGGGCGACCCGGTCGGGGCGGGAGGAAACCAAAAACAGTGTCCGATGTGTCCGATGTGTCTGATTTGTCCGATCCGCGCCGTCGTCCGCTCCTGAAAAAGAGTGTCCGATGTGTCCGATGTGTCCGGTTCGCGCGGTCGCGCGCTCCCAAAAAAGGTGTCCGAAGTGTCCGATCTGTCCGATCCGATCTGCTCGCCCGTCCGCCGCCTCCGCTCGTCCCCGTCGATCCGCGACTGTCGCACGGCGGGCGGCCCAGGGGCGCAGAAGGCGGGTTTGGAGTCCTAAGCGGTTGGAAAGGCTGAGGGCGGCTTGGCGATCGAGCGGCGCTCGCCCATCTAGGGCCCATGCAGATTTTCACCATCGGATATGAGGGGGCGACCCAGGCGGAGGTGATCGGGCGGCTGAAGGGCGCCGGGGTCGATCTGCTGATCGACGTCCGGGCGGTCGCCGCCTCGCGCCGCGCCGGCTTTTCCAAGACGGTCCTGGGCGAAAGCCTGAAGGCCGAGGGGATCGACTATCTGCATCTGCGGGGGCTGGGCACGCCCAAGGCCGGTCGCGACGCGGCCCGCAAGGGCCATGTCGCCGAGATGCGCGCGATTTTCGCCGACCATCTGGCCGAGCCCCAGGCCCAGGTGGAGTATGCGCGGCTGAAGGATCTGGCGGGTGAGAAGCGCGTGGCCCTGCTGTGTTTCGAGGCCGATCACGCGGGATGCCACCGCGCGGTGTTGGCCGAGCGGCTGGCCGAGGAGGACGGGGCGACGGTGGTCAATCTGTAGGGGCGGTGGCGAGGCCCACCTTCCCCCGCTTGCGGGGGAAGCGTCAGGTCGTGGCGCGAAGCGACACGCCTGACGATGGGGGGCGTTTTTCCTCTGAAACAAGACTCCCCTCTCCGACCCTGGTTCGCTTCGCGAACGCCGGGCCACCTCTCCCGCAAGCGGGAGAGGGTCTTTTGCTTTACGGCCGACCCACCAGGTCGTCGACCGAGCCGCTGGTCACCGGGTGATACAGGGGCCGGGCCTCGGCGTAGATGCGGCGGGCGATGGAACGGCCCCAGTCGCCCTCGTTCCACAGGGTCTGGAACAGGGGCAGGACGAATTTGCGTCGGCCCTGGCTGGTCAGGAACCGCTCAGCCGTGGCGACCGACGGCTGATAGCGGTGGGCCAGGGCGATCTGGAGCCAGGCGAAGGTCAGTTCGCTGTTGCCCTCGTTCGCCAGGTTCAGGGTCCGCTCCAGATCGGCCAGCTGGGCCTCAGTCAGCCAGTCGGCGCCGGCGCGCAGGCCTTCGGGCCGCCAACCCAGGAAGCGCTGGCGCTGCTGGGTGTTCCATTCGCCCCACGGGATGGCCGAGGCCGGACCCTTGTCCTTAAAGAAGGCGACGGCCGCCGCATCGACCGGGACGAAGGCGTTCGAGACGGGGGCGACGGCGTTGGACGGCAGGCCGGGCTGATAGACCCAGGCGTCCAGCTGAAGCTGGGATTCCAGGGCCGCGTCGCCCTTCACCAGATGGGTGCGGATGTCGTCCAGGAACATGGCCGTGGTCATGGGGCGATAGGCGTTGCGGTCGAAATAGCCGCGCAGCCAGGCGTCGAACCGATCCCGCCCCACGGTGCGTTCGACGGTCCGCAGGAACAGGGCGCCCTTCTCATAGGCGATGTCGTTCATGCCGTCGTCGGGATCGCGGCCCTTCAGGTCCAGATGCAGGCGGGTGTCGGCGGCGGGCAGGGACTTCAGCGTGTCCTGAAGGCTGTCCCAGCCCAGAACCTGTTCCTGCATGGCGCGGTCATGGCCATAGACCGACTCCATGATCCGGTTCTCGAAATAGACGGTGAAGCCCTCGTTCAGCCAGAAGTCGTTCCAGGTGGCGTTGGTCACCAGATTGCCGGACCAGGAGTGGGCCAGTTCGTGCGCCACCAGCGAGACCAGCGACCGGTCCCCGGCGATGATCGTCGGGGTGGCGAAGGTCAATTTGGGGTTCTCCATCCCGCCGAAGGGGAAGGAGGGCGGCAGGACCAGGAGGTCGTAGCGGCCCCACCGATAGGGGCCGTACAGCTTCTCGGCCGCGTCCACCATCTCGGCGGTCGGCTCCAGCTCATGGGCGGCGGCGCGCAGGCGGCTGGGCTCGGTCCAGACCCCGGTGCGTTCGTCGAAGGGGGCGAAGGCGATGTCGCCGACGCCGATGGCGATCAGATAGGGCGGGATCGGATTGTCCATCCGGAAGCGCCAGGTCTTCATGCCGTCGGCGGCGGGCTCGCCGTTCGGCGTCAGATGGTCGGCGCTCATGACCACGGTCAGGTCGGCGGGGGCGGTGATCCGGGCCGAATAGGTCTGGCGAATGCCGGGGCTGTCCTGGGTCGGCACCCAGGTGCGGGTCAGGATGGCCTGACCCTGGCTGAACAGATAGGGCTTCTGTCCGCCCGCCGTCTGGCTGGGCGACAGCCATTGCAGGGCCGCCGCATCGGGCCGGGTCGAATAGCGGACGGTGATCTTGCGCCGTTCGTTGGGGGCCAAGGCCGGGAAATAGACGGTCAGGGGCTGGCCCTTGATGGCGTCATTGTCGCCGACGACGTAGCGCAGCGGCTGGCCCGAGGCGTCGCGCACGTCCTGAATGTCCAGATTGCGGATGTCGAGCACGATCTCGTTCGCGCCGGGGACGGCCAGGATGTCCAGGGTCGCCGTGCCCGACAGGGTCTTGGCCTCGAAGTTCGCGGTCAGGTCCAGGGCCACATCGACGACGCGGGCGATCTCGGGACGGGCGTAGGTGTGGCTGTCGACGGCGTCCGGGCCGGGGGCGGGCGCGACGGCCGGCGGCGCCAGGGCCGCGCTTCCGGTCGTGGTCGAACAGGCCGAAAGACCGAGGGCCGAGGCGAGGGCGAGGGCGGAGACGAGGCCGAAGGCTTTGCGCGTCATCGAGGCTTTCCGGGACAGATCATGAGCTTGGCCCGGAGAACGCGCGGAAACGGCGAAAAGATCAAGCCTCGCTCCAGAGCATTCGGCAGCGCAGTGGGACCGGTCAACGCCCCTGCGCCCCCGAGAGACGGGTTCGTCACAACGGGCACGGCGAGGGTCACAACGGACACGACCAGGCCGTGCCGGTTCGGCAAGGGCTTGCCCGCCTGCGGCCGTGAAGCTGCAGATTGATCGACGGTCTGGACATGGAGCCGAAAGGCCGAGGCGCGTTCGGTCCCGTCGTGTTCTCCGTGACCCTCGCCGTGCGCGTTGTGACGAAGGCCATCCAGGGCCGCGCCTTTTCAAGCCCGATGGCTTCAGCCTTGTGGTGCGGGCGGCTGGTGATGGGCCCGGAACAGCCGGCCCCGCTCGGCGAACAGGACCAGGGCCAGGGCCGTCAGGCCGAAGACGGTGAAGCCCAGGGACATGGGCACGGTGGTGCCGTTGAACTGCTGACCCACCGCAAAGCCCAGCAGGGAGCCGAAGACGGTGGAGATGAAGCCCTGGATCGAGGCGGCCGTGCCGGCGATATGGCCCATGGTCTCCATGGCCATGGCCCCGAAGTTCCCGGCGATCAGGCCGAAACAGAACATGGTCAGGGTCTGGAGGACCGCGAAGGTCCAGATCGTCTCATGGCCGCTGAGGGCGACGGCGGCATGGACCGCCGAGACGGTGGTGAAGCCGATCAGGGCGGTGTGGGAGATCTTGCGCGAGCCCAGCCGCACCACCAGTCGGGCGTTGACCAGGGAGGCGACCGCTATGCCGCCCGCGATCAGGGCGAAGACGGCGGGGAAGGCGGCCTCGGCGTCGAAGACGTCGGCGAAGATCTGCTGCGAGGAGTTGATGAAGCCGAACAGGGCGCCGGTGATGGCCGTCATGGCCAGGGTGTAGCCCATGGCGGTGCGGTCGGTCAGGGCGGTCTTATAGGCCGAGGTCAGGCGTTTGACCTGGATCGGCAGACGATCCTCCGGCTTCAGGGTCTCGGGCAGGCGCAAGGACGCCCAGACGATCAGGGCCACGCCGATAAGGCCGAGGCCCGCGAAGATCCAGCGCCACGGCCCGACCAGCATGATCAGTTGCCCCAGGGAGGGCGCCAGGATGGGCACGCCCAGGAAGACCAGGAAGCTGAACGACATGACGCGCGCCATGGTGCGCCCCTCATAGCGGTCGCGCACGATGGAGACGGCCAGCACGCGGGTGCAGGCGCTGCCCAGCCCCTGGCCGATCCGCGCCAGGATCAGGGTCTCGAAGGTCGGCGCCAGGGTCGCCAGAAGGCTGAAGACCACATAGAGGCCGACCCCGGCCAGAAGGATCGGCTTTCGCCCGAACCGGTCTGCGACCGGACCATAGATCAGCTGCGCCCCGCCGAAGCCCAGCAGATAGGCGGTCACCACCCACTGACGGCTGTTTTCGTTCGTCACCCCCAGGTCGGCGCCTATGGCGGGCAGGGCGGGCAGCATGGAATCGATCGCCAGGGCGTTCAGCGCCATCATCAGGGCGATCAGACAGACGAACTCGACGAATCCGGGTTCTCTTCTGGCGGGGGCTGACGCGGCGGAAACGGACATCCGGGCCAGATGCCCCGCCGCGCCGCGAACCGCAACCAGTCGCCGGCTATAAATTGCTGCAATGCAGCGAAATCGAGGTTGAACGCCGGGCGCCTCGCCAATGTCATGAAGCTTCGCTAGAGGAAGTCATGACAGAACAGATGACAGCACAGGCGGCGCTGGACCGCCTCGAAACCCTCTACACCCAATCCGTGACCAACCTGCGCGACGCCGTGCGGGATTTCGTCAACACCGGCGCCCGGCCCGATCCGGTCAAACGCGCCGAAGGGGTGTTCGCCTATCCCGAACTTCGCATCCGCTGGGACGGGGATCGCCCCCAGGACCTGGAGCCGCGCGCCTATGCCCGGCTGGCCAAACAGGGGGTCTATTCGACCACCGTCACCCGGCCGGACCTGTTCCGCCCCTATCTGACCGAACAGCTGGGTCTGCTGGAAAAGGAATACGGCGCGACCTTCGAGGTCGGGATTTCGAACCAGGAAATCCCCTTCCCCTATGTGACCGACGGACTGGAGGTGGCGCTGGACCGGTCGATGACGGCGGCCCTGGCGCGCTGGTTCCCGACCACGGACCTGGCCCACATCGGCGACGAGATCGCCGATGGTTTGTTCGACATGGGCGGCGACTTCCCCCTGTCGCATTTCGACGGCCTGCGGACCGACTTCTCCCTGGCGCGGCTGAGACACTACACCGGAACCCCGGTGGACGACGTCCAGTCCTATGTCCTGTTCACCAACTACAACCGCTACGTCGACGAGTTCGTGCGCTGGGCCATCGAACAGCTGCAGACGCCGGGCACCCCCTATCAGACCCTGTCCTGCGCCGGCGGGGTGGCGATCACGCGCGACACCCCCAATCCCGAGACGGCGATCAGCGATACGGCCTGGAAGAAGCACCAGATGCCGGCCTATCACCTGACGGCCCCGGGCCATCAGGGGGTGACGCTGGTCAATATCGGCGTCGGCCCGTCCAACGCCAAGACGATCACGGACCATCTGGCGGTCACCCGTCCGCACGTCTGGCTGATGATCGGTCACTGCGGCGGTCTGCGCGCCAGCCAGACCATCGGCGACTATGTGCTGGCCCACGCCTATCTGCGCGACGACCATGTACTGGACGCGGTCCTGCCGCCGGACATTCCGATCCCTTCGATCGCCGAGGTTCAGCGCGCCCTGTACGACGCCACCAAGTCGGTCAGCGGCATGCCCGGCGACGAGGTCAAGCTGCGCCTGCGCACCGGCACGGTGGTCACCACCGACGACCGGAACTGGGAGCTGCGCTATTCCAAGTCGGCGCTTCGCTTCAACCAGAGCCGCGCCGTCGCCATCGACATGGAAAGCGCCACCATCGCCGCGCAAGGCTATCGGTTCCGGGTGCCCTACGGCACCCTGCTGTGCGTCTCGGACAAGCCGCTGCACGGCGAGATCAAACTGCCGGGCCAGGCCAACCGCTTCTACGAAGGCTCGATCTCGGAGCATTTGCAGATCGGCATCCAGGCGGTCGGCCTGATGCGGGACGAGGGACCCAAACTCCACTCCCGCAAGCTCCGCGCCTTCGACGAGCCGCCGTTCCGTTAAGAGGGGCGCGATAGACCCTCTCCCGCTTGCGGGGGAGGTGGCCCGGCGTTCGCGCTGCGAACCAGGGTCGGAGGGGGAGGTTTCACTTGAAAAGAAGACTTCCCCCATCGTCAGCCGTCTCGCTGCGCTCGACGAGCTGACACTTCCCCCGCAAGCGGGAGAAGGTCTGTTCGCCGTCGTAGATTAAGAAAGCGCTTTACAATGTAAAGCGCATTGTGCATCCTGTGATCATCGGATTTCAGGAGGAGTTCGCCATGACGCGCGACACGCAGACGATCCAAGACGACATCGCCTATATGCGGGCTTTGGCTCACGAAGGTCGGCACGCGCCCCTGCTGGCGGGCCCCATACTGGTGGCTGCGGCCATCATCTTCGGAGGCGCCAGCCTGGGGCAGTGGGCGCTCACGACGGATCTGATCGCGCTGAATCCCTGGGCGGCGCTCTGGCTTTGGATCGGTTCGGCCCTGGTCTTTGCGGCCGCCCTGGTCGTGCTGATCGGGCGGATGAAGGGACGCCCCGGCTATAATTCGTCGGGCAATCGGGCGGTGGGCGCGGCCTGGTCCGGCGTGGGCTTCGGCATCTTCGTCACCTGGTTGGCCCTCACCGCCCTGTCGGTGAAGAGTGGAAGCTGGGCCTGGATGGCGGTCATGCCGACGGTGGTTCTGACGGCCTATGGATCGGCCTGGATGGTCGCGGCGGCCATGACGCGCGTGCGGTGGATGAGCGCCACGGCCCTGATGTCCTACGCCGGCGCCGTCGCCGTCGCCTGGTTTGCGGACAGTCCGGCCATCTATCTGGTCTATGCCCTGGTCCTGGCCGCCGTCGCCCTGGTCCCCGGTCTGATCCTGATGCGGCAGGAACCGTCGGAGATCGTCTGATGGCCGATGACTTCGACATCAGCCGGATCGACGACGTCATCCACGGGCGGATCCGGCTGGGGATCATGGCCTATCTGTCCGGTGCGGACACAGCCGACTTCAACACCTTGAAGACCCGGCTGCAGACGACCGACGGCAATCTGTCGGTCCATCTGAGGAAGCTGGAGGAGGCGGGTTTCGTCGCCGTGACCAAGAGCTTCATCGGCCGCAAGCCCCTGACCCAGGCCAGTCTGACCGAAGATGGCCGCGCCGCCTTCGTCGCCTATCTGGACGCCATGGCGGGCCTGCTGCCGGCGCGCTAGAGCATGATCGTTTCGGACGGAACCGCTTTGCGGTTCCGACAGAAGCGTGAATCATGCTCTCGCTTTAATCTGGAGCCTGATTCACCGTTTCAGCGGAACCGCGAAGCGGTTCCTCTTCAACGGATCAGGCTCTAGAAGCGGGGCATGAGCCACCGTCTCCATGCCTTCGAGGCCATCGACAACTTCCGCGACTATGGCGACTACGCCACGGCGGCCGGGCGACGCATCCGCCCCGGCCGCCTGCTGCGTTCGGGCCATCACGCCCGGGCCAGCGACGCCGATCTGGAGCGGCTGAAGGGGTTCGGCCTGGGGGCGGTGGTCGATCTGCGCCGACCGGGCGAAAGGCGCGACCAGCCCTCGCGACGGCATGACGGTTTCGACGCCCTGGTGATCGAGGGCGGGATCGACGACGGGGCCGAGGCGCCCCACATCACCTTCCTGAAAACGGCGGACCTGACGCCGGATTCGGGTCGGCGTTTCATGACCCAGACCTATCGCAGCCTGCCGTTCGACGCCGCCCACATCGACGTTTTCGGCCGCTATTTCCAAGCCCTGGGACAGATGGGGGGCGATCAGGACCGACCCGTGCTGATCCACTGCGCGGCGGGCAAGGACCGGACCGGCTTTCTCGCCGCCTTGACGCATCATCTGCTGGGCGTCCACCACGACGACCTGATCGAGGACTATCTGCTGACCAATACGGCCGTCGATCTGGTCGGTCGGGCCCCCGCCATTGCGCGGCGTCTGCACGAGATGACCGGCCGTGTCGCCTCCGACGACGCGGTGGTGGCCTTCCTCGGGGTGGAGGCCGCCTATCTGGACACCGCCTTCGCCGAGGTCGAGGCGCGATACGGATCCCTGGACGCCTATCTGGAACAGGCCTTGGGCGTCGACGCCGCCCTGCGCGCCCGAATCGAGGCGCGGCTGTCGGCGTGAACGGCGCCCTGACCCATGTGGTCGTCCGCGATCATCCGTGGACGGACCCCTTGGCTGTCGCGGCCGGGATCGGTGGGACGGACGGCGCCCTGGCCCTGCTGTCGGACGGCGGTCCCGGCGGCCGCTGGTCCCATGTGGCGACGGCGCCGGATCGGGTTCATGTGGGCGGGGTCGAAGCCGATCTGTTCGACCCCCTGCGCGATCCGGCCTGGAGCGCAGGGACGGTGGGACTGGCCGCCTATGACGCCGGCGCGCGACCGGCGACCGGCGAACGGTCCTTGGTGTGGCCCGACCTGATCCTGGCCCGCTATCCGGCGATGCTGAGCTTCGACCATCATCAGCGGCGTGTTCGCGCCGTCGGCCGGGGGGCGACGGCGGCGCAGGCCGAGACGGCGGCCGTTCAGGCGTCGCAATGGCGGGCGGCGGCGGTCACGCCGGCCACTCCCGACGCTCCGGCCGAGACCTTTGCGGCCGAGGCGCCGGACCAGGCCTATCACGACGCCGTGGCCGAGGTGGTCGCCCGGATCGCGGCCGGTGAACTGTTCCAGGCCAATATCGCCCGCGCCTGGGGCGGCGCGCTGAAGCCAAAGGCCGATCCGTTCGACGTCTTCCTGCGGCTGCAACAGGGGCGGGCCTCGCCCTATGGCGCCTTCTGGCGGATCGGGGACCGGGCCCTGGTGTCCAATTCGCCTGAGCTCTTCCTGGCCTTGGACGGCGAGACCGGGCGCATCGAGGCGCGGCCGATCAAGGGCACGCGCGCCCGGTCGGCCGACCCGCTCGAGGACGCGGCCCTGGCCGCCGCGCTTCAGGCCAGCGCCAAGGACCGGGCCGAGAACCTGATGATCGTCGATCTGATGCGCAACGACCTGGCCCGCGCCTCGCGCGTCGGCTCAGTCGCGGTCGAGCGGCTGTTCGCGATCGAGAGCCATCCGACCGTCCATCATCTGGTCTCGACCGTGGTCGGCCGGGCCGAGCCGGGGGTGACGCCGGCCGACCTGCTGGACGCGACCTTCCCGCCCGGCTCGATCACCGGGGCGCCCAAACACCAGGCCATGAAGGTGATCGCCGAATATGAGCCGCCGCGCGGCGCCTGGTGCGGGTCGCTGTTCATTCTGGAAGACGGCGGGGGGCTGACCGCCTCGGTCCTGATCCGCACCGCCGCGTTCGAGCGCCGGGACGAGTGTTGGACCTTCCGCACCCTGGCCGGCGCCGGAATCGTCGCCGACAGCGACCCTCGGTCCGAACTTGCCGAGACCGAAACAAAGATCGCCGCCCTGAGACAGGCTCTGACGGGTCAGCAGTCCGTACAGGCGATCTGCGTCACCTCGCGCGGATTCAGATAGGCGCGGCGGGTGAAGCTGGCGGACGGCAGGAAGCGCTGGAACGGCGAGGCGTAGGTGTAGCGGGCCTCGGCGATGATGATCGACGACCCGACCGGCAGGAGATCGGCGGGAATGTCGGCGTCCGCGACGGCGAGTCGGCCGCTGAGGGCCCCACTCCCGCCCGAGGCCGCCCAACTGCGGCTCCAGTTCACCGTATATTTGGTCGTCGTATCCCGGCTGACGCTGCTGACCCTCTGTTCCAGCGAGGCCGGGGCGAAGGGCGCCATGATAGAGGGGCCCACCAAGAAGACGTTGTCGATGTCGGCCTTGGTGATGTCGCGGGACTGGGCGGTCAAATCCGCGACCGAAGCGGCCACATGGCTGGTGCGACGCACAGCCATATAGCCCTGACACAGATCGACCATGCCCGCATAGAACAGGATCATGACCGGGGCGATCAGGGCGAATTCGACCGCAGAGACCCCGGTCTCGTCGCGCGCCAGCCTGCGCATCAGGGACCGGCGCATCAGAAGGGCTCGTTGCGGAAGGCGGTGGTGGCGGAGATCATGATCTGTCCGGGCCCCGCCGCGCTCACCGATTGGGTCAGGGCGGGCACGATCATCGGCTGTTTGTACCAGACACGCGCGACGACCAGATTCTGGGCCGCGCCGGGGTCGTAGCCGGTCTTGGACAGATCCAGGACGCCGTTCTCGTCCTTGGGTGGATCGATATTGTCGGAGAATTTGGCGACGACCCGGACATCGACGGTGGCGCGGGCGGCGCAGTCGCTCTTGAACACGCTCATCTGATCGCAGAAGGCCTGTTTGAACCCAGCCTGATCCAGACCCTTGGCCTGGGCCTCGCCGGTTCGAATTTCGCGGCTGACGGTCAACAGGGCGTTTTCGGCGACGGCGTCGGTGATGAAGACCAGACCCAGCTGGAAGATCGAGAACAGCAGAAGAAAGAAGGGGGTGGCGACCAGGGCGAACTCCACCGCCGCCGCGCCTTCACGGTGACCGGCGGAGCCGCGACGGGGAGGACGATCCAGCGCCGCCATGGATCAGGGCGCCGAGGCCGGGCCGGTCGCGGCGGCGCCGGCGCGCAGGCTGGGGGCGCAGGAGGCGCCGCAGGTCATTTCCGTGGCCTGGGCCCCGCGCCAGACCCGAACCGATCCGGTCGATCCGCCGGTAACCACGATCTCGCGCTGGAACAGGGTGCGGCCCACGCCGTCGACCGCCACCACCTCGGTCACCCCATAGCCCTTTCCAACGATGAACAGGGTGTTGGCGTCCACCACGGTGACGTCGGCGATCTGAGGATTGGCGACGATGACCGAGGCGGCGGCGCCCCGCAGCTGGACGCGCGCGGAGCGGTCGATCTCGACATTGAGCGCGCCGTTCGGGCTCTGCGCCTGGGCGGGCAGGCCGGCCAGGGCGAGGACGGCGGTGATGACGGCGATGGAAAGGCGGGGCATCGGCGGCTCTGAAACAAGGGCGCGCATCAGCGCGGAGGCGCGCATGATGGCCCAGGCTTCCTCAACAAAGGCTGAAGTTCGTCGATCCGGGATTTTCTGTGGTGAATCCGCAGGTAACTAAAAACCGTGACCTGGCCTTAACGCCTCTTGGTCATTCTAACCGTGCGTTTTGGGGGTCAAGCGGGCTACCGGCTCCCCCCGCCAAGTTGCTCGCTAGACATATACACAAGGGAACTCACCATGACCAAGTTCATCTCGCGTTTCGCTAAGGACGAATCCGGCGCCACCGCCATCGAATACGGCCTGATCGCCGCTCTGATCGCCGTCGTGATCATCACCGTGCTCGGCACCATCGGCACCAACCTTAACACCAAGCTTCAAGCCGTCTCCGACGGCCTGGAAGGCAAGAAGTCCTAAGACGCCTCAACGTCTTGAAGCCTGGGAAGGGCCGGAGCGCACGCTCCGGCCCTTCTTCTTTGTGGCGCGGCAACCCGGCCTTAATCCGCCCGTGCCAGCATGGGGTCATGGACCTTCTGAGCCTTCCCTTCCTGGCCGTCTTTCCGATCCTGATGGTGGCCACGGGTCTGCACGACCTGACCACGATGCGGATTCCGAACTGGATCTCCCTGGCCCTGCTGGCCGCCTTCTTTCCGGCGGCCCTGCTCGTCGGCCTGACCCTGCCTGAGATCGCCGTCCATCTGGGCGTCGGCTTCGCCGCCCTGATCCTCGGCATGGGCCTGTTCGCCCTGAACTGGATCGGGGGCGGGGACGCCAAGGCCCTGGCTGCGGCCTGCCTGTGGTTGGGGTTCGGCGATCTGGGGCCGCTGCTGCTGTGGATCGCCCTGGCCGGCGGCGGCTTCTGCCTCCTGCTGATCCTCGCCCGCCAATACTATCCTCTGCTGTCTCCGGTCCCGCCGCGCCTTCCGTGGGTCGCCCGCCTGCTGGAGCCCAAGGGCGACATTCCCTATGGCGTCGCCATCGCCATCGGCGCCCTGCTGACCTTTCCCGAGGGGGATATGGTCGTCCACGCCCTGGCGGTTTCTTAAGGTTGCGCAAGCGGGCGTCGCTTAGGAAGCGTTAACTCTCGGGCCTCATGATCGTTAACGGTAGGGGGCGAGGATCATGTCCGGCTCGCCGCGCCTGCCGGAGATCGTCTGGATGAAGCCCGCCCGCATCGTCGTCCTTTGCATCGCCGCCGTGTCCGCACTGGGCCTGGCTCTGGTCGTGCGCGCCATGGGGCAGGGCGAGCCCGCCGCGCCGGCCGCCGCCGCGCCTGTCGAGGCGCGCCCCATGGCCAAGATTTTGGTCGCTGCCCGCGATCTGGAGCCCGGCAAACGCCTGACCGACGGCGACCTGTCCTGGAAGGACTGGCCGGTCGATCAGTTGAACCCCGCCTTCATCAGCGACGGCTCCGTCCCGCTTCCCGCCGCCGCCGACAAGCCGGCCGAGGCCAAGCCCGCTGATGAAAAGGCCGTCGCCGACAAGACCGCCGGCGCGGTTCAGCGGGTCGGCGAGGCCGCCGGCCGCCTGGTCGGGACCGGAGTCAAGTCCGACTATGTCGGCTCGGTCGTGCGCGAACCCATTCTCGCCGGAGAGCCGATCGTGGCGCGCAAGATCGTGCGCGCGGGCGACAGCGGCTATCTGGCGGCCTATCTGGAGCCCGGCATGCGCGCCATGGCCATTGCGGTCACGGTGGAATCGGCCGCCGGCGGCTTCATCCTGCCCGGCGACCGGGTCGACGTCGTCCTGACCGCCCAGAAGGAGACTCCTTCCGGGGCGGTGGAAGGCGGCGGCTCGGGCTCCAAATATTCGTCGGCCACAGTGATGCAGAACGTCAAGGTCCTGGCCATCGACCAGTCCACCCGCGTCGGCGACGACGCCCAGGCCGTGGTCGGGGCGACCGCCACCCTGGAGGTCCGCCCCCAAGACGCCGTGCTTCTGGCCCAGGCCAAGTCCGAGGGCGAACTGTCCCTGTCGCTGCGCTCCTACGCCGATACGGCGGGGCCGTCCGGCGCGACCCGCGCGCCCCAGGCGGCGGCCCTGACGCGCAACGTGCGGGTCTATCGCGGCGGGACGCCTGAAACCGTGGTGACGCCGTGAGAGCCTCGATCCTGTCCAAGGCCGTCCTGATCACGGTCGCCGCCGCCGGCCTGGTCCTGGCGCCGGCCGCCGGAACGGCCCAGACGCGCGCCGCCGTGTCGATGGGGACGGCGCCGCGGCTGATCAACCTGCCGCGCGGCACCTCCTTCGCCGTGGATCTGCCGGCCGACGCCCGTGACGTGATCGTCTCCAATCCGCAGGTGGCCGAGGCCATGCTGCATTCGCCGCGCCGGATCACCGTGATCGGGATCGCGCCGGGTGAGACCGACGCCGTCTTCCTGGACGCCGCCGGCCGCACCATTCTGAGCCTGCGCGTCCGGGTCGATGCGGGCGTCAGCGCCCTGCAGGACACCCTCAGCCGCGTGGCCCCCGGCGGCGGCATCCACGCCGAGGCCGTCAACGACAGCGTCATACTGACCGGAACGGCGGACAGCCCGGCCCAGGCGGCCCAGGCGGCCCAGGTCGCCCGCGCCTTCGTTTCGGCGCCGGAGAAGGTGATCAACATGATCAGCGTCGCCGGCTCGGACCAGGTGACGCTGAAGGTGCGCGTGGTCGAGGTGCAGCGCAGCAGCCTGAAGCAGCTGGGTTTCAACGCCGACATTCTGAAGGGCTCGGGCATCCACTCCTACGGCTTCAGTCGGCCGAACACCTATGGAGTGAACGGGGCGGCGGCCGGGGGCGGCGGCCTCTGTTACAATCAGACGGGCGGTCGGACGACGAACGGGACCAGCACGGTCTCCAGCGGCAGTCAGACGAGCGCCGGCTCGAACGCCAGCGCCTCCCAGACCTGGACGGGCGCCCCCTTCCCGACAACGGTTACGGTCACCGACGTCAACGGCAATCTGGTTCAGGTCCCTGGAACGGCCCTGGCCCAGGCGTCGACCGGCTCCTCGAGCGCGGCCTCGGTCTCGAACGCCATCCAGGATATCGCCTCCACCGCCTTCCGCACCATGACGGGCACGAACGCCACCGGCTGTCTGGAGGCGTTCGAGCGGGTCGGTCTGGCCCGGACCCTGGCCGAGCCCAATCTGACGTCGGTGAACGGCGAATCCGCAAACTTCCTGGCCGGGGGCGAGTTTCCCCTGCCGACCGGGCGGGATCGGGACGGCAACATCACCGTGACCTATAAGCCCTACGGCGTGGGCCTGGCCTTCCGGCCCATCGTCCTGTCGGGCGGCCGCATCTCGCTTCAGGTCAAGGTCGAGGTGTCCGAACTGACCGAACAGGGCGGGTTCACCATCGGCGCCGGCACGGCCTCGTCCATCACCCTGCCGGGCCTGACCGTCCGACGCAGCGAAAACACAGTCGAACTGCCGTCAGGCGGCGCGATGATGATCGCCGGCCTGTTGCAGGAAAGCACGAGGCAGGCGGTCGATTCCCTGCCCGGCATGACCAATCTGCCGGTGCTGGGCTCCCTGTTCCGCTCGCGCGACTATCTGAACGGCGAGACCGAGCTGGTCGTCATCGTCGAGCCCTATATCGTCAGTCCCACCTCGCCGGATCGGATGCAGACCCCTGCCGACGGCCTGCGGATCGCCACGGATTCCCAGACCATCCTGTTCGGACAGCTGAACCAGGTCTATGGCGCGCCCGCTCCCGGACCGGCCGGTTCAGGCGCCGCCTGGCAGGGCGCCGTCGGCTATGTGATCGAGTGAGCTCATGACCCGTCTCTCGTTCTTGCCTCTCGCCCTGTTGGCCGGCGCGGCGCTCGGCCTCTCCGCCTGCGTCGGCGGCCCGGGCAGCCTGGGCGGTGAACCGCCCCTGACGCCGGCCTCCCGCTATGCGCTCCAGGTGGAGACCGGCCTGGACCGGATCGCCCTCGCCGTTCACGACGACGGCCTTTCGGCCAATCAGAACGCCGCCCTAGCCGCCCTGGTCGAACGGTTCGCCGCCGTCGGCGCCGGTTCTATCACGATCGAGGCGCCGGCCGGGGACGATCCGGTCGCCGCCCAGACCGCCTACGCCGTGCGCGACGCCCTGACGCGCCTCGGTGTGGGTGGAGACCGGCTTCGCATCGTCGGCTACGACGGACCCAATCCGCGCGCGCCGGTCCTGGTCGGTTTCGAGACGGTCCAGGCGGCCGTGCCCCGCTGCGGAACGGCCTGGGGCAATCTGAGCCGGACCGGGGACAACAGGTCCTCGTCCAACTTCGGCTGCGCGGTCAACGCCAATCTGGCGGCCCAGATCGCCGACCCGCGCGACATTGCAGGGCCGCGCGCCATGACCCCCGCCTCGGCCGGGCGGCGCACGGTGGTGTTCGACAAATACGCCGCCGGCGAGCAGACCGCCGCACCCCAGGAGACGCTGGTGGAGAGCGCGCGCATTTCGACGGCGGTGGACTGAGCCTGATGAACCCCGCCGCGCCTCGCCCCTTCGACGCCCTGGACGACGGTTTCGACGTCGACATGGACTTTTCCGAGCCGTCCGCCTTCCCGACGTCGGACGCCCGATCGGCCGCCTTCCTGAGCGCCGGCGCCCATCCGGGCCAGCCGGCGCCCTCCGGCGGGGGTTCGCCCCAGGCCCCCGCGCCCTCCAGCTTCAATCCTGTCGGCGAGATGGTGGCCAGGGCGCAGTCGACGCTTGCGCCCGCGCCTGCGGCGACGCCACATTCGGCGCCCGCTCTGGCGCCCATGATGTCGGCCGAGACCAGCCTGGCGCCCGTCGGCGCCATCGGCGAGGTGTCGGTGCCCCGCATCGCCATCCATGTTTTCGCCGAACGTCAGGACACCCTGGCCGCAGCCGAGCGCGCGGCCCAGGACCGGCGCCTGTCGCGCGCCACCACCCAGATCCGCATCGGCGGGGTCATGGGGGCAGTCGAGACCTATCGCCATGAGCCGACCCCGCCCCTGATCATCGTCGAATGCCTGAAGGACCCCCAGACCCTGCTGTGGGAGGTGGATCAGCTGGCCGAGGTCTGCGACACCGGCACCAAGGTGGTGGTGATCGGGGCGACCAACGACATCCTTCTGTTCCGCGAACTGATGCGGCGCGGCGTCAGCGAATATCTGGTCGCCCCCCTTCAGCCCCTGCAGCTGATCGCGGCGATCGGCGGCCTGTTCAACGATCCGGCCCAGCCCTTCGTCGGCCGCTCCATCGCCTTCGTCGGCGCGCGGGGCGGGGCGGGCGCCTCGGCCGTGGCGCACAACACCGCCTATGCGATCTCTGAGCGGATCGGCGCCAACACCGTCATCGTCGACTACGACCTGCCGTTCGGCACGGCCGGGCTGGACTTCAACCAGGATCCGCTGAACGGGGTGGTCGATGCCCTGGGCCAGCCGGACCGTCTGGATGCGACCCTGCTGGACCGGATGATGGTCCGCTGCACCGACAAGCTGAGCCTGTTCGCGGCCCCGGCGACCCTGGACACCGACTGGGACATCTCGACCGAGGCGTTTGAAGAGGTCACGACCCGCATCCGGGCCACCGCCCCCTTCGTCATCCTGGACCTGCCGCATCTTTGGTCGCCGTGGATGCGCCGCACCCTGATCAGCGCCGACGAGGTGGTAGTGGTGGCGACCCCCGATCTGGCGGCGCTGCGCAACGCCAAGAACATGATCGACCTGGTCCGTCAGGGCCGGCCCAACGACGCTCCGCCGCGTCTGGTGCTGAACCAGGTCGGCGTGCCCGGCCGGCCGGAAATTCCGGCCAAGGATTTCGGCGCCGCCCTGGGCGTGCATCCCAGCCTGATCATCCCGTTCGACGCCAAGACTTTCGGGGCGGCGGCCAACAACGGCCAGATGATCCTGGACGCCGGCGCCAAGACCAAGGCGGCCGAAGCCTTCCAGACCCTGGCCCAGATCGTCTCGCGCCGAGAGCTGCCGGCTGCGGCTGCAGGCAAGCCCGTCAAGGCGGCGCGACCCGCCGACGAGCACAGGGCGTCCAAATCCCTGTTCGGCTCTCTGTTCAAGAAACGCTGACGGATGTTCGGCAAACGCACAGGTCAACCCGGCGTCGGCGCGGCGCCCCTGCGCGAGGCGCCCTCTGCCGCGCCGCCCGCCGCCACGGGTTTTGACGCGCCCCTGCGTCAGCCGACGCCCGGCGTCCAGACCGAGGCCTTCGCCTTCGGCGGACCTGACGATCTGACTGCGGCGGCCGGTTTCGGCGAGATGGACCCGGTCGGGGCGGCCCCGCCCAAGCCGGACCGGCTGGACGCCCTGGCGGCCCGACCTTCATCCCCGTCCGAGGCGCCCCCGCCCCCGTCGGGGGGCAAGGCTGCAGGGCCCCGGCCGACCGCCGGTTTCGAACAGTTGAAGAAGGCCCAGGCGGTCGCCGAGATCGTCCGGGAACAGAGCGACTATTATCACGCCACGAAGACCACCATCTTCAATGCGTTGATGAACACCATCGACCTGGCCAACCTGGCTCAGCTCGACAACAAGACGGCGTCGGAAGAGATCCGCGACATCGTCGCCGAACTGGTGGCGATCAAGAACGTCTCCATGTCGGTGGCCGAGCAGGAGCACCTGGTCCAGGACATCGTCAATGACGTCCTGGGCTATGGCCCGCTGGAGCCGCTGCTGGCGCGCGACGACATCGCCGACATCATGGTCAACGGCGCCGGCCGGGTCTTCATCGAAGTGGGGGGCAAGGTCCAGCTGACCAATGTCCGCTTCCGCGACAACGCCCAGCTGATGAACATCTGCCAGCGGATCGTCTCTCAGGTCGGTCGCCGCGTCGATGAATCCAGCCCCATCTGCGACGCTCGCCTGCCCGACGGCTCGCGCGTCAACGTCATCGCTCCGCCCCTGGCGATCGACGGACCGACCCTGACGATCCGCAAGTTCAAGAAGGACAAGCTGACGATGAAGAATCTGGTGGAGTACGCCTCCATCAGTCCCGAGGGGGCGCGCGTCCTCGGCGTCATCGGCGCTTCACGCTGCAATCTGGTCATCTCGGGCGGCACCGGCTCGGGCAAGACGACGCTGCTGAACACCCTGACCGCCTTCATCGACCCGACCGAGCGGGTCATCACCTGCGAGGACGCGGCCGAACTTCAGCTGCAGCAGCCGCACGTGGTCCGGCTGGAGACCCGGCCCCCCAACCTGGAGGGCCAGGGCCAGATCACCATGCGGGACCTGGTCAAGAACTGTCTGCGGATGCGGCCCGAGCGGATCATCGTCGGCGAGGTGCGCGGGCCCGAGGCCTTCGACCTGCTCCAGGCCATGAACACCGGCCACGACGGCTCGATGGGCACGCTGCACGCCAACTCCCCGCGCGAAGCCATCAGCCGGATGGAGTCGATGATCACCATGGGCGGCTACGGCCTGCCGTCCAGGACCATCCGAGAGATGATCGTCGGCTCGGTCGACGTCATCATCCAGGCCGCCCGCCTGCGCGACGGCTCGCGCCGCATCACCCACATCACCGAGGTCGTGGGCCTGGAAGGCGATGTGATCGTGACCCAGGACCTGTTCGTCTACGACATCACCGGCGAGGACGAGCACGGCAAGATCGTCGGCCGCCACCGCTCCACCGGCATCGCGCGTCCCCGCTTCTGGGACCGCGCCCGCTACTATGGGCTGGAGCGCGAGCTGGCCGACGCCCTCGACGCGGCGGAGTAGGGGCATGCTGCCGATTCTCGCCGCTGTTCTGGCCTTCATCACCATCGGCGGCCTGGGCTGGGTCTTCGTCGGTGGAGACGATTCCTCGAGCCAGGCCCTGAAGCGGGCCAACAAGCTGGGCGAGACCAAGCGAAACGCCGCCACGGCGCGCAGGGCGGCGGCCGCGGCCAGCACGCCCGAGGCCCGCCGCAAACAGATCGCCGAACAGTTGAAAGAGGCCGATCGCCGCGAGCGCAAGGCCCGCGCCACCATGTCAGTGCGGCTGAAACAGGCGGGCCTGAGCATAGGCGTGCGGACCTTCTACATCGTCAGCGCCGTCGCCGGCGGGATCGCGGCCCTGCTGGGCCTGGTGTTCGGGCTGCACGTCATTCTGGCGCTCGGTCTGGGCGTGGGGGTGGCGCTGGGCCTGCCGCGCTGGATCGTCAGCTTCCTGGCCAAGGGCCGGATGAAGAAATTCTCCCTGGAGTTCCCCAACGCCGTCGACGTCATCGTGCGGGGCATCAAGTCCGGCCTGCCGGTCCACGAGTGTTTCAAGATCATCGCCCGCGAAAGCCCGGCGCCCCTGGGGCCCGAGTTCAAGCTGCTGGTCGAGGGCCTGGGGGTCGGCATGACGCTGGAACAGGGGCTGGAGCGGATGTACGAGCGCATGCCGTCGCCGGAGCTGCGCTTCTTCACCATCGTCATCGCCATCCAGCAGAAGACCGGCGGCAATCTGGCCGAGGCCCTGGGCAATCTGTCGGCGGTTCTGCGCGCCCGCCGGATGATGGCCGAAAAGGTCAAGGCCATGTCGTCCGAAGCCCTGGCTTCGGCCGGGATCATCGGCTCCCTGCCGCCGGCCGTCATGGCCATGGTGATGTTCACCAGTCCCGGCTACATGATGTCCCTGTTCACCGACATCCGCGGCAACGCCCTGTTGCTGCTGGCGGGGGTTCTGATGGGACTGGGCGTCTTCGTCATGAAGCGCATGATCTCGTTCAAGATCTGAGGCGGGGACATGGACGGTTTCATTCGCTTCATCACCGACCCGCAAAACCTGCTCAGCATAGGGGTGGGGGTGCTGGTCTTCGCCACCGTCCTGACCCTGCTGTCTTCCATGACCCGGGGCGTTCAGCTGGACAAGCGGATGAAGGCGGTTTCGGAGCGCCGCGACGACCTGAAGCGTCGCTCACGCGCCGCGATCCAGTCGGGCCAGGGCGCGCTGCGCCACAGCGATGACGAGGGCTTCAAGAAGCTGCTCGTCGACCGGCTGAACCTGACCAAGCTGCTGGAAGACCCGAAGGTCGCCGACCAGATGGCCCAAGCCGGCTATCGCGGTCCGCGTCCCTTGACCACCTTCTACTTCTTCCGCTTCGCCTCGCCCTTCCTGTTCCTGGCGGTGGCGGTCTTCTATCTGTTCGTGCTCAAGATCGTCGACTGGCCGACGATGAACAAGATCAGCGCCTGTATGGGCGCCGTGGTCGCCGGCTTCTATGCGCCGAACCTCTATGTGAAGAACCGCATCGCCAAACGCCGGGCCTCGATCATGCTGGCCTTTCCCGACGCCCTGGACCTGCTGCTGATCTGCGTCGAGGCGGGCATGTCGATTGAGGCGGCCGTCAACAAGGTCAGCCAGGAGATCGGCTCCTCCTCGATCGAACTGGCCGAGGAACTGTCCCTGCTGTCGGCCGAGCTCAGCTATCTGCCGGACCGCCGCATGGCCTATGAGAACCTGGGCCGGCGCACCAACCATCCAGGCGTCAAGTCGGTGGCGGTCGCCATGACCCAGGCCGAGACCTACGGCACCCCCCTGTCCTCGGCCCTGCGCGTCATGGCCAAGGAGAACCGCGAACTGCGCCTGTCGGCGGCGGAGAAGAAGGCTGCGGCCCTGCCGGCCCAGCTGACGGTGCCGATGATCCTGTTCTTCCTGCCGGTCCTGTTCATCGTCATCCTGGGCCCGGCGATCCTGAACATCATGGACACCATGGCCAAGGGCTGAAGCGTCAGCCTTCTGCGGCGGCCTTCAATCCGTCGACGATGGCCTGGTGCGCCTCGCGCAGGGCGTTTCTGTGCTTGTCGTGAAACAGTTCGCCGCGCAGGCCCGCGAACTTGTGGCCAGACGAGACGATGCAGCGCCCCTTCTCCAGCTCCTCGATGTCGATGTAGCGCAGGGTGCGGAACAGAAAGCCCCGGTTCTCGGTCCAGACCAGCCGCACATAGGGCCGCCATTCCGCAACCCGGGCCGCCGCCCGCCGCTCGCCCTGGCCGGGAAAGGCCTCGGTGATCGTCAGCTGGCCGCCAAAGGCGATGGCGCCCTCCACATCGGTCTCGTGCGGATTCCAGCGGTTCCAGCCGGGCAGGTCCGAGACCAGCTCCCAGAGCCGGTCAGAGGTCGCCTGCACCCCGGCGCGTCGTTCGATCTTGGCGTCTTCCATGGCGCCGATCTGACACGGCTGGACGGCGGAAGGAAGACGTCTCAGTCGGGAACGACCATCTTCAGCCGCCGCCCGTCGTCCAGCCCCAACCGCGTCTTGACCTCGAACAGGTCGGCGCCGGCCGGAATGATCAGCAGCTTCTTGGGCTGGGCCGTATTGACCGCGACCACGGCGCCCTTTGGACAGATGTCGAAACAGTCGGCGCTGGTGACGGTCAGCGCCCCCTTCCGACCCTTCTTGCCCTTCTTCAGGTGCAGATATTTCCGCAGCGCCTTCTTCAGGGTCAGGTCCCCGTCCGGCCCGAACCCGCCGTCCAGCTTCTTGGAGCATTTGCGGCAGACCAGGACCACATCCTTCCACTCGGTCTTTGCGCTCTTGAACTCTTCGACGGCCATGATTCGAGTGTCGCCGAGCGATGGTCGTTGCACAAGCGGAATGGGTTCGTCGTCTCCTCCCCGCCTAGCGGGGAGGTGGCGCGGCGCTTCTTCAGCGCCGTGACGGAGGGGCTGCTGACCCGGACTCGGTGCGGCGGACAGGCCCCTCCACCGCTTCGCGATCCCTCCCCGCAGAGCGGGGAGGAGACGGATATGACTACAACCGCTCGAACACCGTCTCGATCACCCGGCGATAGACGGCCGTCAGCGCCTCCAGCTCCGCCGTCGGCACCCGTTCGTCGATCTGGTGCATGGTCTGGCCGACCAGGCCTAGCTCCAGCACCGGGCACAGGGCGCGGATGAAGCGGGCGTCGGAGGTGCCGCCGGTGGTCGAGGCTTCGGGGCGGCGCCCCAGCTGGGCCTCGACGGCGTCCTGCACCGCCTCCACGAAGACCCCCGGCTCGGTCAGGAAGGCCTCGCCGGAACACAGGTGCTCCAGAGTGATCTGCAGCCCGGTCTCGGCCTGCATGGCCCCGGCCTCGCGGTTCAGCCAGTCGATCAAGGCATCGCCCGTATGGCTGGGGTTGAAGCGGATGTTCAGCCGCGCCCTGGCCTCGGCCGGAATGATGTTGGTCGCCGGATTGCCGATGTCGATGCTGGTGATCTCCAGGTTCGACGGCGGGAAGCTCTCATAGCCGTCGTCCAGGACATGGTCGTTCAGCCGGCTCATCAGCCGGGCGATCACCGGCGCCGGATTGGCCGCCCGTTCGGGATAGGCGACGTGGCCCTGTTTGCCCGTCACCGTGATCCAGGTGTTCAGCGAGCCGCGCCGCCCGACCTTGATCATGTCGCCCAGGTGCTGCGACGACGAGGGTTCGCCCACGATACAGGCGTCGATCACCTCGCCCTCGGCCGCCAGGGTCTCGACCACCCGTTTGGTGCCGTGAAGCGCCGGGCCTTCCTCGTCCCCGGTGATCAGGAAGGAGAGGGAGCCCTTCGGCTCACCTTCCGCCAGCACCTGGGACACGGCGGCGACCCAGGCGGCGATCCCGCCCTTCATGTCCACCGCACCCCGGCCGTACAGCAGGCCGTCCCTGACCTCGGCGTTGAAGGGCTGGGCCGACCACTGATCGGACGGCCCGGTCGGCACCACGTCCGTATGGCCGGCGAAGCACAGGTTGGGCGAGGCGGTTCCGCGCCGGGCGTACAGGTTCTCGATCCGCGCATGGACCCCTTCGCCCCCCGGTCCCTCGAAGGCCAGGCGCCGGCAGTGGAAGCCCAGGGCCGTCAGATGGCGTTCCAGCACGTCCATGGCCCCCTCGTCGGCGGGGGTGACGGATGGAATACGGATCAGGTCGCGGGTCAGTTCGACAGGATCGATCACAGGAGTTGATGCGCGGCTCATGCGCCTATGCTTTAGGGACATCGCGCAACGGGGAGAAGGCCCATGCCCAAGATCGACATCGACAGCGCGCCCAGAGGCGACGGCACGACCTATCCGGACGCGTTCGCCGGCCCCTGTCTGTCGCGCCGCCGCTGGAAGCTGGGTGATGCGGCGGGCCTGACCCAGTTCGGCGTCAACCTGCTGCGCCTGCCCGACGGCGCCTGGTCCAGCCAGCGCCACTGGCACGAGGCCGAAGACGAGTTCGTCATGGTGGTCGAGGGCGAGGTCGTCCTGGTCGAGGAGGACGGCGAGACGGTTCTGCGCCCCGGCGACTGCGCCGGCTTCAAGGCCGGCGTCGCCAACGGACACAGGCTCGAGAACCGATCCGGCCGCGAGGCGGTTCTGCTGGAGGTCGGCACGCGCAGCCCGACCGTCACCCCTTGCGACTACCCCGACATCGACATGGTCCTGCCTGCGGGCGCGGACCGCTATTTCCACCGCGACGGTTCGCCCTATCCGAAGTTCCCCAGACGCACGTGAGCACCGAAACCCTCGACACCGCCCCCGCCGCCCCGCCGGTTCCGCCGCCTCCGCCCGAGGGCCCCGACAGTCCCTGGGGCATCCGCGATTTCCGCCTCCTGTGGTTCGGGCGCGTGGTCGCGGTTCTGGCGATCCAGATCCAGTCCTCGGCCCTGCTGTGGCAGGTCTATGAGATCGCCCGGCGCGATCATCCGATCGAACAGGCCAGTCTCTATCTGGGCCTGGTCGGCCTGTGTCAGTTCCTGCCGCTTCTGGCCTTCACCCTGCCGGCCGGGGCCATGGCCGACCGGCGGGACCGCAAGCGCACCGTCTGGATCTCCATCCTGGTCGAGGCGGCCTGCGCCGGCTCCTTCCTGGCCATGGCCCTGCACGGAAACCCGCCCCTGTGGGGGCTGCTGGCGGTCGCGGCCCTGTTCGGCGCCGCGCGCGCCTTCCTGGCGCCGGCCAGCCAGGCCTTCCTGCCGATGGTGGTGGGCCGCAAGGCCCTGCCGCCCGCCATCGCCGCCCAGTCCATCGCCTTCCAGACCGGGGCCATCGCCGGTCCGGCCCTGGGCGGGGTGATCGTGGGCGTCAATGTGCCCCTGGCCTATGCGGTGTCGCTGGGGATGTTCCTCTTGGCCGTCGCCGCCTTCATCCTGATCCGCACCAGCGGCAAGCCGGCGCCCCAAGCCAATCCCCTGTCGCCGATCGACGCGGTCAAGGAGGGGCTGGCCTATGTGTGGAAGACCAAGATCGTGCTCGGCGCCATTTCGCTGGACCTGGTCGTGGTCCTGCTGGCGGGGGTGGCGCTTCTGACGCCGATCTTCGCCCGCGACATCCTTCATGTCGGACCGCAGGGCTTCGGCCTGCTGCGCGCGGCCTTCGGCGTCGGGGCCATGGGCATGGCCATCTATCTGAGCCGCTTCCCGATCCGACGGAACGGCGGGCGCTGGATGTTCTCGGCCGTGGCGGTGTTCGGCCTGTGCACCCTGACCTTCGGCCTGTCCAAGATCGTCTGGCTGTCCGGCCTGGCCCTGCTGATCGGCGGGGCGGCGGACATGATCAGCGTCAATGTGCGCCAGACCCTGATCCAGCTGGCCACGCCCGACCATATGCGCGGGCGGGTCTCGTCGGTCTCCATGCTGTTCATCGGCGCCTCGAACGAACTGGGCGAGGCCTATTCCGGCGTCATGGTCCGCATGTTGGGCGCGGTCGGGGCGGCGGTGTTCGGCGGCTTCGGAGCGCTGGCTGCGACCGGCGCCTGGTCGGCGATGTTCCCGGGACTGAGGAAGGCGGATCGGCTGACGTGAGGGGTTAGTGGCGAGTGACGAGTGACGAGTGGCCAGAGAGGCGGGGCTGGCTCGCCACTCGCCACTCGCCACTAACCACTCCCTTAATCACCACCCCCTGAAATGCTTCGACAGCTTCAGGCCCTGGTTTTGATAGTGGCTGCCGCTCTCGCCATACAGGCGCACAGGGCGCTCCGTCAGGGGTTCATAGACCAGGCGGGCGACGATCTGGCCGTGCTCGAGCAGGAACGGCGTATCGTGGGTGCGGACCTCCAGCACCCCCTTGGAGCCGGCGCCGTGCGCCTCATCCGTGCCGAAGCCAGGGTCGAAGAAGCCGGCGTAGTGGACGCGGAACTCGCCTACCGACGGGTCGATGGGGGTCATTTCGGCGGCCTGATCGACCGGGATTTCGACGTCGTCGGACGAGGCCAGGATGTAGAACTCGCCCGGATCCAGCAGCAGTTCGCCGCGACGCAAGGACAGGGGCTCCCAGAAGTCGCGCGGGTCGTGGCCGTCGATATGGTCCAGATCCACCACCCCGGCGTGGCGGCGCCCGCGGAAGCCGACGATGTCGCCGCCCTGCAGATCAACGCCGACCGAGCGGGTCTCCAGCTTGGGCGGATCGCCGGCCTTCAGCCTGAGTTGGTTCAGCCGGGTGCCGGGTCGCACCAGGATGGAGAAGGTCTGGGGCGCGACCTCCATATAGAGGGGGCCGTCATAGCCCTCGGCCACATCGTCGAAACTGGCGCCCTGGTCGGTCAGCAGGCGCACGAAGACGTCCACCCGGCCGGTCGAGGACTTGGGATTGGCCCGGGCGATCAGGCCCTTGGGCAGGTTCAGCCGCTCCTGAAGGCGCACGATATAGACGCAGCCCTTTTCCAGCACGACCCCGGCGTCGGTGATCACGATCCGGTGCATGGCCACGTCGGCGATCCGTTCCTCGACCTTGCGCCGGCCGGGCAGGAAGGAGGCGCGCACGCGCCAGGCCTGGTCCGACAGGCGCAGGTCCAGGCTGGCGGGCTGGACCTGGTCATGATCGAACGGGGTATCGGACGTGATGGCGCCGGCGGCGATCAGGGTCTCGATGGACTGGGCGGGCAGGATGCCGGGACGGGGCGCTTGGAAGGAACTCATGGCGTCAGTCTCACACGGTTTTCGCGACCTGTCGCCAAGTCGCGCTTGCGGCCCGCGCGCGGCGGGGCGAGCATATAGCCCATGCACGATGGTCCTGCCTATACCGCCGAAACGAACGGCATACTGATCCGGGTCCGGCCCTCCTATCTGGCGGGCCAGTCGGACCCGGACGAGGGTCGCTGGGTCTGGGCCTATCAGGTCGAGATCGTGAACCTGAGCGGGACGACGGTCCAGCTGATGGCGCGCCGCTGGACCATCACCGACGGCCACGGCCATGTCGAGGAGGTGCGCGGTCCGGGCGTGGTGGGCGAACAGCCGGTGATCGAGCCGGGCGGCAGCTATGCCTACGCCTCGGGTTGTCCCCTGCCGACCGACAGCGGGTCCATGGTCGGGGCCTATTATATGACCGACGCCGAGGGGCGCAGTTTCGAGGTCGAGATCCCGGCCTTCTCGCTGGATACGCCCGGTGCAAGACGGGTGTTGAACTGAGCGAAAGCGGATGGGGCTGCGTCAACCCGGATGAACCGCAGCCCCGCCCCCTAGAGTCTCGCCGACCGCTTGCGCGACCGGCGAGGGGGAGGTCGGCTCCATAAGGAGCATCTGTGACGCGGGCATGACCCGCTTCATTTTAGTGCGCTATGTTCGCGACGCGGTCGCTCAGGACTTGAGCGCAGAGCGCCGCTGCCGCGCGGCGCTCAAGTAGCGCGAAGCGCGGTAGCGCCTCCAAACATGTCGCCCTTAGATGTAGCGCCGCAGGCTGCGGGCCAGGTCGGACGAGCCGTCCTTGCCGCGCTTGACCTGGGGCTGGTAGGCGACGCGGGCGTGTTCGACGCAATAGACGCCTTCCGAGGCGCGGCGGCCGCAGAAGCTGAACTCGCGCGACGACGGATCCCCGATCGGCCATTTGCACATATGGGCGCCCAGGGTCATGACCGTGGCCGTGCCGGGCAGGTCCGGGATCGGGGCGGGCGCCGGAGCGGCCGGTTGAACCGCCTTGGGCTGGACCACTTCCAGGCGGCGCGGCGCGGCCGGCTGGGCGGCCGCCGTCGCGGCCGGGGCCGCAGGGCGCGGGCGGGCGGTGCGGAAGGTCGCGGCGGTGCGGGCCGGCTGGGACGGGGCGGCCCGGCCCGACAGGCCCAGACGGTGCACCTTGCCGATCACGGCGTTGCGGGTGACCCCGCCGCCCAGTTGTTTGGCGATCTGGCTCGCGGATTGGCCTTCCAGCCAGAGCTTCTTCAGCGCGCCTACGCGGTCGTCAGTCCAGCCTGCGGTCATGCCACCCTCCAGCGAGTTTGGATTCAATATCTAGGTTCAGGCTCCCCCTCTGGGGTCTTGACCTACCACTAATCGTAAACCAGCCGTTAACAGACGCAATATGTGCGAATCGCACTGTCCACAGAAACCAGATGTTGAATCGCTCGAGTGGCGAGTGGCGAGTGGCGAGTGGCGAGTGGCGCCTGCTGCGTCCGCCGTCTCTGAGCCTTCCGGTCGGCGATGGTTCGCACTCTGAACGCCCGCGCCTTCTCGCCACTCGTCACTAACCACTCGCCACTCCCTTGCGCAGCAAGGGCGCAAAGCGCATCTGGCGGCTCATGACCGAGACCACGCCCGACCTGATCGCCACCCGCCCGTCCGGACTGCCGCAGCCGCGGCGCTATCCGGGGATCAACTGGATCGGGGTGCAGACCCTGTATCTGCGCGAGGTGCGGCGGTTCTGGAAGGTGGGGGCCCAGACGGTGGCTGCGCCGGTGGTGACGACCCTGCTCTATATGCTGGTCTTCGTGGTCGCGCTTCAGGACGCCCGGCCGCCGCTGCACGGCACGCCCTTCGCCCTGTTCGTGGCGCCGGGCCTGATCATGATGGCGATGCTGAACAACGCCTTCGCCAACGCCTCGTCCAGCCTGATCCAGGCCAAGATCATGGGCACGGCCACCGACTTCCTGACCCCGCCGCTCAGCCCGCTGGAGCTGACCCTGGGCTTTACCCTGGGCGCGGCGACGCGGGGCGCGGTGGTCGGTCTGGTCACGGCCCTGTGCGTCCTGCCGTTCGCGCCGCTTGGCGTCGCCAATGTGCTGGCCATCGTCTGGTTCGCCCTTTCGGCCAGCTTCATCATGGGGATGACCGGGGTGCTGGCGGGTCTGTGGAGCGAGAAGTTCGATCACCTGGCGGCGGTCCAGAACTTCATCGTCATGCCGATGACCTTCCTCTCGGGCACCTTCTATCTGGTCGAGAACCTGCCCGAACCCTTCCGCACGATCAGCCGCTACAACCCCTTCTTCTATCTGATCGACGGTTTCCGTTACGGCTTCATCGGCCATGCTGAGAGCAATCTGACGATCGGCGTGATCGGATCGGCCGTCCTGATGGTTGTCATGGGAACGATCTGCTGGCTGGTGTTCCGTTCGGGCTGGCGTCTGAAGAGCTAGACGGATAACTCTGGCGGATCGTCTTGGGGAGGTCCGCCATGCTGTTCCGTTCGCTCGTCGCCGCTGCGGCGCTTCTTGTCGCCCTTCCGGCCGCCGCCCAGGAGTCCGGCGCCACGATCCAGACGGCCGCCGCCGCCTTCGTCAAGCCGACGAACGCCGAGCGCATGGCTGTCATCGTCGATCAACTGACCGCCGCCGGTCTGCCGCACGAAGTCCAGACCTTCGAGGGCGGCAATCAACGCACCGGTCCCATGGCCGGCTCGAACGTCGTCGTCACCCTGGGCGACGGCCCCAAGGACATCGTCCTGACCGCCCACTATGACGCGGTGAAACTGCGCGACGGGTCGATGTCGCAAGGGATCGTCGACAACGCCGGCTCGGTCCTGGCCATGATCGAGGCGATGAAGACGCTGAAGGGCCAGACGACCGGCCACCGGCTGATCTTCGTCCTGACCGACCAGGAGGAGCTGGGCCTGATCGGCGCCAAGGCCTGGCTGGAGAGCCACGACAAGAGCCGCATTCACGCCGTGATCAACGCCGACGTCGCCGCCTATGGCCGCACCGTCATGTACGGCGAGAACAACGGCGCCCAGTCCGGCTTCGTCCTGACGGCCCTGCGCAGCCAGTGCGCGGAGCAGGGCGTCAACTGCGTCGCCTTCCCCGTCTATCCGCCCAGCGACGACCGGGTCTTCTCAGCGGCCGGCGTGCCCGTAGTCTCGCTGGGAACCCAGGACGCCGTCGGCGCCCACCAGATGTGGCTGGCCTTCAACGGCGGCGAGGACAACGGCCTGAAGGAGGGCTTCGTCCCGCCGGTCTTCCAGCGCATCCATTCGACCGAGGACAAGCTGTCCTATCTGAACGGCGAGGACGTGGCCCGCTTCGGTCGCTTTATCGCCGACCTGACGCTGCGGCTGGATCGGGCGGCGCCCTGACGAAAGCCCATGGCGCCGGTGTTGACTAACACCGTCACTCATCCGACAACCCTTGTCCCTATGAAACCGGCTCCGTCGCGCCTCGCGTCGGGGCCGTATCGCTTTTGGAGGTCTTAGTCCCGTGTCCACGAACCATCTGATGGGTGTCTACAATCGCGCGCCGCTGGAAGTGGAACGCGGCCGAGGCGCTCGCCTGTGGTCGACCGACGGGACCGAATATCTCGATTGCGTCGCCGGCATCTCGACCAACGGCCTGGGCCACGCCCACCCCGAACTGGTCCAGGCGGTCAAGGATCAGGCCGAGAAGCTGTGGCACGTGTCCAACATCTTCCGCATCCCGGGCCAGGAGGCCCTGGCCGACGCCCTGTGCGAAAGCAGCTTCGCCGACGTGGTCTTCTTCACCAACTCGGGCACGGAAGCCGTCGAATGCGCCCTGAAGACGGCGCGCAAATATCACTCGGCCAAGGGCCATCCCGAGCGGATCGACATCTACGGCTTCGACGGCTCCTTCCACGGCCGCACCTACGGCGCCATCAACGCCGCCGCCAACCCCAGCTATACCGCGGGCTTCGGCCCCGCCATGCAGGGCTTTCACCAGCTGAAGTGGGGCGACCACGAAGCCATCAAGGCGGCCGTCGCCAATCCGACCACGGCGGCCGTCATCGTCGAGCCGGTCCAGGGCGAGGGCGGCTGCCGCGCCATGCCGGAACAGTGCCTGCGCGGACTGCGTGAGCTGTGCGACCAGCACGGCGTCCTGATCATCTTCGACGAGGTCCAGTGCGGCATGGGCCGGACCGGCAAGCTGTGGGCCCACGAATGGGCCGGCATGTCGCCCGACATCATGGCGGTGGCCAAGGCCCTGGGCGGCGGCTTCCCCATCGGCGCCTGCCTGGCCACGGCCGAGGCCGCCTCGGGCATGACGGTCGGGGTGCACGGCTCGACCTTCGGCGGCAATCCGCTCGCCATGGCCGTGGGCGGCAAGGCCCTGTCCCTGATCAACACGCCCGAGATCCTGAACAACGTCAATGAGATCGCCGGCTATCTGAAGCAGCAGCTGGCCGGGCTTCAGTCCCGCTTCCCGGACGTCATCGTCGACGTCCGCGGCAAGGGGCTGCTGATCGGGGTCAAGCTGGTCCCGAACAATCGCGAGTTCATGGCCTTGGCGCGCGACACGCAACAGCTGCTGATCGCCGGGGGCGGCGACAACTGCGTGCGCCTGCTGCCGCCGCTGAACCTGACGCTCGACGAGGCCCGCGAACTGATCACCCGGTTCGAAGCCGCCTGCGAGGCCGCCCGCGAGAGGTGGGCCGCCTGATCGGTTTCATCACAACGGGCACGGCGAATGCACCACGGCCACGACGGGAGGGAGCCTGTTTCCCCGAAAGTGAACGAGGTCGGTCGCGCCGTTATGGACGCGGCCTTCGCCGTGCATCGGGAACTTGGGCCGGGCTTGCTGGAGTCGGTTTACGAGCATTGCCTCGCCAGCGATCTGATGCGTGCGGGTCTTGCCGTTGAACGGCAGGTCGCCATCCCCGTCCACTACCGCGAAGACCGATTGGATGTCGGTTTCCGGCTCGATCTACTGGTGGAGAGTCAGGTGATCGTCGAGGTGAAAGCGATCGACGCCCTGGCGTCGATCCATACTGCTCAGATACTCACCTATCTGAGGTTTAGTCAGATCAGATTGGGCTATCTGATCAACTTCAATACGCCCAGACTAAAGGACGGCTTTCGCCGTCTGGTTTTATGATCTCACCGGCCGCCTTCCGTCGTGTTCGTCGTGACGCCGTTGTGCTCTTTGTGATGAAACTTTTTTCGCCTCGACCGGATCACCCATGACCCGCCACTTCCTCGACATCCATCAGTTGGACGCCGCCGACCTGCGCGCCATTCTGGACGACGCCCACGCCCGAAAGGCCGCCCGCAAGGGCTGGCCCCAGGGGCGTGCTGACGCCGACGCCCCGGCCAAGGACCGCGTCCTGGCGATGATTTTCGAGAAGAACTCGACCCGGACCCGGTTCAGCTTCGACGCGGCCATCCGCCAGCTGGGCGGCGCCTCCATCATCGCCACCGCCTCGGACATGCAGCTGGGCCGGGGGGAACCCGTCGAGGACACGGCCCGCGTCCTGTCGCGCATGGTCGACGCCGTGATGATCCGCGCCAACAGCCATGAGGACGTCGAACGCTTCGCCCGCGTCTCGACTGTGCCGGTGATCAACGGCCTGACCGACCGGTCGCACCCGTGCCAGATCCTGGCCGATCTGCAGACGATCGAGGAACATTGCGGCCCGATCGCGGGCAAGACCGTCGCCTGGGTCGGCGACGGCAACAATGTCTGCCACAGCTTCATGCATGCGGCGCCCAGGTTCGGCTTCCACCTGAACGTCGCCTGCCCGGCGGAATACCATCCCGACCTGCGCGATCTCGAAAAGGGCGGGGCCGCCGTGACCCTGACCAGCGATCCGCGCGAGGCGGTCAAGGGCGCCGACGTCGTGGTCACCGACACCTGGGTCTCGATGGGCGATCAGGACTATGAGGCGCGCCTGGCGGCCTTCGAGCCCTATACGGTGGATGAGGCCCTGATGGACCTGGCTGATCCGAATGCGGTCTTCCTGCACTGCCTGCCCGCTCACCGGGGCGAGGAAGTGACCGACGCCGTCATCGACGGCCCCCGCTCCCTGGTCTGGGACGAGGCGGAGAACCGCATCCACGCCCAGAAGGCGGTGCTGGCCTGGTGTTTCGCAGGCTGATGAAAAAGGGGCCGGGATGAAAACCTCGGCCCCGCTTCCTCTATCCTAGCTCAGGTTCACGTCCGACACGCCGCCGACGTCCGGCTGGGTCTTGGTCAGATTGGCCTTCAGGATCTGGTAGCCGAAGCCCACGCCGCCCTTGTCCGACACCCAGACCCGGCCGTCCTCGGCGTCGAAGCGGATAAGGGTCAGGTGGGGGTCGTCCTTGCCGTCCGGGTACCAGGCGGCCACGACCGGGTTCCAGTATTTGTCGATCCGGGCGCGGTCCTGGTCGATCGACAGGGCGCCGTGGATGCAGGCCTGAACCTTCTGGTCCTTGGCCTGGTAGCAGAACATGCCGGCCTGACCGCCCACGGCCACGTCACGGGCGAAATCGGTGTCGTCGCGACTGAAGAACCAGATGGTCCCGGTCTTTGGCTCGCCGAAGCCGGTCATCGGCTGATGGTGGTAGCCGGCCTGGTCCAGGCCCAGCATGCCGGTGTTGGAGTCCTTCAGACTGTCCCAGAATTCCTTCTCGGCCTGGGCAGGGGTCAGGGTGTCGGCCATGTCGTGCGTCTCCTTTTGGGGTCGCGGAGACAATGGTCGGGCTCGGATCGGGTTCCTGACGGGGGACGGCTCAGGGAATCCAGGGCGCGCGTTCGGCGCCGAACAGGGTCGCCAGATGAATCAGCAAGAGCAGGGCCAGGGCCGCGGCGCCCAGCATGATGAACCGCCAGGGCGTCATTCGCGGCCCCTTGAACGGATTGGGCGGCTGGGCGCCCCGCCAGCCGGCGAAGACCATGACCGCCAGGGCGGCGACCAGCAGGATCAGTGTGGCGTTCAGGTCCATCGGCTGCACCTGCCCAAGCCCGGTCGGTTGCGCAAGGGAAGTCTTGCCGAAGTCTTAATCTTAAGGCGACGTTAACCCTGATCGGCCCAGAAACACAGGGTGCGGCGAGATTTCCACAGGCTGGAGAGAGGCCGCAACATCTTGCGGTTAACCACACGTTTACACCCTCGATATTGGCGTTATAGCCTTGCCGCATGGGTCGGGAGCCGAATCAGTGAGCGCAGCCGCGCCTTGGAGTGTTAAGGGCATCGACCCGAAAGCCCGCGAGGTCGCCAAGGATCTTGCGCGCCGTTCAGGCATGACCCTGGGCGAGTGGCTGAACTCCATGATCATGGACGACGAGGAAGAGGGCTACGCCACGCTTCCGCGCCGCGGTCCTGTCGCCGACACCTATGACCGCCGCCATCGCGCCCGCCGTCTGGACGACGCCTATGAGCCGTCGGACGAGAAATGGCAGAGGGTCAGCGCCTCGATCGACGCCCTGGCCGCGCGGCTGGAGGCGGCCGAGCGCCGTTCGACCGTCGCCATCCAGGGGGTCGATCAGGCCGTCGCCGGCCTGGTGCGTCGCCTGGACGGTCATGACGCCCAGACCAAGGGGCAGGCCCGGCGCATTGACGACATCGCCGAGGAACTGCGCGAAGGGCACCGCCGTCTGCGCGCCTTCGAACGGGACACCGGTCCTCAGGTTCAGGAGAGCTTCGGCAAGGTCGAACAGTCCATCGGCGCCCTGGCGGGGCGGCTGTACGACATCGAAGAGCGTCAACGCGCCGGCGTGGCGGATCTGCGTCAGCGGATGGAGGCGGTCGAAAAGGCCGCCGGACCCGGCGCCGGCTCGGATCTTCTGGCCCAGGTCGGGGCGCGTCTGGACCAGGCGCAAAGCCGCACTACCGAGGCCCTGAAGGCGCTGGAACGGTCCTTCGCCGATCTGGATCAGAGGCTGCGCGCCGCCGAGGGCCGGGTCGAGCCGGAAGGGGCCCGCGACGCCGCCCGGTTCGAAAAACTGGCCGAGACCCTGTCGCGTCAGATCGACAGCAACCGCGCCGAGATGATGCAGCGGCTCGACGCCGCCGAGACGGGCGCTCGGATCGACCGGATCGAACGGGCGGTTCAGGCCGTCAACGACCAGGTCCAGGCCTCCGAGCGCAAGGGCGCCCAGGGGCTGGAGGCCATGGGCCGCGAAGTCCTGAAGATCGCCCAGAACCTGAATGCGCGGATGCAGGCCGCCGAACGGGCGGGCGCCGATCAGGCCGAGGCCGTGACCCGCGCCGTCAGCCGCAAGGTGGACGAAGACCTGGCGCGCCATTCGGCCCAAGTCGATCAGACCTTCGCCCGCCATGTCGATCGGGTCGAACAGAGGCTGACCGCGACAGAGGACCGCCACGCCCTGGCGCTGGAGAAGCTGGGCGGCGAGATCACCCGCATCTCCGATCAGCTCAGCGACCGGATCGTCCAGTCCGAGCGCCGCTCGCAGCAGGCGCTGGACGACATCGCGCGGCGTCTGTCGGAAAGCTCCGAGAAGATCGAGCAGCGTTACGACCGCGCCTCGGGCGAACTGGCCGAGCGGATGCGGCTGAGCGAGGAGCGCACGGCCCGCCTGCTGGCGGAAGCCCGCGAGAGCATCAACGCTCGCCAAGCCGGTTCCGCCGACCGTCCCGCCTTTGAAGACCGGGCCGCGCCGACCGCCGACATCGCGGTCGAGGCGGGGGGATGGGACATTCCCGAGGCCGAGCCCAGGCCCCGCGCCGTAGCGGCGCGGACGGCCCAGGCCGCCGTCTCCGCCCCGGTGGAGCCGGACTGGCGCGCGGCCGTCTTCCCCGACGACTCCTTCGACGACGGCGACGACTGGTCCAGCGATGCGGCGGCGACGCCCAAGGCGGCGCCCTTCCCCTCGTCCTTCGCCGCTGCCCCGGCGACGCCCGAACCTGAGCCTGAACCCGTCACGCCTGCGCCCGAGCCCGCGCCTGTGGTCGAGGCCGCGCCGGTCATTCAGCCGTTCGGCGGCTTCGGCGGGGCCGATGTCGAGGATGCGCTGGACGCCACGGCCCCGGCTGCGACCTCGGCCTTTGCGGCTCCGGCTTCGGCGGAGACCCCCGACCTGGAGGTATCCGCACGCGAGGATGATTTCGGCGGCGAGACGGAGTTCGTCGATCCCCGGCGTCTGCGCGCCTCCATGGGCGCCGCCGCGGCGGCGGGCCGGGCCTCCTCGACCCGCTCGACCATCAACGCCGCCCGCGCCGCCATGACCGTCCCGACCCCGGTCGAGGCGCCGCGCCAGGGGTTCGGCCTGGCGCCGAAACGCGGCGGCAAGTCCAAGCTGCAGGAACGTCTGGACAAACAGGCCGCCCGCGACGGTTCGACCGTCAAGAAGGCCTTTCTGGCCTCGGTGACGGCGGTGGCTTTGACGGGCGGCGCCTATGCTTCGCTCAGCCTGGCCGACGGTTCGGGCCTGCCTGACATCAACCTGCCCGGCCTGTCGGGACGCGACGCGGCGCTGGCGGCGGCCGAGCCGGCCGCTCCGCCTCTCGCCATGGCGGTGACGCCCGCCGACGCCGTTCCGACCGCCGAGGCGGGGGCGGAGGCCTATGACCGCGCCGTGGAACAGATCGAGAGCGGCGATCCGGAAGGCTTCGAAGCCTTGAAGAAGGCGGCCAACCTCGGCTACGCCCCGGCCCAGACCTATCTGGGACAGCTCTATCTGGCCGGGGCGGACGGAGTCGCGGCCGATCCGGTCGAGAGCCGCCGTTGGGGCCGTCGCGCGGCCGAGAACGGCGATCCGCGCGGCATGCACCTTTACGGCATGCAGCTGTATGAAGGCGACGGCGGAGCGGCCAATCAGGCGGAAGGCCTGATCTGGCTGGTGAAGGCGGCCGAACACGGCCTGCCGGACAGCCAGTATAATGTCGCGCGCATCTATGAGACGGGCGCCGACGGGGTGGCCAAGAATCTGACCGAGGCGCTGAAGTGGTACATGATCGCCGCGCGCGGCGGCGACAGCGAGGCTCAGGCGGCGGTGAACCGTCTGCGCCCGACCGCCAGCGCCACGGCCCAGCGCGCCGCCCGCACCGCCGCCGAGGCCTTTGTGTCGCAGCAGTCCGCCAAGGCGACGGGCTGAGGCCGGCTTTCGGATCAAAGCCCCAGACCAGGGTGGCGGCGCGCCGTCCCCGTCGCTAAAGACCAGCTGTCGCCGTTCGGCGCTTTCCGTTTCGCTCCAGCCGAAGGCGCGTCCTTTGGATATCTATCTGCCGATCGCCGAGGTTTCGGTGAACTGGCCGACCCTGGTGATCCTGGGGGCGGTGGTCGGCTTCGTCTCGGGCCTGTTCGGCATCGGCGGCGGCTTCCTGATGGCCCCGATCCTGGTCTTCCTCGGCATTCCCCCGACTGTGGCGGTCGCCAGCCAGGCCAGCCATGTCGTGGCCTCCTCCACCTCGGGCGTGATCCGCTACGCCGGCCAGGGGGCGGTCGATTTCCGCATGGGGTTGGTGATGGCGGGCGGCGGCGCCGTCGGCGCCTTGGCCGGGGTCGAGCTGTTTCGTTATCTGCGGCTGCTGGGCCAGGCGGACCTGGTGGTGGCCCTGTCCTATCTGGTCTTCCTGGGCGTCATCGGCGGGCTGATGCTGAACGAGAGCCTGACCGAAATCCTGCGTCGCCGACGGGGTCTGCCCGCGCCGCGCAAGGAGCGTCGGCGGCCCCTGTGGCTGTACGGCCTGCCGCTGAAGATGAAGTTTCCAAAATCGGGCCTATACATCAGCGCCCTCCCGCCGTTCGGCCTGGGCGTCTTCGCAGGGGTGCTGTCGGCCCTCATGGGGGTGGGGGGCGGCTTCATCCTGGTGCCCGCCATGCTGTACGTCCTGCGGATGCGGGCCGGAGCCGTGGTCGGCACCAGCCTGTTCCAGATCATCATCACCACCGCCATCACCACTATCCTTCAGGCCGGACGCAACCAGACGGTCGACATCGTCCTGTCCACCATCCTGCTTCTGGGCGGGGTCGTCGGGGCCCAGATCGGCGCCCGGTTCGCCGGTCGGTTCCGGGCGGAGGAACTGCGCGCCGCCCTGGGGCTGATCGTTCTTCTGGTGGGGATCCAGATGGGGCTGGAGCTGTTCGTCCGGCCCAGCGACATCTTCCTGATCGCGCCCGGGGTCGCCGACTGATGCAGGCGCTTCCACCCCCTCCGCCCGCGATCGAGGCCCCTCTCACGCTTCCGGCGCCCGACCGGTCCGAGGCCACGACCGGGGAGCTGCGCGTCGCAGCCGCCCTGACCGACGCGCGGGTGCGGGTCGATTCCAGCTTCCGCGGCGCCTCGATCGTGCTGTTCGGCGCCGTCTTCAATCCGACGCCGGAACCCGCCGATGTGGTGGTGGTGGTGCGCGGACCGGACGCGCCCGTGCGTCTGGTCAAGAAGACGCGCAACATGGGCGTCTGGCTGAACAGCCGCCCGGTACTGTTCGAGGGGGCGCCCGGCTTCTACATGACCGCCTCGACCCGGCCCCTGTCCGAAATCGCTGAGTTCGGCCAGCTGCGGCGGCTGGGGGTGGGGGTCGATCACCTGAGGATCGACGCGCCGGAGGAGAGCCGCACCGTCACCCGCTACGGCGTGCGCGACGTGGTGGTCAGCCGTCTGGGCGACGACTATCTGGACTGGCGGCGCGCGGTGATCCGGCTGAAGGAGGCGGCGGCCCTTTACGACACCGATCCCAAGGGGGTCGAGTTCGTGGACCGTGGCCTGTTCCGGGCCGAGGTGAAACTGCCCACCGTCGCCCCGACCGGCAAATATTACGCCGAGGTCTGGCTGTTCCAGGACGGGGAGCCCCAGTCGGTTTCGAACCTGACCCTGACGGTGGAGAAGGTGGGTCTGGAGCGAGACATCTATGAGTTCGCCCATCGTCGGCCTTGGCTTTACGGCCTGGTCTGCGTCCTGCTGGCGGCCCTGACGGGCTACGGCGCCTCGCGCGTCTTCAGTCGCCGGAACTGAAGCCCAGTTCGGCCCGCAGGGTCTCGGCCGTCAGGCCGCCGGCGCGCAGTTCCGCCAGGGTCACGGACCGATCCCGCTTGGCGTAGCGCCGCCCGTCCGGCCCGGTCAGCAGGGGGTGGTGGCGATAGACGGGGGAGGGCCAGCCCATCAGGGTCTGGATCAGTCGCTGCACATGGGCAGCCTCGAACAGGTCCTGGCCTCGGATCACATGGTCGATCCCCTGCAGGGCGTCGTCATGGGCGACCGCCAGATGATAGGCGACGCCCGCGTCCTTGCGGGCCAGCACCACATCGCCCCCCGCCTCGGCCCGCACCGGGATCACGCCGGTCTCGCCGCCCGGTCCCGCCCCTTCCTCGACGAAGGTCAGGCTCGTCCAGACCGCCTCGCCCAGGGCCTGCCGCGCCCGGTCCAGCGACAGCCGCCAGGCGAAGGGCCGGCCATCCTCCAGAAACGCCGCCTCCTCCTCCGCCGCATGGGGGCCGGGTCGCACCGCCTCCATCGCCCCGTGGGGCGCATCCCCCAGGCCGTCCAGGATGTCCTTGCGCGTTCGGAAACACCGGTACAGCAGCCCCTGACGCCGCAGATGGTCCAGAGCGGCGGCGTAGTCGCCCAGATGCACCGACTGGCGCCGCACCGGCGTCTCCCAATCCAGCCCCAGCCAGGCCAGGTCCTCCAGAATCCCGACCTCGAACTCCGGGCGGCAGCGGGTCGGGTCGATGTCTTCGATCCGCAGGACGAACCGCCCCCCGGCCCGCCGGGCCGCCGTCCAGGCGGTCAGGGCGGAGAAGGCGTGGCCCTTGTGGAGGCGGCCGGTGGGCGAGGGGGCGAAACGGGTGGCGAACATCTCCCTGATCCTAGAGCCTGATCCGTTGAGGAGGAACGCTTCGCGGTTCCGCTGAAACGGTGAATCAGGCTCCAGATTTAAAGCGAGAGCATGATTCACGCTTCTGTCGGAACCGCAAAGCGGTTCCGTCCGAAACGATCATGCTCTAGCGGTTTCCGGACCCGAACGGCGCCCCGCCCTTTTCGAGAGCCCATATCGGTCCTAAGCGTGGACCATGCCCGTCGCCCCGACCGCCCAGGACATCGCCGCCGCTCGAGACGCTCTGGCCCAGGCCGATCCCGCCCTGGCGCGGGCCCATGCCCAGACGCCCGCCTTCGAATGGCGGCTGCGGCCTGGCGGCTATGAGGGTCTGTTCCGCATGATCGTGGAACAGCAGGTCTCGGTCGCCGCCGCCGCCTCCATCTGGGGGCGCACGGTCGAGGGGCTGGGCGGGGCCGTGACGCCGGAGGCGGTGATGGCCCACGACGTCGAGGCGCTGCGCGCCTTCGGCCTGTCGGGGCAGAAGGCCCGCTACGGACGCGAGATCGCCCTGGCTCAGGTGGAGGGGCGGATCGACCTGGATCATATGCAGACCCTGTCGGACGAGGCGGCGATCGCCGCCCTGACCGCCGTCAAGGGCGTCGGCAAATGGACGGCCGAGACCTATCTGATGTTCTGCGAGGGGCGGCTGAACGTGTTTCCGGGCGGGGACGTGGCCTTGCAGGAGGCCATGCGCTGGGCCGACCGGGCCGAGGTCCGGCCGAACGAGATACAGGCCTATGCGCGCGCCGAAATCTGGCGGCCGCACCGCGGGGTGGCGGCGCATCTGCTTTGGGGATGGTATGGCGGGGTGCGGCGCGGCGAGATCGCGCTGGAGGATCACACGCCATGACCCCGCTGGACCCCGCCCTGACGGAGCCGCTGCGCAACCCCCAGACCATGCTGGCGGCCCTGGACTTCGCCGGGGTGGCGGTCTTCGCCGCCACGGGCGCCCTGGCGGCGGCGCGGGAAAAGCACGACGTCGTCACCTTCGCCTTCTTCGCCGCCATCACCGGCGTCGGGGGCGGGACCCTGCGCGACCTGCTGCTGGGCCTGCCGGTCTTCTGGGTCCAGGACTGGCGCTATATGGCCGTCTGCCTGTCGGCGGCGGTGGTGCTGTGGCTGATCGGCCAGAGGGACTGGCGGTTCCGCGCCCTTCTGTGGCTCGACGCCGTCGGCCTGGGCGCCTATGGGGTCATGGGGGCGGCCAAGGCCGAGGCGGCCGGGGCCCACCCGCTGATCTGCATCGTCATGGGCACCCTGACCGCCTGTTTCGGCGGGGTGGTGCGCGACACCCTGGCCGGCCAGCCGTCGATCCTGCTGCGGCGCGAGATCAATGTCACCGCCGCCATCCTGGCCGCGACCCTCTACATCGTCCTGAGGATGCCCGAGACGCCGATCTGGCCCGCCGCCATCGTCGCAGCGATCGCCGGCTTCATGCTGCGCGCGGGCGCCCTGCGCTGGGGATGGACCCTGCCGGGGTTCCCGGCGCGAAATTGACCCGGTTTCGTCGTCTGTTCGTCATGGCGACGTCTTCGAATCGGCGCTAGGTTATGAGCCTCTGACTAGGGAAGGAGATCCGTCTTCAATCCTGTCGCCTCCATATCCTCCGCTGTGAGCGGGAGGGCCTGATGCAGGTTCTCCATCGACCGCCGTCGGGCTTTCCGGCCCTGGTGCTGAATGCGGATTTTCGGCCCCTGTCCTACTATCCGCTGTCGCTGTGGCCGTGGGAGGAGGCGGTCAAGGCGGTCTATCAGGACCGGGTGGACGTGGTGTCCCTGTACGAGAAGGTGGTGCGCTCTCCGTCGATGGAGATGCAACTGCCCAGCGTCATCGCGCTCAAGACCTATGTCGACCAGGATCGCAGCCCGGCCTTCACCCGGTTCAACGTCTTCCTGCGCGACGGCTTCGCCTGTCAGTATTGCGGCGCCTCCACCGAACTGACGTTCGACCATGTGATCCCTCGGTCCCAGGGCGGACGCACGACCTGGGAGAACATCGTCGCCGCCTGCGGTCCCTGCAATCTGACCAAGGGCGGGCGGACGCCGCGCCAGGCCTTGATGCCGATCCGGCGCGAACCCTACCGCCCCAACGCCTGGCAGCTTCAGGAGGCGGGACGGCGTTTCCCGCCCCATTATCTGCACCAGAGCTGGCTCGATTACCTGTACTGGGACATCGAGCTGGAGCCCTGAATTTCGTCGGATCGCGGCGTCAGGCGAACCGGCCGGAACGCCGGCGGTCCAGGCCGGCGGGCTCGGCGCAGGTCTTCCAAGACACGGCATGAACCTTGTCGCGCCCCAGGACGGCGGCCATCGGTTCTGAGCCGAACAGGTCCGCTATGGCCGGATCGCAGACGTCCAGTCCGCCGGTGAAGGCGCCGAAGGCCGGCAGGATCAGGCGCGATCCGTCGGTGATGAAACAGGGGCGGCGAACGCCGCGGCCATAGGCGACCACGCGGGCGGCGGGATGCAGGTGGCCGGCGACCTCGCCCTGGCGGTCGTCCGTCCCGGTGCGGGGCTCGGGCTCGTGGGTCAGGCGAAGCCCGCCCAGCCGCATCTCCGCCAGGACCACGCCGGGCAAACCGAGCGTGGAGGCGGTCAGGGCTTCACGGTCGTGATTGCCCTCCAGCCAGGTCCAGTCGCGCCCGGCCGCCAGCCGGTCCAGGCGGAGGCGGTCTTCCACCGCCATGCGTGGCACGGCTTTTCGGTCATGGAAGCTGTCGCCCAGCAGGATGACCCGGACCGGGTCCAGTTCGGCGATCTCGGCTTCCAGCCGGTCCAGGGTGGCGCGGCTGTCGTAGGGCGGCAGCATCTGGCCGCGCGCGGCGAAGGCCGAGCCCTTTTCCAGGTGCAGGTCCGCCGCGACCAGGGTGCGATGGGCGGGAAGCCACAAAGCCCCGGAACAGCGCAGCACGCAGGTCTCGCCCGCGATCTGGACCCGCAAGGACCCGCAGGGCTTGCGCGTGGGGGACAGGGTCTGGCGCAGGGCGGCGTTCATACGGGGCCCTCGTCCATGACCTCGGCGATCAACTGTTCGGCGCTTTCGTCCAGGATCATTTCGGCCGCGTCGCCGCCCACCCGCTCGCGCCCGATCTGGACCAGGACCGGCACGCAGAAGGGCGAGGGACGGGTCAGCCGCTGATGCCGGATGCGACCCTCGATCCGCGCCAGCATCTGGCCCAGGCGCGCCACGTCCAACAGGCCCGAGGCGGCGTCGGTACGGGCGGTCTTCAGCAGCAGATGGTCGGGCTGGTGGCGGCGGAGCACGTCGTAGATCAGGTCGGTGGAGAAGGTCACCTGCCGGCCGGTCTTTTCGGCGCCCGGCTGGCGGCGCTCGATCAAGCCCGAGATCAGGGCGCAATTGCGGAAGGACCGCTTCATCATGAAGCTTTCCTCCAGCCAGGCCTCGAGGTCGTCGCCCAGCATGTCCGGCTGGAACAGGGCGTCCAGGTCGATCCCGTCCATCGGCTTGATCGACCAGATCGCCAGGGAATAGTCGGTGACGACGAAGCCCAGCGGTCCGACGCCCAGCCGGTCCAGCCGCCGGGTCAGCAGCATGCACAGGGTGGTGTGGGCCAGATTGCCTTCGAACGGATAGGCCACCAGGAAATGCCGGCTGCCGCGCGGAAAGGTCTCCACCAGCATGGATTCGGCGTCAGGGATGGCGGAGCGCTCGGCCTGGAGCGCCAGCCATTCCTGCACGTCCGGCGGCAGGACGCGCCAGTGGTCGGGGTCCTGAACCATCGTCCGCACCCGATCGGCCAGAGAGGTGGACAGGGGGAACTTCGACCCGCCCCAGGAGGGGATCTTGGGCTCCTTGTCGTTCGCGTGGGTGACCAGGGCGTCCGTTCCGACAATGCCCTGGAACGCCCAGACCTGACCGGCGAACAGAAAGGTGTCGCCGGGCGTCAGCTGTTCGAAATACCATTCCTCGGCCTCGCCCACCTTGCGGCCGGGGACCAGCTGACGCGAGGCCCCGCCGCGACGGCCGGCGACGCGCACGTTCAAGGTTCCGGCCGAGACGATGGCGCCGACGTTCATCCGGTGGCGCTGGGCGATATGTTGGTTGCGCACCTTCCAGCGGCCGTCCGGCGTCCTGACGATGCGGGCGAACCGGTCGTAGGTGCGCAGCGCATAGCCGCCGGTGGCGACGAAATCGACCACCTCCTCGAACTGCGCCCAGGTCAGGTCGCGATAGGGGCCGCAGCCGGTGATCTCGTCGTACAGGGCCTGCATGTCGAAGGCCTCGGAGCAGGCCACGCCCATCACATGCTGGGCCAGCGTATCCAACGTGCCGATATGGATCGGCTCCCAGTCGAAGGCGTTGTCGGCGACCGCCTCGCGCGCCGCCTGGCATTCCAGCATTTCGAACCGACTGGCAGGCACCAAGAGGGCGCGCGACGGTTCGTCCAGCCGGTGGTTGGCGCGGCCGATCCGTTGGACCAGACGGCTGGAGCCCTTGGGCGCCGCCATCTGGATGACCAGATCGACGTCGCCCCAGTCGATGCCGAGATCCAGCGTCGAGGTGCAGACCACGGCCCGCAGGTCGCCCCGCGCCATGGCCGCCTCGACCTTGCGTCTTTGTTCGGCGGCCAGGGAGCCGTGGTGCAGACCGATGGGCAGGTTATCGTCATTGATCGCCCAGAGTTGCTGGAAGACGAATTCCGACTGCCAGCGGGTGTTGACGAAGATCAGGGCCAGGTTGGCGCGCTGGATGGCGGCATAGACCTCGGGGATGGCGTGCCGGCCGGTGTGCCCCGCCCAGGGCACATGGCCCTCGGAGATCAGCACGTCGATGACGGCGGGAGCGCCGGGATCGCCCTTGACCAGGCGCACCAAATCTCCCCCCGATGGGGGGAGGGGACCAGGCGAAGCCTGGTGAGGGGGGCTTGCTTCGGAGTCGGCGTCAAGGTCGGCCCCCTCCACCGCTTCGCGGTCCCCCTCCCCCAATGGGGGAGGATTGAAGCGCGGCGCCAGCCATCCCCGGATCAGGTCCGGGTCTTCGATCGTCGCGCTCAGACCCACCCGGCGCATGCCGGGTGCGAAGCTCTGCAACCGCCCCAGACCCAGCGACAGCAGGTCGCCGCGCTTGCCGCTCCAGATGGCGTGGACCTCGTCCAGCACGACGCATTTCAGATCGGCGAAATAGGCTCGGGCGCCTTCCCAGGCGCAGAACAGGGCCAACTGTTCCGGCGTGGTCAGCAGGATGTCGGGCGGGAAGTCGCGCTGACGCTGGCGTTTCGACTGTTTGGTGTCGCCCGTCCGCGTCTTGACATGGATGTTCAGCCCGATCTCTCGGATCGGCGTCATCAGATTGCGTTCGACGTCGGTAGTCAGGGCCTTCAGCGGCGACAGATAGAGGGTGTGGACGCCCGAGCCCGGCCCCGTCTGCGGCTTGGGGCCGCGTTCCGCCAGGTCGATCAGACTGGGCAGAAAGCCCGCCAAGGTCTTGCCCCCGCCGGTCGGCGCGACCAGCAGGGCGTGCGCCCCCGCCTGGCCCGCCGCGACCATCTCCAGCTGATGCCGCCGGGGCGACCAGCCGCGCCCGGAGAACCAGTCGGTGAACAAGGGCGGAAGCGTCGTCATCCGCTCCACGGCGACAGCAGGCGGCATCCGCTGTGTTCGAAATGGCGGACATTTCGGGTGACGAGGGTCAGGTCGTAGGCAAGGGCTGTCGCTGCGATCAGTTCGTCGATCAATCCGACTGTCACGCCCTGACGTCGATAAGCTTCGGCCAGGACCGCCCAGTTTTCGGAAACCGAAAGATCGACCCTCAGGATGCGATCCTTGAAATCTGTAATCATACCCTCAATGCGCGCCTCTATAAGAGCGCGCTTCCGGCCAGGGTCGAGCTTTAGGGCGCCTCTTCGCATCTCTGCGATCGACAGGACGCTGAGGTGAAGTCGGTCATCGAACAAGTCTTCAGGGGAGCCGACGGAGTCGAGCCAATTCAGAAATCCCTCATCAGGCCGAGTTTTCAGCGTCTCGCTGATGGCGTTGGTGTCGAGCAGAAATTTCAAAAGGAAAAGTCGCGGCTGGGGCGAGGATCGCGCTCGATCTCCACGTCGTCGAGACGCGGCCCGGTCAGAAGCCATTCCTTGAAGGTCGGCTTACGTTCGCTCAGTCGACGAAAGTCCGCTTCTGTGATCAAGGTGACGCGACTGTGGCCTGCAACGTCAACCGTCTGCGGACCTTCCGCCTCAACTTTTGCGGCCATGGCGGCCAGCCATTCGGTGGGATCAATCGGCTTGTTCACGGCGATCTCCTCGTTTGGACGACATATAGAGCCAGAAGGCCGGCGAAACCAGATGTTCCCGTTCCGTTTCGCTGGTCAGCTCGCTATGTTGAGGCCGTGTCCGACGAATCCGTCATCGCCGAATCCCGCCTGAGCGGCGCCGAGCCCTGGCTCGACCTGCCGCCGGCGCTTGCCACCCCGCCGGGCGCGGGCGCGGTGTGCGACGACCAGGGGGCGAGGAAGATCGGGCGGGGGGCGGCCGAGGGTTTCTTCACCGGCGGGCCGGTGCTGGTGGCCCATGCCTCGCTGACGGCGCGGCGGCTGGGGCTGACGCCGCCGTCTCGGTCCGGCGACCTGATGGATGTGCTGGAGCTTTACGCCTTCGTGCGGCCCGCTCAGTTCTGCGCGCCCTCGCCGACCGGCCTGGCCCTGGTCCTGGGGCTGGCGGAGCCGAAGTCGCCGGAGGCGCAGGCGGCGGTGTTGCGTGAAGCGGCGGCCGAGCTGCTGCGTGAGCTGGCGGCGCCCGCCTATCCCCAACGTGAAGCCGCCTATGTCCTGGCCCTGACCCTGCAACGGGCGGGCTGGGCCTGGGGCGAGCGGGTGGTTGAGGCCCTGGAGGCGGGCGGGGTGCGGGCGCGCCAGCATCGCGGCTCGGGCCTGGACGTCTGGAGCCGGCTGACGGAATGGGAGGACGAGGCGCCGCGCGGCGAGGCGGGCTCGGCCCCCGTCGACAGCGAGAGCGCGCGCATCCGGCTGGAGAAGCTGCTTCAGGCCTCGGGCCTGGACGAGACGCGGCCGACCCAGTCCGACTACGCCGCCGAGGCCGCCTTCGCCTTTTCGCCGAGGAATGAAGAGGGGCGGCCGCGGGTGCTGCTGGCCGAGGCGGGGACGGGGACAGGCAAGACCCTGGGCTATCTGGCGCCGGCCTCGCTCTGGGCCGAGCGGAACCAGGGGGCGGCCTGGATCTCGACCTATACGCGGGCCCTGCAACGCCAGATCGACCGGGAAAGCCATGCTCTGTGGCCCGATCCGGAGGAGCGCCGCCGAAAGACGGTGATCCGCAAGGGGCGTGAGAACTATCTGTGCGTCCTCAATCTTCAGGACTTGGTCCAGGCGGCCCAGTTGGGGAATGGCGACCTGATCGGCCTGGGCCTGGCCGGACGGTGGGCCCTGCACACGCGCGACGGGGACATGACCGGCGGCGACTTCCCCGGCTGGCTGTCGGGCCTGTTCGCCGTTCCGCCCGCCCATGCGGCGGGTGCGGCCAATCTGGTCGACCGGCGGGGCGAGTGCGTCCACGCCGCCTGTCCCCACTACCGCACCTGTTTCGTCGAAAAGACCATACGCGCCAGCCGTCGCGCCGACCTGGTCATCGCCAACCACGCCCTGGTCCTGACCCAGGCCGCCTTCGACGGCGCGCGCTCGGCTCGGGGCCAGCAGCAGGACGGAGAGACGGCGGCGCTGAAGCGGATCGTCTTCGACGAGGGCCACCATCTGTTCGACGCCGCCGACAGCGCCTTTTCCGCCTGTCTGTCGGGCCAGGAGGCCGCCGAGCTGCGCCGCTGGATTCGCGGACCCGAGGGGCGGGGGCGGCGCGGACGCGGTCTGGAACAGAGGCTGGGCGATCTGGTCGGGGACAATGAGGCGGCGCTGAAGGCGCTTCAGGACGCGATCCGCGCGGCCGCCGCCCTGCCCGGCGAGGGGGTGTCCGGCCGGGTGGCCCCGGCCTCGGGCGAGGTCAATCCGATCGGGCCGATCGAGGCCTTTTTAGCCGCCGCCCTGGATCAGCTGCGCGCCCGCACGGCCGAAACCCCTTATGGCGGGGCCGAGTTCGGCATGGAGTGCGCGCTCAAGCCCGTGACCGATCCGGTCGCCGAGACGGCGCGGGCGGCGGCCCAGGCCTTGGCGGCGGTCGAGGCCCCGCTTCTGGCCCTGGCCCGGCATCTGGAGGACGTCCTCGACGACGAGGCGGCCGAGCTGGACGGGTCGCAGCGGTCGCGGATCGAGGGGGCCTTGCGGGGCCTGGACCGGCGCGCCCGCATGACCCTGCCCGGCTGGCGGTCGATGCTGGCGGCGCTGGAGGACGGCGGGGATGAACCTGATCCCGACTTCGTCGACTGGCTGTCGGCCGAGACCGCCTTCGGCCGCATCCACGACGTGGCCCTGCGCCGCCACTGGATCGATCCCACCGTCCCGCTGGAGGCGGCGGTGATCGCGCCCTCGCACGGGGTGCTGGTGACCTCGGCGACCCTGTCGGACCCCTTGCAGGACGATCCGTTCGACCTGGCGCGGCTCAGGACCGGCTCGGCCCGGCTGATCGAGCCGCCGCGCACCCTGAAGGTCGAGAGCCCGTTCGACTATGCGGCCAACAGCCGGGTCATCGTCGTCAACGATCTGGTCAAGGACGATCCGCGCCAGACGGCGGCGGCGATGCGTGAGCTGTTCCTGGCGGCCGGAGGCGGGGGCCTGGGCCTGTTCACCGCCATCCGTCGGCTGAAGGCGGTCTATGAGCGGCTGGGGCCGGACCTGGCCAAGGCCGGGGTGCCGCTTTACGCCCAGCACGTCGATCCGTTGGAGGTCGGCGCCCTGGTCGACATGTTCCGGGTCGAGGAGAACGCCTGCCTGCTGGGCACGGACGCGGTGCGGGACGGGGTGGACGTGCCGGGCCGGTCCCTGCGAGTCCTGGCCTTCGACCGGGCGCCCTGGCCGCGCCCGGACCTGCTGCACAAGGCGCGGCGCGAACGGCTGGGCGGCCAGTTCGGGCAGGGCAGGGGCTATGACGACGCCCTGGCCCGCGCCCGCATCGCCCAGGCCTTCGGGCGGCTGATCCGGCGCGGCGACGACAAGGGGGTCTTCCTGATGCTGGACGCCGCCACCCCGACCCGGCTGTTCGCCAGCCTGCCGCCTGGGATAGAGGTGCAGCGCATGGGTCTGGCCGACGCCGTCGCCCTGACCCGTGACTTTCTTCAGACGACGCCCCAGACCGAGACCGATTGAGATGTCGAAGACCACGCCCGCCACCGTCGCCCTCGCCAAGGCGGGCGTCGCGTTCGAACTGTTTCCCTATTCCTATGATCCCGATGCGCCGCGCGTGGGGCTTCAGGCGGCTGAAGCCCTGGGGCGGCCGCCGGAAGAAGTTTTCAAGACCCTGATGACCCTGGCGGACGGGGCGCCTGCCTGTGTCGTCATTCCCTCCGACGCCGAGGTCAGCATGAAGAAGCTGGCCGCCGCCCTCGGCGCCAAATCGGCCCAGATGATGAAGCCCGCCGACGCCGAACGGCTGACGGGCTACAAGGTCGGCGGGGTCAGTCCCTTCGGTCAGCGCAAGGCCGTTCCGACCCTGTTCGACGAGACGGCGGCGCTGTTCGACCAGATCCTGATCAACGGCGGCCAGAGGGGGCTGCTGCTGGGTCTGGCGCCGGATGAGGCGGTGCGGGCGGCGGCCGCGCGGCTGGTCGATCTGACGGCCTGACGCCTTATGCGGGCGGGGCCGGTTGGGGTATAGCGGCCTTGAACCGGAGTTTGCATGACCGAGCCCTCGACCCCGCGACACAGCCGCGCCGGCCTTTACGGCCCCTTCATCCTGGTGCTGATCGCCCTGGCCGCCTGGACGGGGTGGTGGTTCTATCTGACCCGCCGGATCGACGCGGGGCTGGAGGCCCAGGCGGCGAAGCTGCGCCAGCAGGGGTGGGAGGTCCGTTACGCCGACAAGCGGATCGTCGGTTGGCCGTTCCGCGCCCATGTGCGCCTGACCCACGTCACCGTGGCCGCGCCTTCGGGCCTGGCCCTGGCGGCGCCGGAGCTGGAGGCCGAGGCCAACGCCTATCAGCCGACCAAATGGGTGGTCGCGGCGCCGGAGGGGCTGGTCCTGACCCGCGCCGGCAAGGGCAAGGTGGCGGTCCACGGCGATGCGATCCGCATGAGCGCCGGCGGCATTGACCAGCGCTGGCCCAATCTGGCGCTGGAGCTGGTCAATCCGATCTTCACGGCACTGCCCCAGGGCGAGCCCTTCCCCATCGCCCGGGCGGCGCGGATCGAATTCTACACGCGGCCGCATCTGGAAGGCTCGACCGTTGCGACCGACGACATCGACGTCATGTTCCGACTGGTCGACGGCCAGGGGCGACGCGATGGACCGGTCGAAGGCTTCGCTCAGGACGGGCAGCTGACGACCCAGCTGGAGGCCACGATCGGTCAGGCCAGTCTGTTGAAGGGGGGCGACGCCGCAGGGGTCTTTTCCGCCTGGACCAAGGGCGGCGGGACCTTTCGCAATCTGCGCGGGGATCTTCAAGCGGGCGAAAGCCGCGCCACCCTGAGCAGCGACGTCCTGAAGGCCGACGCCGACGGGCGGCTGACCGGCCAGGTGACGCTCCAGTCGCAAAGGCCGCTGCCGGCGCTTTCGGGCCTGGTGGCAAGCCGCAGCCGGCCCGGCGAACGTCTGGGCGCGGCCGGGGCCGCCGCTGCGGCGGGCGCCGCCCAGGCGGCCGGGGGCGAAGAGGTTCCGCTGACCCTGGTCTTCCGCGACGGCCGGACCTGGCTGGGGCCCTTCGCCCTGGCCCCTGCGCCCAAGCTGTTCTGATGGCGTTCCTGAACGAACCCCCGGCCGATGCGGCCCTGGACGCCCTGGACCGGGCGGTGGTCGAGGCGGTGCGAGCGCGCCTGGCCGCCGGCCCTCGCACGCGCCTGGACGCCTCGGCCCTGAGTCTGCGCGCGCTTCTGGCTGGGGCGCAGCCTGGCGATACGAAGGTGCTGAAGGCCCTGTGGGGGCGGATCGAGGCCGCCGCCGGGCCGTCCCTGATCACCAGCGGCGGCCTGGCCCAGGCGCTGGCGGCTGACCGGTACGGCCTGGGCGGGCGGCCCCTGCCGGCCGAAGAGGCGCTGAAGGCCGCCGAGGAGGGGGCGCGGGCTCTGATCGACCTGTCGTCCGATCGTCCCTGGTGGGGTCGGCTCCTGGCCCGGCCGGAGCTGAAGATCGCTGCGGCCCTGCCGGACGACGCCCGCGCCCGTCCCCAGGCCTTTCTGGTGACGCGCGAGGGGTCCGGGCCGACCGGCGAGGATCGGACCTTCTGGGTCACCGACAGCGGCTGGTCCGACACTAAGATCGTGGAAGCCATGGGCGAGGCCGGGTTGATCGCCGATCCTTTGGCTGCGGCAGGCGGCTTGAAGCTGTTCGCCCTGGCAGGCTATGTGCAGGCCGAGGACGGGCGGCTGACGAACGCCCCCGGCCGCCTGACCGGCGTCATCGGCGCCGCCCCCATCTTCTGAGATCAAGGTTTTCCATGACCGACGCGCCCCAGGGCCCCCAGCCCAAGCCCGGCATCCTCGACATCGCCCCCTATGTCGGCGGCAAGTCGTCCATCGTCGGCGTCGCCGAACCGATGAAGCTGTCCTCCAACGAGAACATGCTGGGCGCCGGGGAAAAGGCCCGTGCGGCCTATGAGGCGGCGGTTCGCAACATCCACGTCTATCCGGACGGGCGGGCGACCAAACTGCGCACCGCCGTGGCCCAGACCCACGGGCTGGAGCCCGAGCGGCTGATCTTCGGCAACGGCTCGGACGAGGTCTTCGCCCTGCTGAACCAGACCTATCTGACCGCGGGCGACAACATCGTCTGCGGCCAGTACGGCTTCCTGGCCTATCGCATTAGCGCCAAGGCCTGCGAGGCCGAGGTCAAGCTGGCGCCCGAGCCCAACTACAAGGCCGAGGTGGACGCGCTTCTGGCCCAGGTCGATGAGCGGACCAAGATCGTCTATGTCTCCAATCCGTCGAACCCGACCGGCAGCTACAACTCAGGCGAAGAAGTCCGCCGCCTGCACGCGGCTCTTCCGGCTCACGTCATCCTGGTGATCGACGAGGCCTATGCCGAATATGTGACCGAGCCGGACTGGGAGACGGCCTTCCCCCTGGCGAAGGACGCCGAGAACATCCTCGTCACCCGCACCTTCTCCAAGATCCACGGCCTGGGCGGTTTGCGGATCGGCTTCGGCTATGCGCCGCTGAAGGTGGCCGAGGCGATCGACCGCATCCGCCTGCCGTTCAACGTCTCGGTTCCGGGGCTTGAGGCGGCGACGGCGGCGCTGGGCGACGAGGCGCACCAGCAGGCGTCGCGCGAGCTGATCGCCACGTGGAAGCCGCGCCTGACCCAGGCCCTGCGCGGCTTCGGCCTGGAGGTCCTGCCCAGCGCGGGCAACTTCGTCCTGGTGCTGTTCGAGACGGCCGAACGGGCGGCGGCGGCCAGCGATTATCTGAACGGCAAGGGGATCATCGTGCGGCCGGTCGGCGGCTACGGCCTGCCGCAGGGCCTGCGGATCACCATCGGCACCGAAGACCAGAACCGCGCCGTCATCGACGCGTTCAGCGAGTTCGCGGCGACCTGATCGGTCGCCGCATTCCGCTTCAGCCGCCGAAGCGACGGGCGAAGAAGACGCCCGTGCGGATCGTGTCGTCTTCCTCAGACAGGGGGCTGTCGGCCACGTCGCCCAGCCGGCGCTCATAGTTGATCAGGGCGCCGGCGCCCCATTTGTCGTTCAGCGGGACCAGCAGGAAAAGGCTGGCGCCGGCGCCTTGCAGGCCGCTGCCCGGCGAATAGGGGGCGATGCCGTTCCGGGCGGCCTCTTCGGGGCTGACGCCGTAATAGGCGTCGGCCAGTTTGGCGTCGCCGCCGCGCGCATAGACCGAGACATTCATCAGGCCGATCGGCGTCACGCGCTGGTGGCCGACCGAGGCGTAGTATTCCGTACCCTCGCTGACGTCCGACACGTCGCGGCTGACCCGGCCGCCGACCACGATGTTGCCCGGCAGGCGCTGAAAGGCGTAGGCGGCGACGTCGGCGCCGAAGTCCGGCCGATCCAGGTCCAGGCCCTCGATGTCTTCCGGCGAAAAGCGAGGGCGCAATTGCAGCCCGGCGCGGAAGCTGTCGGTCTTGATCGCATTCCAGCCCAGGCCGTCGATGGCGTTTAGATAGACGACGTCGCGATAGTTGGCCGAGACCCAGGGCACGACCCGCGTCTCAGAGCCCGTGTCGCCGCCGCTGTCCTTGCTGTAGAGGGCGCCGACGCCCAGATCGACGGTCCAGCCGTCGGCCGCGGGGCGGATCTGCTCATAGGGCTGGGACTGGGCCAGGGCGGCGCCCGCGGTCAGGGCGGCGGCGGTGAAGGCGGCGGCGGTCAGGGCCAGGCGGCGCAGGGACATGGGGGAGCTTCCTCATACGGGATCGGTCACCCCATACGTTCGAGCGCGGCCTTTGGCTCCAACAGGGCGGCGGAAGCCGTCTCGATGCGACTTTCCAGCAACGCCATCATCTGACCGCGTTTCAGTCCGGCGGGGATGGGCTCCAGGAACTCGAACACCACCGTCCCCGGATAGCGGCGGAAGCCGTGGGCGGGCCAGTGGACGCCCGAGTTGGTGGCCACGGGCCAGCAGGGTCCCTCCAGATCGCGATAGATGGCCGCGACGCCGGGCTTGTAATCGCCAGGGACGCCGGGTGCGTTGCGCGTGCCTTCGGGGAAGATGACGATCTGACGGCCTTCGGCCAGGCGGTCTTTGGCCTGACGGGTCATGTCCTTGAGCGCCTTGGCGTGACCGGCGCGATCCACGGCGATCATCTTGGCGCGCCAGGCGAACCAGCCGAAGAAGGGCAGGGGCATCAGCTCCTTCTTCATGACGAAACAGGCGTCGGGCAGGACCGCCAGCAGGGCGACGATGTCCAGCATCCCCTGGTGTTTGGAGGCGATCAGGGCGGCGCCGGAGGGGGCGTTCTCCAGCCCGCGCACCTCCACCTTGACGCCGGCGATCCAGCGCAGCCCGAACAGGGCGATCCGCGCCCACAGCTTGCAGACGCCTTGAACATAGCGGTGCGGCGCCAGCAGCACGGGCGACAGGCCGATGGCGATGATCGGCATCGATAGATAGAGCCAGGCGGTGAAAAGCAGGGAACGCAGGGTGTTCACTTAGGCGGGGGCCTTTTCGGTCGGGGCGGAAGCTTCGGGCTCTGAGGCTGAGGCTGGGGCTGGGGCTGGGGCGTCGCGGCTGAGCCGCCGAACGGCCTCGCGCCCCAGGGCGGCGAGGTATTTCATATATTCCAGGGTCATCCGCCGGGCCGTGACCGTCGCGCGCCACCAGTGCCGATTGTCCAGCGACGGGGTCGAGACGGCGTAGGGGGTCAGTTTCACCCCCGGCGCCTGGCCCCGGATCTCCACCAGGGAGCGGGGCATGTGATAGTCCGAGGTGACGACGATCAGATGGTCATAGCCCTTGGCCCGCGCCCAGGCGGCGATCTCCTGGGCGTTGCCCACCGTGTCCTCGGCCTCGAAGCCCAGATCGACGCAGCAGTTGAACAGTCGGCTCGAGCCGGGGGTCAGCTCGCGCAGTTCGCGACGGCGGACCTCGCGGTTCACGCCCGAGATCAGCACCCGCTCGCCCTTGCCCTGCTCCAACAGGCGGATGGCGGCGTTGACCCGTTCGGACGAGGGGCCGGTCAGGGCCACAATGGCGTCGGCGGGGGCGGGCTCTTCCGCCGGGGTCAGTTCGCGCACCCGATGGGCGAAGGCGAACAGGCCGACCAGCCAGATCAGGGCGACGATGCCGATGACGACGAGCAGTCTCATGCCTTCCCCCTGCCTGAGCCCAGCACCTGCATGGCGGCGAATCTGGCCGCGACAAGCGCCACCGTAGCCGCCAGCAGCGGACATGGCGAGAGCAACAGCAGATCCCCCCAGGTCACGGGCAGGGCCTGGGTCAGGCCGCCCGATCCGCCCAGGAACCGCACAAAGGCCAGAAGCAGGGCCGCCAGCACGGCGCCGACGGCGCCGGCGCCGGCCGCGATCAGGGCGAACCGCCGCTGGAACAGCCAGGCGATGCGCCCGTCGGTCGCGCCGTTCAGGCTCAGAGTCTCAATCACGCCCCGTCCAGCGGCCAGGCCGGCGCGGGTGGCGTAGGCGATGGCGGCGGCGGCGGCGAAGGCGATCGCCAGGAAGGCCGCGCCCGCCAGAACGGTGATCAGGGCGGCCGACCGTTCGACCTCGCCTCGCCACAGACTGTGGTCGTCCACCGTGGCGTCCAGACCGGCCTCGGCCAGGGCGCGGCTCAGGGTCACGGCGCTGGCCGGGGCGTCGGGGTCCAGCCGGACCGTCACCAGATGCGGCAGGGGCAGGTCGGGCAGGACGGCGTCGCCCAGCCAGGGCCGCAGCAGATCCTCGGCCGCCTTGCGGTCAAGGGCGGCGGCCTCTTCGACGCCGTTGACGCCCGCCAGGGTTTCGGCGGCGCGGGCGGCGGCGGTGTCGCCGCTTTCGCCGACGCGGGGCCGCACCTGGACGGTCGCCTCCGCCCCCAGTTGACGCGCCCAGCCGTGGGCGGCCCGATCGGCGGCCGAGGCGGCGACGGCGGCCAGACAGGCCAGAAAACACAGGACGGCGATGACCGTCATCAGCCAGGGCTCGCCCGCAGCGGCGGGGGGCAGCAGGCCGGGTCGACGTCGGGGAAGGCTCCGGGCCAGGATCGACGGCGTCATGCGGCCATCCTGCCGGCTTCGCTCAACCGGCCCTGGTCCAGCTTCAGCACCCTGGCCCCCGACCGTTCGGCCAGGGCCTGGTCATGGCTGGCGATCAGCACGGTGGCCCCCAGGCGGTTCAGCGACTGAAACAGGCGCAGCAGCTTGTCGGCCATGACGGCGTCCACGCTGCCGGTCGGTTCGTCCGCCACGATCAGGCCGGGACGGGTGATGACGGCGCGGGCGATGGCCAGCCTCTGTTTCTCGCCCCCGGACAGGGCGGGCGGACGGGCGTCCATCCGGCGGCCCAGCCCGACCCATTTCAGCATCTCTTCGACATCGGCGGCGTAGTCGGCCTCGCGCCCGCCCGCGAGCCGCAGCGGAAGGGCCGCATTGTCGAAGGCGGACAGATGGTCCAGCAGGCGGAAATCCTGAAACACCACCCCCATGCGGCGTCGAAAAGCGGGAATGTCGCGCCGGTCGATGTGTGAAACGTCGGTCCCGAACAGGCGCAGGCTTCCCTTGGTCGGCCGGTCGGCCAGGGTCAGAAGCCGCAGCAGCGACGACTTTCCGGCGCCGGACGGTCCGGTAAGGAAGTGGAAAGAGCCTCGCGTCAGAATGAGGTTAACGTCTCGCAGCACGTCGGGCGCGTCCGCATAGCCGAAACCGACGCCCGACAGGCGGGCGGTCTCGGCGACGGGGGCGGAATCGGCGGCGCTGGGGGGCGGGGACGGCATAGGGTTTGTTTTCAGGGACAGGGCGTGGACCGCGCCTTACGGGAGGGGGCGACAGCCTCGCAGTCAGCCACATGATACTGACCTGCCCCGCCTGCGCCACCAGCTATTTCATTCCCGACGACGTCTTGGGGGCGAACGGCCGCAAGGTCCGTTGCAAATCTTGCGGCGAGGTGTGGCGGGCGAGCCCCGATGAACCGCTGGAGCTGAGCGTCGCGCCCGAACCGCGCGTCATCTCTGCGCCCGAGCCGGAAGCCGTCGCCGAGCCCGCCAGCCTGGCCGAAACCCCGGCGCCGGAACTGCCCAAGGCCTTCCGCGCCCGCGCCGAACAGCAGCGACGCCTGCGTCGGGCCGCAACCCACGGCGTGGTCTGGGCCGGTCTGGCCAGCGTCTTCGTGGGCCTGATCGTCTCGGCCTTCCTGTTCCGGATCGAGGTGGTCGACGCCTTTCCCCGCGCCGCGGCCGCCTATGCCGCGGTCGGCGCCCCGGTGAACCCCGTCGGCCTGGACTTCGAGGCCATGAGCGCCAAGGAGGTTCCTTCGCGGCCCGGCATGGTCCTGGTCTCCGGCGCCCTGCGCAACGTGCGTGACACCGAGATCGTAGCCCCGCCGGTGCGGGTGGCCCTGCTGGACGAACACGGCGCCGAGATCGGCTTCAAACTGGTGGCCATCGACGCTGCGCCGGTCCTGCCCGGCAAGGTGCAGGGCTTCGCCGTCCTGATTCCCGACCCCGGCGGCCACGCCGCCGACATCGGCGTCAACTTCGTCACCGCCGAGACGCCGCACGCCGCGCCGGGCAAGGCGCACGGAGCGCCGAACGGCCACGCACCGGCTCCCCACGGGTCGCCCGAAAGCCATGGAGACGAAGGCCATGGGGGCGAGGCCCACGGCGAGGCCCATGCGCCGCCCGCCGCCGCCCACGCTCCGGCCGATCATGGGCCGGCCGCCGCCTCCGAAGGCCACGCGCCCGCCAACGCCCATGCGGAACTGGCGCCGGCCTCCAACGGCCTGCGTTCGGCGGTGGCGCCGGGGATGGGCGGGCGTCAGGCCGCTCCGGTCGAGGCCCGACCCCTCGCGACGGTGGACAGGGCTCATGGGGAGGCGGTATCCGCCTCTCATGGCTGATCCTTCCCCCACGCCGACCGTTCTCCTGGCCGAGGCCGACATCGCCCGCATCGTGGCGGACCTCGCCGCCCGCATCGCCCCCGTCACCGACGACGAGACGGTTGCGGCCGTCCTTCTGACCGGGGGGCTGTGGTTCGCCGCCGACCTGACCCGCGCCCTGTCCCGCATCGGCCGCAACCTTCGTTTCGACGCGCTTTGGCTCGCCTCCTATGGGGACGAGAAGACCAGCCGGGGCGCGATCGACGTCTATGCGCCGTTCCAGCGGCCGATCGCCGGGCGCAAGGTGCTGATCCTGGACGACGTCTTCGACACCGGCCTGTCCTTGGCCGAGGCGGCGCGGATCGCGCGCGAAGGCGGGGCGTCCGAAGTCCTGACCTGCGTCTTCGCCCGCAAGCCCTGGCCCGCCCCCCGCGCGCCCGAGCCGGACTTCGTCGGCTGGGAGGCGCCGAACCGGTTTCTGGTCGGCTACGGCCTGGACAACGCCGGCGGCCTGCGCGGCCTGCCGGACATCTGCGCGCTGGACTGACGATAAAAGCGGCCGGTTCGGCGTTGACTCTGAGACGCCCTTCCGTATATGTCGCCGCTCTTCGCCCCCGGGGGTCCTCCCGGAGGGCGTATTCTTTTTTGCGTTTGCGCTGAGGCTTCAACATGTACGCGGTGATCAAGACCGGCGGCAAGCAGTACCGGGTTCAACCGGGCGACACCATCGTCGTCGAAAAGCTCGACGGCGACGCCGGCGCTGAGCTGAAGTTCGACAGCGTCCTGATGCTGGGCGGCGACAACGGCGTGACCGTGGGCGCGCCCCTGGTCGACGGCGCCTTCGTCGGTGCCACCCTGATCGAGACCCGCAAGGGTGAGAAGATCAAGATCTTCAAGAAAATCCGTCGCCAGGGCTATCGCCGCACCAACGGCCATCGTCAGATGGAATCGGTCCTGCGCATCACCGGCATCGAAGGCGCCGGCCAGTCCGCCAAGTGGGACGGCAAGGTCGAGCTGATCACCAAGGCCGAGATCAATCTGCGGGCCCGCGGTCTCGCGACCCGCGGCGCGACCTCGTCGCTGGGTTCGACCGAGACGGTCGTGACCGAAGCCGACGGCGCCGACGTCAAGGCCGCCGTGGTCGAGAGCTCGGCTCCCGCCCAAGACTCTGGCAAGAAGGCCCCGGCCAAGAAGAAGGCCGCGTCCAAGGCTGAAGCCGCCGGCGACGAAGCCTAAGACATTCACCGGCGCCCTGGCGCCAGACCAGTTAAGAGAGACGTCCTCAAGTAGGCCGACAGGCCGGTAGGACGCTCAGGAAAGACGGAGCGGCAAGATGGCTCACAAGAAATCCGGCGGTTCGTCGCGCAACGGTCGCGACTCTGAGTCGAAGCGCCTCGGCGTGAAGAAGTTCGGCGGCGAGCGCGTGCTGGCCGGCAACATCATCGTGCGTCAGCGCGGCACCACCTTCCACCCGGGTGAGAACATCGGCATGGGCCGCGACCATACCCTGTTCGCCCTGACAAACGGTGCGGTGAAGTTCACCACCAAACGCGGCGGCCGTTGTTACGTGTCGATCCTTGCGGCGAATGACGACGCCGCCCAGGCGCTCGCCGCCGAGTAACGCAGTCTGGAACACTCCGGATCGCGTTGCTCACCGAAGCAGCCGATCCGGACCAGGGAACTATTCCGCGGGGAGTCTGGATCACCAGGCTCCCCGTTTGCGTTTCCCCGCCTCGAAGACCGCCCGAGCCCTCCAAGGAGGCGGTCCGAACGGAGGCGAACGCCATGTGCGTCATCGAAACCTCTCCCGTCGTGGAGACCCGGCGCCTGATCCTGCGCGCCCCTGCGCCGCAGGACGCGCCGCGCATCGCGGCCCTGGCCAATGATCTGGACATTGCGCGCATGACCAAGCGAATGCCGCACCCGTTCCGCATCGAGGATGCGGAAGACTTCGTCATTCAGGTCGCCTCCCAGGACCCGGCGCGGGCCAACACCTTCGTCATCGAGCATGAGGCGGAAGGGCCGATCGGGGTGATCGGCCTGTTCGAAGGCGAGGACCGGGTGCCCGAGACCGGCTATTGGATCGGCAGAGACTATTGGGGGCGCGGATTTGCGACCGAGGCGCTGGACGGCGCCCTTGTCTGGGCCGGACGGCGGTGGAAGCGGCGCGCCCTGGTCGCCGGCCATTTCGCCGACAATCCGGCGTCGGGCCGGGTGCTGGAGAAGGCGGGCTTTCTCTATACGGGAGAGACCCGCCGCGCCTGGAGCCGCGCGCGGGGCGCCGAGGCGGACACGCGGATGATGGTCTGGCTGGCCTGAGCCGCGCCTCTCGATCAGCCTGCCAGGCCGGGGCCGTAGACCACGGCCGCTCCGACCAGGCCGGCCAGCAGCATGGCGGTCGCCCCGGCGATGAAGGCGGCCGCCGTTCGGGCGCGGCGACGGCGCGCGCCGCCCGCCCGATACTGGCGGACCAGGATCATCGGACCCCGGGTGAAGGCTTCGGACCCGATGATATTATGCTGGGACATCAAGATCCTCCCCTGATCTTCGGCGACAGGCGGGGATAAGTCGGGGCCGGTCGCGGCCAGAAGATGGCGATCCCCGTTACCGGAATCGCAACTTCGTGAGCTTCATCCGTACGAAGACGGTTCTGCGGCTCAGCCGCAGAAGACCAGTCGCCCGTCGTAGGTGCGGTAGTAGCCGCCGACCGGGTCATAGGAGCGATAGGAGGCGCGGCACCAGGCGACGCGATAGGGATCGCGCGCCGCGCCGTAGCCGTAACCCCGTCCATAGTCCTGGCCGTAGCCGACGCCGCCGCCGGGATAGATCAGGTCAGGGCGACCGTAGGCGCCGGGATAGACGCCGGGGCGGCCATGGCCGTAATCCGGCGCCCAGCGGCGATCGCTCCAGGCCCGATCGCGGACCGGCCGCTGGTCGCGCCAGGCGGCGCCGCAGTCGCTGCGGCCGGCGTCCCAATAGCGGTCGCAGCGATAGTCGCCCGGCCGATCCGCCTGGCCGTTGAAGTCGTAGCGGCGGTGGGCGTCGCGGCGCCAAGCCCGGTCCTCATGACCATAGCCGTACTCATAGGTCCGGTAGGAGCCGTAGCTGGAATAGGTCTGAGTCTGGGCCTGGGTCGGGGCGGCGACCGAAAGGCCGGCCGACGACAGGAGGAGGACGGCGAGGATCGGGGCGGGTCTCATGTCAGTCTCCCTGAACGGGGCCCGGCGGTTCGCCGGGCGGAGGATCGTGGGGACGCTACGGATCAGCTTACAGGGTGACGTTGACGACGCGGCCGCCGCGCGTGTCAACGCGCCGCATCAGGACCAGGGGCGGCTCGTCGCCCGTCCGCACCGGCACGATCAGGAACCAGCCGCCGTCGGGCAGGTCGCTGAAACGGAACCGGCCGTCGCGGCAGGGCTCGGATCGGACAAAGCCGGTGTAGTCGGCGCTGGCGTCGGGCACGGTGCGGGCCCGCACCACGGCGGCGGGGACGGCGGCCCGGTCGGTGGAGCCGTAGAGGGTGCGGAAACGGGCGCGGGTATAGGGGGTCTCGGGCGTCAGGCCGGCCGAGGCGACGCAGGCGTAGGACTTTCCGTCTTGGGCGTAGGCGACGCGGCCCTCTATGGCGGCCTGGCCGGTGCGCTGGGACCAGGCGAAGTCGGCCGCGTTGAAGGCGGCGGGGCCGCCGGTCGGGGCGCCGGCGGGGAAGGTCGTGGGGGCGCAGGCCGAAAGGGCGGCGGCCGCGACGGCGGCCAGGGCGAGGGGGCGGATCGACATGGGGGCTTCCTTCCGAGAATCCGGCCCCAGGGGAAGGGCCGGGATGCGACGGTCCATTATCGCACGACCCACAACGCCCTCGCCACGGTCAAGGTTGCACCCTCTGGACCCGGAACCGACAAAGCGCGAAAGAGGCGGCGGAAATGCTCGGGCGCAGCGCCCGGCAGGCAGTACTGGAGCCCGCCTATATGACCGTCACCTTCGCCGATATCGAGGCGGCCCAGGGCCGGATCGCCGGTCAGGTGGACCGCACCCCCGCCCGCTATTCCCGCAAGCTGTCGCAGCTGACGGGGGCCGAGGTCTGGGTCAAGTTCGACAATCTGCACTTCACCGGCAGCTTCAAGGAGCGCGGCGCGCTGAACCGGCTGCTGATGCTGACCCCCGAGGAGCGCAAGCGCGGCGTGGTCGCGGCCAGCGCCGGCAACCACGCCCAGGCCCTGGCCTATCACGGCGGACGGCTGGGGGTGCCGGTCACCATTGTGATGCCGGAGGGCACGCCCTTCGCCAAGATCAACGGCACCCGGTCGCACGGGGCGACCGTGGTGATCGAGGGGCTGGACTTCACCGGCTCGACCGAGGCGGCCAAGCGGCTGGAGGCGGAGAAGGGCTACGTCTTCGTCTCGGCCTTCGACGACGAAGGCATAGTGGCGGGCCAGGGGGTCTGCGCCATCGAGTTCCTGGAGGACGCGCCGGATCTGGAGGCCCTGATCATTCCGATCGGCGGCGGCGGCCTGATCGCCGGCTGCGCCATCGCGGCCAAGGCGATGAAGCCGGACATCAAGGTCTTCGGGGTGGAGGCGGCGCGCTATCCCTCCTTCACCGCCAAACGGGCCGGAAAGCCCCCGGTCTGCACCGGCCAGACCATAGCCGAGGGCATCGCCATCAAGGCGGTCGGCGACATCCCCTTCGCCCTGGCCAATCCGCTGGTCGACGAGGTCTTCGTCTGCGAGGAGGCGGACTTCGAACGGGCCGTCTCCTATTTCGTCACCTATGAGAAGACGGTGTCGGAAGGGGCGGGCGCGGGCGGTCTGGCGGCGCTTCTGGCCTATCCTGATCGGTTCAAGGGGATGAAGGTCGGGCTGGAGCTGTGCGGCGGCAATATCGATCCGCGGATGCTGGCGGTGGTGCTGAACCGCGAGATGGTCCGTGAACGGAGGTTGATCGTCTATCGCATCCTGGGCGACGACCGGCCGGGCATGTTGTCGGCCATGGCGGCGGTGATCGGCGGCCTGGGCGGAAACATCATCGACGTGGTCCACAACCGTCTGGCCCTGGACGTGCCGGCCAAGGGGGCGGAGTTCGACATCATGGTCGAAACGCGCGATAGCGCCCACGCCGACGAGATCGGCGAGGCCTTGAAGGAACGCGGCTATGAACTTCGGATGGGGTAAGGCGGCGCTGGTCGCCGTTCTGTTGCTGGCGGGCTGCGGCCGGTCCGAGCCGGTCGATCCGAACGCAGGCAAGGCCGAGGCCGTCGCCTTTCTGGAGAAGAACGCCAAGGAAGAGGGCGTCGTCACCCTGCCCAGCGGCCTGCAGTACAAGGTCGTCCAGTCGGGTCCGGCCGGCGGCGTCAGCCCGGACCGCAACGATCTGGTCAAGGTCGATTACGAGGGCAAGCTGATCGACAATACGGTGTTCGACAGCTCCTTCGCGCGCGGGGCGCCGGCCATCTTCACCCCCGAGGAGGTGGTCAAGGGCTGGACCGAGGCCTTGCAGAAGATGCATGTCGGCGACGAATGGATCCTCTATGTCCCGCCCGCCCTGGGCTATGGCGAACGCGCCGGCCCCAAGATCCCGGCCAATTCGGTCCTGATCTTCCGGCTGAAGCTGCTGGACGTGGCCAAGGCGCCGGGCGGCGGATCGGGCGTCGGGACCGCGATGGGGTGAGGCCCGCACGATCCGTCTTCTCCCCACGTCGTGGGGAGGAGACGAAAAGTGCACTGCGAATTTTTTGAGTGCACTTTCGTGCAGATTTTTGCGATCGGCTCGCAGCGTTGCGGTGAATGTCAAAGATCAGGACGGCAGTATAACCGTCTCGGCGCGCGCGGTGGGTTGAAGAGCGCTGATTTTTTTCGAGCAAGCTTTTGAAATCGCGTCCGTCCATCGCGTGGGTCATGAGGACCAAGCCGTTTCGGACCGCCGCCATTCCTCCAGAACCTGGGGATCGGTTTCGGTCGTCGCCTGGGCCAAGGCCGCAAATTCGGCGGGCGGCGTCAGCTGCGACAGGGCCCAGACGGCGGCGCCGCGCACCAGGGGCGAGGGGTCGGCCAGCAAGGCTTTCGTCGGGGCGATCAGCGTCGCGTCACCCGAGTTTCCCACGGCGTAGAGCACGTTCCTGAGAAACCGATCCCGGCCGATCCGCTTGACCGGGCTCTTGGCGAAGAGGGCGCGAAAGGCGGGGTCGTCCAGCCCCAGCAGGTCGTCCAGGCGTGGGCTTTCAAGGGCCGGGCGGGGCTGAAGCCGGATCTCGCGGGCCTCTTGCGCGAACTTGTTCCACGGACAGACGGCTAAACAGTCGTCGCAGCCATAGATGCGCGATCCGGTCAGGGTGCGGAACTCGACCGGCCAGGGACCGCCGAATTCGATGGTCAGGTAGGAGAGGCAGCGTCGGGCGTCGAGCTGGAACGGGGCGGGGAAGGCCTTGGTGGGGCAGGCGTCGAGACAGGCGGTGCAGCGGCCGCAGTGTTCGGTCTCGGCCGCGTCCGGCTCGATCTCGGCGGCGGTCAGGATCGTGCCCAGAAACAGCCAGTTGCCGTGGGTGCGGCTGAGCAGATTGGTGTGTTTGCCCTGCCAGCCCAGTCCGGCGCGCTGGGCCAGGGGCTTTTCCATCAGGGGGGCGGTGTCGACGAAGACCTTGATGTCGGCGCCGTTGCGGGCGGCGATCTGGCCCGCCAGCTGTTTCAGCCGGCCCTTGATGACCTCATGATAGTCGTCGCCGCGCGCATAGACCGAGATATAGGCGGCCGACCGGTCGGCCAACTGGTCCAGCGGATTGTCGTCGGGGCCGTAGTTCATGCCGAGCACGATGGCCGTCTTCGCCTCGTCCCACATGGCGGTGGGGTGTGCGCGGCGGTCCAGCGTCGTTTCCATCCACGCCATGTCGCCGTGTCGGCCCTGATCGACAAACTCGCGCAGCCGCTCGCCCGCCGGCCAGGCGTCGGCGGCCGAGGCGAAGCGGCAGACGTCAAAGCCGAGCTCGGCCGCGCGCCGGCGGATGAAGGTTTTCAGGCGGTCGGACACGGGGCGGGGGATAGCACGAAATCGGGCGAGGAAGACCTTCCCCCGCTTGCGGGGGAAGTGTCAGGCCGTGGCGCGAAGCGACACGCCTGACGATGGGGGAAGTCTAGCCTTTGGCGACACTTCCCTCTCCGACCCTGGTCCGCTGCGCGGACGCCGGGCCGCCTCTCCCGCAAGCGGGAGAGGATCCTGGGGCGGTCATTCGGTCGATGCGGCGCCGTCGAACAGCTCAAGGATTTGGGCCTGGATGTCGGGCGACCACGGGGCGATCAGGGCGGCGAGCCGGTCGCGGTCGCCGGCGAACAGGGCGCGACTGGCCTCTTCGAAATCGGGGGCGTCGCCGGCCATCTCGACCATGAAGCCATAGGCGGCCTCGGTGCGGCGGCGCCGCGCGTCGTCGTCTGCGCCGGTCTTGCGGGCCTGGTCCACCAGACGCCGCAGGGCGGCCGAGGCGCCCCCCGGCTGGCTGGCCAGCCAGTCCCAGTGGCGGGGCAGGAGCGTGACCTCGCGCGCGGCGACGCCCAGGCGCGGACGGCCGCGCCTGGCGGCCGGAGCGGCTTCTGTCTCGCGGAGGTCCAGGTCGACCGGCCGACCGGTCGCCAGATCGAACACGCGCAGCGCGGCTTGAGGCGCCGCCTCCAGGGCCTTGCGCAAGGCGGCCGCTACAGCGGCGTCCGAGCCTCTGGCGATGCGGCGGGGGCCGTCGAACAGAACCAGATTGCGATTTTCGTCGCCCATGTATTTACCCGGATAAAATTAGTCGTCATATTTATACCCGGATAAATAAGAGAGCGCCATGACCCAGACAGATCGCAAGACCCTGATCGCGGAATATAAGGAGCGGCCGACCATCGCCGGGGTCTATGCTGTGATCTGCAGCGCGACGGGCCAGGTCTGGGTCGGCAAGAGCCGCCACATCGACACCGAACAGAACGGCCTGTGGTTCGCGCTGCGTCACGGCGGCAGCCCCTATCGGTCGCTCCAGGCGGCCTGGAAGGCGCACGCACCCGAGGATTTCCGCTTCGAACAGCTGGACCGTCTGCCGGAGGACGTCTCGGACCTGCGCCGCAAGGATGAGCTGATCAGTCGAGCGAAGCTGTGGATCGCGCGATTGGGGGCCGAGGCGCTTTAGAAGTCCAGGTCGGCATACCACCCCGACGGGGGGACGCCGACGAAGCGGTCGGCCAGCAGGGGGCGGAAGCAGGGGCGGGATTTGACCTTGGAGTACCAGAGCTTCAGCGCGGGCCAGTGGGTCCACTGGACCTCGCCGAAATAGTCGAGGACCGACAGGTGGGCGGCGGCGATCAGGTCGGCCTGGGACAGCCGGCGGCCGGCCAGCCAGTCGCGGGCGGCGACCAGGTCTTCCAGCATGGCGAGGTGGGATTTCAGGGCGTCGCGGCCGTGGCGCAAAGCGCGGGCCTCGGGCGGGCCCAGTTTGAGCAGGGGTTTCTCCATCCGCTCGTGCAGAAGGACGGCGTCGACTTCGTCGGTGAAGCGGCGCTCGAACCAGCCGGTCAGGCGGCGCGCCTCGGCCCGTTCGGCGGGGTCGGCGGGCAGGAGCAGGGGGGACTTCTGCTGGTCCTCGATCCAGCCCAGGACGGCGGGCAGTTCGCACAGGGTCAGGGGGCGACCGCGGTCGGTCGTCTGGACGACGGGCGGCAGGCCCGAGGGGTTCAGATCATTGACCGGGCAATCCTCTTCCCACGGACGAACCGGCGTATCGGTCCATTCGATCCGCGCCTCGCCCAGGCCCAGGCGCGCCGCGCGCGAGGCGGGCTGGAAGGGGAAGTGGAACAGGACGCAGGAGCCGGACATAGGCCCTAGATGCGCCCGCACCCGTTAATGTCCGTTTACCGCATCGACGGCGGGGCGGTCAGGACCAGGGGCCTTTGGGCGGGGCCGGCGGCGTGTCCGCAGCAGGGGCCTGGGCCTCGGCGGCGGGCGCCGGTTCGGACGCGGCGGGGGCGACGGCGCGCCGGCGCGGGTCGGCGTGGATCAGGATGTCGGCCGTGGGATAGTGGCTGAGCACGCGGCGTTCGGCCTCGACGACGATGGCGTGGGCCGCCTCCAGACGCAGATCGGGGTCCAGATCGACATGCATCTGGATCATCATGACCGAACCGGCCATCCGGGTGCGCAGCTGGTGGACGCCCTGGATGCGGGGGTCGGCCAGGACGGCCTGGGCGATGGCGGCGCGGTCGCTTTCCGGGACGGCGCGGTCCAGCAGATGGTCGGCGGCGGCCCTCAACATGCCGATCGCGCCCCAGAACAGCCAGACGGCGACCACCAGTCCGGCGGCGGCGTCCAGGCCCGGCGCCCCGAGGAAGGCGCCCGAGATCACCCCGACCAGCACCACCAGATTGGAGGCCAGGTCGGCGGCGTAATGGGCGCGGTCGCCCGCGACCGCCAGGGAGCCGCTGGTCTTCAGGGCGCGGGTCTGCATCCAGACCAGCCAGCCCGTGACGGCGATGGAGGCGATGACCACCCCCACGGCCCAGCTTCCGGCGGTGACGGGACGCGGGTCGAAGATGCGCTGCAGCCCCTCCCAGCCGATGAACAGGGCTGAGGCGAAGACCAGACCCGCCTGGACCAGGGCCGCCAGGGCCTCGCCCTTGCCGTGGCCGTAGCGATGATCCTCGTCCGGGGGCGCGGCGGCCCAGCGCACGGCGAAGAAGGTGGCCAGGGAGGCCGCCAGGTCCAGAACCGAATCCGTCAGACTGGCCAGGATGGAGACCGAGCCGGAGGCGCCCAGGGCGAAGGCCTTCAGCGCGATCAGGGTCAGGGCCGCCCCGACCGACAGCCGCGTGATGCGGCGCGTGGCCAGATGCGGATCCTCCGAAGGGGTCGGGGCGGGCGGTCGGGCGGGGGCGGGCGTCGGCGTCATCGGCTGGTCTTGTCGCGCAATCGTGGCGGAAAGCCAACCGGGGCGCTCATTTGGACTGGTCCAACTGGATCGGGCGCGTCATTAGGGTTAAGGACACGAAACGGCGCTATGCCGGTCTCCGTTCATACGGGGCATCGGTCGTAGTCGTGGGGGCGGCATGGACGCTGACGAACGCTGGATCGCGAGACATGAGGCCCTGACCCGGCTGGGGGTCAAGGCCCAGACCCTGTACGCCTATGTCAGTCGGGGCCGGATCGCCGCCCGTCCCGACCCCTCCGATCCCCGCAGAAGCCTGTACGCCGCCGCCGACGTGGCCCGCCTGTGCGGCGACGGGGCCGAAGGCGAGACCGAGGTGCGGGCGCCGGTCGTGGGGGCGGCGGCGCGCGGCGAGGCCGACATTCAATCCTCCGTAGGCCTGATCGCCGAAGGCCGGCTGTTCTATCGCGGTCTGGACGCGGTGCAGCTGGCTGAGACGGCGACCGTCGAGGCGGCGGCCCGCCTGCTGTGGGACGTGCGGGACGGGGACCCCTTCGTCGGACTGAAGCCGCGTATCGATCCGATCGTCGGCGGTTCGACCCAGAGGCGGGTTCTGGCCGTACTGGGCCGTCGCGCGATCGAGGACCGCTCACTGCGTAGTCACGATCCGGCGGGCCTGAAACAGGAGGCGGCCTCGCTGCTGAACGAGGTGGTGGACAGCGTCTCCGGGCCCGGGCCGCGCCTGTATCTGCACCAGAGGCTGGCGCGCGGCTTCAAGGCGTTCGAACGCGACAGCCATCTGATCCGCCGCGCCCTGGTGCTGGGGGCCGACTGCGGTCTGGACGAGGCGGTGCTGGCGACGCGGGCGGCGGCCTTCGGCGGCGCGCCCCTGGCCGGGGCGGTCCTGGCCGGAATCACCACCCTGAGCGGGGCCCCTCTGGGCGAACTGGGCGAGGTCGTGGCCTATGTCGGGGAGGCGCGGCGCGACCCGTCGGGCGCGGCGCGACGCTGGCTGGCCCTGAAGGGCGGGGTTCCGGGCTTCGAGGAGACGGCGGCCTTCGGCCGGATCGATCCGCGGGCGCGACCCCTGCTGGAGGCGGCGGGGCTGCCGGTCGATCTCCAGGCCCTGCTCGCCGAGGGCGAGGCGGCGGCGGGCCGGCCGGCCGGCTTCCATCTGGCCCTGGCCCTGATCGCGCGACGGCTGGACCTGGGGCCGACGGGGGCGGGCGACCTGCTGCTGCTGGGGCGGCTGGTCGGCCTTTTGGCCCATGCTGTGGATCAGGCGACGGACGGCTCGCCTATCCGGGCGCGATTGCGCTATGTGGGGCCCGAGCCGGGCGCGCACTGACCTCCGGCCTGTGACGGGGACTTCATGTCGGACTGGCTTGCGGCGATCATTCTCGGCCTGGTCGAAGGACTGACCGAGTTCATTCCAGTGTCCTCCACCGGGCACATGCTGCTTTTGGGCCATTTCATGGGCTTCGAGAGCGCGGGCAAGACGTTCGAGATCGTCATCCAGCTGGGGGCGCTCTTGGCCATCGTCAGCGTCTATTTCAAACGGCTGTGGACCCTGGCCACGCGCTGGCCTGTTGATCCGGAGGCGCGGCGGTTCCTGATCGGCCTGCTGCTGGCCTTTGCGCCCGCCGTGGCGGTCGGCTTTTTGGCCTATGGCTTCATCAAAGACGTGCTGTTCGAAACGCCCCAGGTGATCTGCGTCGCCCTGATCGTCGGCGGGGTGATCCTGTTGGCCCTGGACCGGATGGACAAGCGGCCGCAGTGGCTGGACGCCAGCCAGTATCCGATGCGGGTCTATTTTCTGATCGGCCTGTTCCAGTGCCTGGCCATGATCCCCGGCGTATCGCGATCCGGCGCCACCATCGCCGGCGGCCTGTTGCTGAAGACCGACAAGCGGTCGGCGGCCGAGTTCAGCTTCTTTCTGGCCCTGCCCACCATGGGGGCGGCGGTGGCCTATGACCTATTGAAGAACCATAAGACGCTGGACTTCAGCGACGTCGGTCTGATCGCGGTGGGCTTCGTGGTGGCCTTCCTGACGGCCCTGGTGGTGGTGCGCTTCCTGCTGGACTTCGTCTCCAAGCACGGCTTTGGCCCCTTCGCCTGGTGGCGGATCGTGGTCGGGGTGGTCGGTCTGGCCCTGTTGCAGGCGGGGTTCTGACGCCCCGGCTGGCGATTTTCGCCCCCAGCCTCTAAGGGGCGGGGCATGAGCACGCTTCTTTACGGCCGACCGCCGGTCGTCTTCGATCCGCCCAGCGCCGGCGCCGGCGCCGCGATCCAAGTCTCGCCCCTGATCCCCGGCTCGACCGCCCTGGAGGCTGTGAGCGAAGGCTCGGTCGACGAGATCATGATCTACGCCCCGCCCGGCGTGCTGGAGCGGCGCTACACCCTGGCCCTGGCGCTGAAGGCGCTGAAGGTCGGGGGGCGGCTGGACGTCATGGCCTTGAAGGACAAGGGCGGGTCGCGTCTGAAGAAGGAGCTGACCGGCTTCGGCGTCGAGGTGGGCGAGACGGCCAAGGCGCACCACCGGCGTTGCATCGTAATCAGACCCGAGACGATGGCCGGGATCGACGAGGCCATAGCCGAGGGGGCGGCGCGGATCGTGCCGGGGCTGGAGGCCTGGTCTCAGCCGGGGATCTTCGCCTGGGACCGGATCGACGCAGGCTCGGCCCTGTTGGCGCAACACCTGCCGGCGCTGAAGGGGGCGGGCGCCGATCTCGGCTGCGGCTACGGGGCTCTGGCGACGGTGGTCCTGCGTTCGCCGGGGGTGACGGGTCTGCGGCTGATCGACCTGGATCGCCGCGCAATCGAGGCGGCGCGGAAGAATGTCGAAGACTCGCGGGCGAGCTTTGAATGGGCCGACGTGCGAACGCTGGCTGCGGCGGGCGAACTGAACTTCGTCGTCAGCAATCCGCCCTTCCACGACGGCGGGGCCGAGGATCGACGGCTGGGCCAGGCCTTTATCCGCAAGGCGGCGGAGTTGCTGAAGAAGGGCGGGGTCGCCTGGATCGTGGCCAATCGGCATCTGCCCTATGAGGCCGAGCTGAACGCCGCCTTCGGCCGGGTGCGACTGGTCGCCGACGAGGGCGGGTACAAGCTGTTCGAGGCGGTGAAGTGAGGCGCTCTTCTCTGAGCCGTCATCCTCGCCCTTGTGGCGAGGATCCAGACTCCCGGTGTTCGACGGGAGTGCTGTCTGCCGACGCACCGGGAGTCTGGATCCTAGGGACAAGCCCTAGGATGACGGGCGTCGGGGGTGCGACATGACCAAGACCCCCACCTCGCGCGTCGATCGACTGCTCGGCTCGATGGGCTACGGGTCGCGGGCCGAGATGGCGCGGATGGCCAAGGCGGGCGGGATCGTGCTGGACGGTGCGGACCTGACGGACGTGTCGAGGCGGATCGCCGTGACGCCGGACCTGCCCAGCCGGATGGAGATCGACGGGGAGCCGCTGGACCCGGTCCAGGGTCTGGTGATCCTGCTGAACAAGCCGCTGGGCATGACCTGTTCCCACAAGGAGGAGGGGGCGCTGGTCTATGACATCCTGCCGGATCGGTGGCGGCGGCGCGATCCGGCCATCTCGACCATCGGCCGGCTGGACAAACAGACCAGCGGCCTGTTGCTGCTGACCGACGACGGCGACCTGCTGCACCGGGTGATCAGTCCCAAACGCCATGTGGCCAAGGTCTATCGCGCCGGACTGGCGCGGCCGCTGACGGGGACGGAAGGGGCGCTGTTCGCCTCCGGCGAGCTGGTGCTGGAGGGCGAGGACAAGCCACTGGCGCCCGCCGTGCTGGAGGTCGTGTCCCCGACCGAGGCCCTGCTGACGGTGACGGAGGGACGCTATCACCAGGTGCGCCGCATGTTCGCCGCCGTCGGCAACCATGTGGAGACCCTGCATCGCGAGCGGCTGGGCGGGCTGACGCTGCCGGCCGATCTGGCGCCGGGGCAGTGGCGGCTGCTGACGCCAGAGGAGATCGCGCTAATCTTCGACTGATTGGACATTGGACGGTCAGATGGCTATCTTGATGGCCATGTCCAGCTACTCCGTCGCCGAAGCCAAGAACAACCTGCCCAAGCTGCTGGATCGCATGCTGGCGGGCGAGGCCGTGACCATCACACGGCGCGGCGTGCCTGTGGCGCGACTGGAGCCGGCGCAGGAGGTCGAGCCGACGTCAGGGCCGATGGACATGGACTGGCTGAAACGTGTGCGGATCAAGTCTGAAGCCGAGATGGACTCCGTAACCCTCTTGCGCCGGATGCGGAACGAAGAGATTTGACCGTCTATCTGGACACCAGCGTCCTGATGTCCCTGTTTCAGACCGACAAGCACACTGAGCGGGCGTCGGTCTGGATCGCGGGTGTCGATGCCTTCGTCATGAGCAGTTGGGCTCTCACAGAGTTTTCCTCCGCCTTGGCGGTGAAGACTCGTATGCGCAATCTGCGCGACAGGGATCGGCGCGAGTTCGAACTGCAACTGGACCAATGGTTGAGAGGCAGGGTCGTCCTTTCTGTGGTTGACGGGGACATGGTGGAAGCGCGGCGCCTGGTGAAAAACGACGTGAGATTGCGCGCTCCCGATGCGCTTCATCTCGCGCTGGCGGCGAGGCATGGCTGCAGCTTGGCGACCCTTGATGAGGATATGGCGTCGGTCGCCCGCGACATAGGGCTGACGGTGATCGTCCCATGACGACCAAGATCAAGATCTGCGGCCTGGCCACCGTCGACACACTGGACGCCGCCCTGGGCGGCGGGGCGGATTTCGTGGGGGCGGTGGTGTTCCCTAAGAGCCCGCGCCACCTGGCGCTTGCGGCGGCCGCCGACCTGTTCGAGCGGGCGCGGGGGCGGGCGAAGATCGTGGCGGTGACGGTCGATCCGGACGACGCCCTGCTGGAAGAGATCGCGCGGACGCTGAGGCCGGACTTTATCCAGCTGCACGGGGCTGAGAGCCCGTCGCGGGCGGAAACCGTGCGGGCCCTGACCGGGGCGGGGGTGATCAAGGCCATGCCGATCCGGCACGGCGACGACTTCGCCGCCGCCGACGAATGGGACTATCACGCCGAGCACCTGATGTTCGACGCCAAGCCGCCGGAGGGGTCGGTCCTGCCCGGCGGGGTGGGGCACAGTTTCGACTGGACCCTGCTGGCGGATCGGGCGTTCCGTCATCCGTGGTTCCTGGCGGGGGGGCTCAATCCCGACAATGTGGCCGAGGCGCTGCGGATCGCCGGGGCGCCGATGGTGGACGTCTCCTCTGGCGTCGAAAGCGCGCCGGGTGTTAAGGACGCCGACCGGATCGCGGCCTTCATCCAAAACGCGCGCCGGTCGTAATTACGACGCCTCTCCGCGTGAAAGTCGAAACCGTGAACGCTCAAACCCCCATCCAAGCCCCTGATCCCGCCCAGTCGCTGTCCAACGCCTACGCCTGGCCGGACGCGCAGGGACGGTTCGGGCCCTATGGCGGGCAGTTTGTGGCCGAGACCCTGATGCCGCTGATCCACGAGCTGGACGCGGCCTATAAGGCGGCGAAGACGGACCCGAGCTTCCAGGCCGAACTGGACGGCTATCTGACCCATTATGTGGGGCGCGAGAGCCCGCTGTATTTCGCCGAACGCCTGACCGAACATTTCGGCGGCGCGAAGATCTGGCTGAAGCGCGAGGACCTGAACCATACGGGCGCGCACAAGATCAACAACTGTATGGGCCAGATCCTGCTGGCGCGCCGCATGGGCAAGACCCGGATCATCGCCGAGACCGGCGCCGGCCAGCACGGGGTCGCCTCGGCCACCGTCTCGGCGCGGTTCGGCCTGCCCTGCACCGTCTATATGGGGGCGGTCGATGTGGAGCGGCAGCAGCCGAACGTCTTCCGCATGCGTCTGTTGGGGACCGAGGTCTTCCCCGTCACCGCCGGCGCCGCGACCCTGAAGGACGCGATGAACGAGGCGATGCGCGACTGGGTGACCAATGTCTCGGACACCTATTACATCATCGGCACGGCGGCGGGTCCGCACCCCTATCCGGCCATGGTGCGCGACTTCCAGTCGGTGATCGGCAAGGAGATCAAGCGCCAGTCCCAGGCTCAGTTCGGCAAGCTGCCGGACGCCGTCGTGGCCTGTATCGGCGGCGGATCGAACGCCATCGGCGCCTTCCACCCCTTCATCGAGGACGAAGGCGTGCGGCTGATCGGGGTCGAGGCGGCGGGCCACGGACTGGACACGCCGGACCACGCGGCCTCGCTGAAGGGCGGGCGGTCCGGGGTTCTGCACGGCAACCGGACCTATCTGTTGCAGGACGAGGACGGAAACATCGTCGAGGGCCATTCGATCTCGGCCGGGCTGGACTATCCCGGCATCGGGCCGGAGCACGCCTGGCTGCACGACATCGGCCGGGCCGAATATCGCTCGGCGACCGACAATGAGGCGCTGGAGGCCTTCCAGCTGTGCTCTAAGCTGGAAGGCATCATTCCGGCCCTGGAACCGGCCCACGCCCTGGCGCGGACCGGCGAAGTGGCGCGCGAAGTCGGCAAGGGCGGCGATGTCGTCCTGCTGATGTCGGGCCGGGGCGACAAGGACATCTTCCAGGTCGCCCGTCATCTGGGAGTGGAATTGTGATCCGCAGCCTGTCGGCGATCGCCGCCGCCCTGAGCCTTTCGACCGCCGTTCAGGCCCAGACGCCGGTGGACGTTAAACCGGCCGATGTCGGCCTTTTGCCCGGCGCGCAGTTGTCGCCCGATTGCGGCGGTCTGAACAATCTGGCGGGCCGCGCCTGGTGCGTGACCGCGCCCCTCGGTCAGGTCGGCGCCCTGGCCGACGCCTATATCGCCGATCTGGCGACAAAGAACTGGCTGGCGGCGGGCGGCGACGAGAACCGCGTCGTCCTGATCAAGCGTCGCGAGGGCGGCGGTTGCGACGGTATGCAGATGGTCGCCTTCTACGACACGGCCAGGGTCGCCGTCGCCGAACTGCCCGCCTATCTGGGCTTCGCCACCATTCCGGGCGACGTGTGCGGGCAGGCCGCCGCCGCCGAGAAGCCTGCTTCGGACGCATCGACCCAATGACCACCGCCCGTATCGACGCCTGTTTCGCCGCACTGAAGGCCGAGGGCCGGGCGGCCTTTATCCCCTATGTGATGGGGGGCGATCCGTCGCGCGAAGAGGCGCTGGCGATCCTGAAGGGGCTGCCTGCCGCCGGGGCCGACATCATCGAACTGGGCTTTCCGTTCAGCGATCCGATGGCCGAGGGGCCGCCGATCCAGCGGGCGGCGATCCGAGGCATGGCGGCGGGTTTCGGCCTGCGCTCGACCATGGATCTGGCGCGGGAGTTCCGCAAGGACGACCAGACGACGCCGATCATACTGATGGGCTATCTGAACCCGATCGAGAGCCTGGGATACGACGCCTTCGCCGCCTATGCGGCCGAGTGCGGCATCGACGGGCTGATCGTGGTGGACTGCCCGCCGGAAGAGGCCGGGCCGCTGATCGAGGCGCTGGACAAGGTTTCGATCTCGCTGATCCGCCTGGCGACCCCGACCTCGGACGACGAACGGCTGAAGATCGTGGTCCAGGGCACTTCGGGCTTCGTCTATTATGTCGCCGTCGCGGGCGTGACCGGGGTCAAGGAGGCGAAGGCCGACGTCGTGGCGCCGGCGGTGGAGCGGGTGCGCAAGGCCTCGGGCCTGCCGGTCGCGGTCGGCTTCGGGGTCAAGACGCCGGAACGGGCAGCCGAGATCGCCCGCGTCGCCGACGCGGTGGTGGTCGGCTCGGCCCTGGTGGACGAGGTGGCCGCCGCTGTGGAGGCCAATGAGCCAGCCGCGACGCGCGTGCTGGCCCGGGTCAAGGCGCTGGGCGACGCGGTTCGATCGGTGACTAGTGCTTCCGTGACGGAAACCGTCTAAGAGCCCGCCCATGGTCGAGAAGAACAAACCCCAGGAAAAGCGCGGCGGCTGGCTGAGCCGTTTCGCGCCCGGCGTCCGCAAGATCGTTTCGCGCCGCGACACCCCCGACAATCTGTGGGTCAAGGACCCCGACACCGGCGAGATGCTGTACCGCTCGGACCTGGAGGCCGCCCTGTGGGTGACGCCGTCGGGCCGCCATATGCGGATCGATGCGCCGACGCGGCTGAAGGCCACCTTCGACGGCGGCCAATACGAGCCCATCGAGACGCCGGACGTGCCGGAAGATCCGCTGAAGTTCTCGGACGGCAAGTCTTACAAGGACCGGCTGAACGCCGCGCGCAAGGCGGCGGGGCGCAAGGACACCATGGCCATCGGCTGGGGTTCGGTCGGCGGTCAGAAGGCGGTGGTGATCGTTCAGGACTTCACCTTCATGGGCGGGTCGCTGGGCATGGCGGCGGGCGAGGCCTTCATCAAGGCGGCGCGCGAGGCCGTGGCCCGCAAGGTTCCGCTGGTCTGTTTCACCGCCGCCGGCGGGGCGCGGATGCAGGAAGGCGCCCTGTCGCTGATGCAGATGGCGCGCACCACCCTGGCCATCGAAGAGCTGAAGTCGGCGAAACTGCCCTATGTGGTGGTGCTGACCGACCCGACCACGGGCGGGGTGACCGCCTCCTACGCCATGCTGGGGGACGTGCATCTGGCTGAGCCGGGGGCCTTGATCGGCTTCGCCGGTCCGCGCGTGATCGAGGCCACCATCCGCGAGAAACTGCCGCCGGGCTTCCAGCGCGCCGAATATCTGCAGGAGAAGGGCATGGTCGACCGGGTCGTGACCCGCGCCGATCTGCCCCAAGTCCTGGGCCGGATCCTGTCCATGCTGATGGGCGGAAACCGCCAGGCGGCCTGACGGCCTTGGACCCCATCTCCGAGCGGCTGCGCGCCCGACATCCGCAGCGGATTGATCTGTCGCTGGACCGGATGCGCGCCCTGTGCGCGGCCCTGGGCGATCCGCAGCATCGGCTGCCGCCGGTGGTCCATGTGGCGGGGACGAACGGCAAGGGATCGACCGTAGCCCTGATCCGGGCCGTCGCCGAGGCGGCGGGGCTGAAGGTCCATGCCTATACTTCGCCCCATCTGGTGCGGTTCAACGAGCGGATCCGGCTGGCGGGGCGGTTGATCGAGGACGATCATCTGAACGCCATCCTCGACCGGATCGAGGGCGTGTCCGGCGAGGCCACGGTGTTCGAGAGCACCACCGCCGCCGCATTTTTGGCCATGGCCGAGACAACGGCCGATCTGGCGGTGATCGAGGTCGGCCTGGGCGGGGTGCTGGACGCCACCAACGTCATCGAGCGGCCGCTGCTGAGCGTGATCACCCCGGTCGACTATGATCATGCCGAGTTTCTGGGCACGGACCTGGCCGGGATCGCCTCGGAAAAGGCCGGGGTGTTGAAGGCGGGGGCGCCGGGCGTGATCGGGCGCCAGCGTGAGGAGGCGTTCAAGGCCATCGAACGCCGGGCCGCCGACGTCCGTGCGCGGCTGACGGTGCTGGGGGTGGATTTCGACGCCTGGGCCGAGCGGGGCGGCATGGCCTTCCAGACGGCGGACCTGTTCATGGACCTGCCGGCGCCCGCCCTGGCGGGCGCGCACCAGATCGACAATGCGGCCGTGGCCATAGCCGCCGCCCTGGAGCTGGATCTGCCGGAAAGCGCGATCATCGAAGGGCTGAAGGCCGTGCGGTGGCCGGCGCGGCTGCAGCGGATCTCGACCGGACCCTATGGGCAGGCGGCCAAGGCGGCGGAGGCGGAGCTGTGGCTGGACGGGGGGCACAATCCCCATGCCGGACGGGCGCTGGCGGCTTTTCTCGCCGAGCGTCAGGCGCGGGCGCCGCGCCCCCTGGCCCTGATCTGCGGCATGCTGGGCAATAAGGACGCCGGTGGTTTCTTTGCGGCCCTGAAGGACAGCCAGGCCACGGTCTTCACCGTCGGCTTCGACGGGGCGGCGGCCGAGCCTGCGGCCCTGGCGGCCGTGGCGCGCGGCCATGGTCTGGCGGCGACCCCGGCGGGCTCGGTCGGCGAGGCCCTGGACCTGGCCTTGCGGTTCGGTGCGGGCCGGGTGGCGATCTGCGGGTCTCTGTATCTGGCGGGCGAGGTGCTGGGCGCCAGCCCGGAGACCTGGCCCGTCTAGCGGGTCATCCAGGGTTTGGACTTGCCGGCGGCGAGGCGGGCGGCCTGTTCGCGCTGGAAGCGTCCGCCCCGCGGCGGCTTGGGCCGAGCCTCCAGCTTGGCGGTCTTCAGGCGCAGGGCCTTCTGAACCGGGGTTTCGCCGGGGATGTCGTCCGGGATGTGGTCGGGCGGGGTTTCGTCGCTCATGAGCGGCCTTCTAGCAAAAACGCCCGTCGGTCGGTACCGGCGGGCGTCTGTCGTTCAGATTTCGTCCGAGATCAGGCGGCGTCGGCCTTGACGCCCGCCTCGGCCAGCCATTCGACGATCTTGCCCTTGGGCATGGCGCCGACCTTCATCGAGGCCATCTGACCGTCCTTGAACAGCATCAGGGTGGGGATGCCCTTCACGCCCAGTTTGGACGGGGTCAGGGGGCTGTCGTCGATGTTGATCTTGGCCACGGTGACCTGGCCGCCCAGTTCGTCGGCGATCTGTTCCAAAGCCGGGCCGATCTGTTTGCAGGGGCCGCACCATTCCGCCCAGAAGTCCACCAGGACGGGGGTGGAGGATTTCAGGACGTCGGCGTCGAAGCTTTCGTCCGTGACTTTGACTGTCGCCATGAATGGCTCCCTGGGGCGCGGTCGCCGGGCCCGTAGGGGCGAGCGGCTTGAGCGCATGTTGAGATGGTCCGGTCTGTCCGGGTTCGGAGGCAGATGTGGGAGCGAATCGCGGGCAATTCAACTGTCCGCCAACGCCGCATCCAGCATGGCCTGCGGGATCGGCATCAGCTTGGGTCCGTCGGTCCAGACCAGGGCGGCCTCGACCGGGCGGTCGGGGTAGAGGCGTTTCAGCACGGCGACATAGACGGCGGCCTGAAGCACATAGGCGGGATCGACCCGGTCCAGGGCGTCGGGGGCGGGGCGGTTGGTCTTGTAGTCGATCACGAGCACCCGATCGGGCGTGACCACCAGTCGGTCGATCCGGCCGTTGATCGCCACGTTCGATAGGCCGGCCGGGGGGCCGGCCAGGGCGCCGGTCAGGGCCACCTCGGCGCGGGAGCCGGGGCCGAAGACGGGGGCGAAGCGGGCGTCGTCCAGCACGGAGAAGGCGGCGGCGATCATCTCGGCGCGCTGGGCCTCGTCCAGATCGGTCTCGCGCGCCAGAAGGCGGCGGGCGGCGTCGGGGCGGTCGGCGGGCGCGATCTCGGGCAGGCGCTCCAGCAGCCGGTGGATCAGGTCGCCGCGGCGGAACCGGCCCAAAGACGCGCCGCCGGCCGCGCTGCGGGCGAGCGGCGAGGGGGCGGGGATGCGGACCTGGCCTTCCATCCGCGACGGCGAGGCGAAGCGGGCGGCGGCGTCGGGCGGGGGCGGCACTGCGGCCCAGGCGGGCAGGGCGTCGGCGGAGGCGGTCGCGGCGGCCTGGGTCGGGCGATGTTCGGGATCGACGCCGAAGCGGCGGACGCCGTTCTCCACCTCGCGCACCTGATCCCCCAGCCGGTCGAAGGTCTCCGCGATCACCGACCACCAGCTGCCGGCCTCGGCGCCCCGGCTGGAGGCGCGGCCCATGACGATGACGCGGTCCCGCGCGCGGGTCAGGGCCACATAGAGCAGGCGCAGGGTCTCGTCGTCGGTGCGGGCCTGGCGCGCGGCGCGAGCGTCCGCCGAGGCGGGGCAGTCGTCACGGGCCGAGCCGGGCGCCATCAGCCAGGCTTCGCCTTCGCCCTCGGGCGTGACGGCGGGCATCAGGGACGGCCCCTGGGCCTTCGCCTTCATGGTGGTGTCGGGCAGGATGACGATGGGCGCCTCCAGCCCCTTGGCGCCGTGGACGGTCATGACGCGGACCTCGCCGCGCGCGCCCTCCAGTTCGCGCTTCACCTCCACGTCGGCGGCCTCGAGCTGGGCGAGGCAGGATTCAAGGTCGATCGCGCCGCGGTTCTCGGCCGCCAGAACTTGGTTCAGGGTCTCGTCTATGGCTTCCTCGGCCTCGCGGCCCAGCCGGGCCAGGATGCGGGCGCGTCCGGAGAGCCCCAAGTCGTCCACCCGGTTCAGGGCCTGGGAGAAGAAGGCGAACGGGTCGTCGCCGCGCGCGGCTATGGCGGCCTGGAGCGCATCTCGCGCGCGGGTCCATTCCGGGCGTTCGTGCGCCCGGTCGCGCAGGTCGCGCCACAGCTGGCCGCCCTTCCGGTTCTCGCGCCCGGCGAGGGCGTAGAGGCCGTCTTCGTCCACGTCGCACAGGGGGCTGCGCAGCACCTCGGCCAGGGACAGGTCGTCGTCGGGGAAGAGGGCGAAGCGGGCCAGGGAGATCAGGTCGTCGAAGACGATATGGCTGGACAGTTTCAGCCGGTCGGCGCCGGCGACGGGGACGCCCTCGGTCTTCAGGGCGCGGATGATCTCCTCGAAGGTGGCGTCGCGTCGGCGGACCAGGACGATGTAGTCGCCATAGCCTGCGGGGCGCAGATCCCGCGTTCGGCTGTCGAAGACGGCGAGGCCGCTTTCGACCTGGCGGCGGATTTCGCGAGCCAGGTCGCGGGCCAGGCGTTTCCTGGCGCTGCCGGCGCTCTCCTGATCGACCGGATCGTCCCAGGCGTCGGTCTCGGGCGCGGGCTCGTCGAGGAACAGGGGCCACAGGTCGATGGAGCCATGCTGGCCGACCCGCGCGGGGATGTGACGGGCGATGTCGCCCTGGGGGCCGGTCAGGGCGCGGGTGCGGTCGGGATCGGCGAAGACGGCGTCGACGAAGGTCAGCACCTCTTCGGTCGAGCGGTAGGAGGTGTTCAGCTCGGGTCCGCGGTATTCCAGCCCCGCCCCTATCGCCAGCTGACTGTAGACATCTCGTTCCTGGCGCAGGCGCTCGGGTCGGGCGCCCTGGAAGGAGTAGATCGACTGTTTCTCGTCGCCGACGGCGAAGACGGTGCGGCCCGACGTCTGGCCGGAATAGAACTCCCCGGTCAGGGCGCGGACGATGGCCCACTGGTCGGGGGCGGTGTCCTGGGCCTCGTCGATCAGGACGTGGTCGACCCCGCCGTCCAGCTTGTACAGCACCCAGGCGGCGGCCCCGCTGCGGGTCAGAAGGGCGGCGGCGCGGGCGACCAGGTCGGGGAAGTCCAGGGCGCCGCGCTGGGCCTTGGCGGCCTCGTAGAAGGCGGCGTGGGCGCGGGCCAGGGTCAGGACCTTGATCGTGTCGTCGGCGACCTTGGCCTTACGCAGGGCCTCGCGGGCGGCGAGGTATTTGGTCTGGAGGTCCAACAGCCAGCCGACGGCGCCCTGGGGCGCCGACTTGGTGCCCATGCTTTTTCGCGGCTCGCCCGCCTGGGTGCAGAAGACGCCCGCCAGGGCGGCGAAGCCGGCCTGGGGCGGGGCGGCCACGCTCATGGCGTCGGCGATCTTCTTGTCATTGGTCGAGCCGGTCGCCATGGCCTCGGCCATGCGGTTCCATTCGGCGGGGTCGATCCAGGCGACGAAGTCCCGCTCCAGGTCTTCCGGGCTGCGGCCCGCTTCCGCGCCGGTCAGGGCGTAAGGGTCCGGCGCGGCCCCCGCCTCGGCCCGGTCGATATAGTCCAGCAGATCGGCGCGCCTGGCCTCGATCATCGACAGCAGGGCCTGGAACCGCTGCCAGTCCAGTTCGACGGCGAAATGGCTGTAGGCCTGGCCGACAGGGCCGTCCGGGTCGGCGACGGCGGCGCGGGCCAGGTCCTCGCGCGCGGCATGGCTGAGGGCGGTGGCGGCCTGGTCTTCCAGAACGGTGAAGCGGGGCGAGACCCCGGCCTCCAGCGGGAACCGGCGCAGCAGCTTCTCGCAGAAGGCGTGAAGGGTCTGGATCTTCAGCCCGCCCGGCGTCTCCAGGGCGCGGGCGAACAGTTTGCGGGCGCGGGACAGGGCGGCGTGATCGAGGGTCTGCGGATCGCCGTCGTCCAGCCGGGCCAGTTCACGCGACAGGGCGGCGTCGTCCAGCACGGCCCAACCGCCCAGCTGGTCGAACAGCCGGGCCTGCATCTCGGCGGCGGCGGCCTTGGTGTAGGTGACGCACAGGATGGCGCCGGGATCGACCTGATCCAGCAACAGTCGCGCCACCCGGTTGACCAGGGTGGTGGTCTTGCCCGAGCCGGCGTTGGCGGTGACGAAGACGGTCAGGCGCGGGTCGGCGGCGACGATCTGGGGGGACACGCTCATTCTTCGTCCCCGTCGCCGATCACCGACCATTCCCAGACGCGGGCCAGATGGTCGTAGTTGCCGCCCTGGGCGCCCATGAACTGGGGCGCGGCCCAGGAGACATAGGGGGTGTTCGGGTCGTCGAAGCGAGCGACGCGGCGCTTCAGCCCCTCCAGCGCCGCCTGGGCCAGGTCGGCGGCCTCGGCGCCCGAGGCGCGGGTGATGACCTCGCCCGCCGTCTTGCGCCCGACCACGCGGACATAGGTCAGTTCGTCGGGCGTGACCGGGCCCTTGGCGCCCTCGAACCCGCCGTCGGCCAGGATGGCGGCGGTCAGGGTCAACTGCGGGGCGAAGCCGGACTTGACCTGTTTGGCGGACGGCGCCGCCCCGGTCTTGAAGTCCATCACCGCCGCCCCGTCGGACGACAGTTCGATCCGGTCGGCGAAGGCCTTGACGGTGAAGGGGCCGGCGGGGGCGTCGAAGGTCAGGGCGCCCTGTTGCTCGACCAGGATTTCGATCCCGCGCGCGCGGCGGCGGCGCTCGAAATCGGTCAGCCAGCGGGCGCAGTTGCGGGCGAGCGGCGCCTCGCGCGCCATGGCCGCGTCCTCGAACCCGCGCGCGCCCAGTTCGCGCAGCAGATGGTCGTGCAGGATGGTTTCGCAATCGTCGGGCAGGTCATGGGGCCAGTCCAGCGTCAGCCGTTCGACAGCGGCGTGGACGGCGTCGCCGCGGGCGAGCGCTTCGGCGGACGCGCCGGGACGCTCCATCGCCTCCAGCCCCAGCACCCACAGGGCGTAGATGGCGTAGGGGTTGCGCACCCAGCGTTCGATGCGGGTGACATAGAGGCTGCGCGGGCGGCGATGCACCGGCGGGCGCGGCTCGGGCCGTTTGGCGAAGCGCGGCGGTCCGGGCGGAGGGGCGTCGAGCGCGCGGGTCCAGTCCAGGACGGTGCTGGGGCGGGGCAGGTCGACTCCCGCCCCCCGCGTCAGCATCTCCAGCCGCCACAGCCAGCGGGAGCGGACGGCAGGCTGGCCGCCGCGTCGTTCACTGTGGACCAGAATCACCTCCTCGGCGCAGGCGGCCTGGACGAAGTCCTGTGCCGTCTGGCCCAGGCGGCGTTCGGGCGGGGGCAGGCTCAGGGCCTTGCGCATCGGGCGCGACAGGAAGGGGTCGGTGGGCGCGGCCTGGGGCCAGACGCCTTCCTCCAAGCCCGCCAGGATCATCCGGTCGGCGCGCACAAGCCGCGCCTCTATGGCCCCCAGGATCCGCAGAGACGGATGGGTGGCGCCCCCGGTGCGGACCACGGTCTCGCGCACCAGGGAGGAGGTCAGCTCGGCCAGGTCGGCCCGGTCGATACGGCCCAGGGCGGCGCCCCCCTCGATCAGGCCGGACAGAAGGGCGGCGGCGGCCTCGCCGTCGGGACCGGCCCAGGCGTCCTGGCCGGCCAGGGTCTCGATCAGGCGCGTCAGGGCGGAGGCGGCGACGTTCAGGTCTGCGTCGGGGGTGAAGACGGCGGTAGCGGTCTCGACGGCGGTTTGCAGACGCTCGACCAGGCGGGTGGCGGCCGACAGGCGTTCCCGTTTCCACTCGGGCGGAGCCTTGCCGCGCCGGTCGGGCTGAACGGCTTCCAGCAGACGGCGGCGCACGGCGGCGAAGTCGCGGGGGCGCGGGCCGCGCAGGGCGTGCTCTTCCAGCGCCGCGACGGCGGCGGCCTGAGGAGCGTCGCCCAGGTCGAACCGGACCAGCGGGTGTTTGATGATCGCCAGCAGCAGATGGGGCTGGACGGGATCGGCGATCCAGCGGGCGCACAGATCGACCAGGGCGCCGGCGGGCAGGCGCGACAGGGGGCTGCCTGCCGAGGAATCCGGGACCACGCCCCAGCGTTCCAGTCTTGCGGCGACGCGGCGGCCCAGGGCCTGGTCCGGGGTGACCAGGGCGCAGGTCTTGCCGGGGGTTTCCAGCGTCTCGCGCATCATCAGGGCGATGGCCGCGGCGGCCTCCTCCTCGGCGCGGACGGTCAGCAGGGACAGGCCTTGCAGACCTTCGGCTATGGGGTCGCGGGCCTCGCCGCGCGCGGCGGCGGTCGAGCGGAGGTCGCGGATGGCGCGGCGCCAGTCGTCGGTGGCCTCGGCGGGCCGCAGGGCCTCGTTGACTAGACGCTGGCGGGCCTGGCCGCGGGCGAGGGCGGCGGGCGGCTGGGACGGGGCGAACCAGGGGCGGACGTCGGTGCGGGCGACTTCGACCCGGTCCAGCAGGCGTTTCATGGCGCTCTGCGGATGCTGTTCGTCCAGCCGGTCCCAGACCTGGGCGTCCAGATCGAGATCGAGGCCGGGCAGGACGACGCAGCCCAGGGGCGCTCTGGCCACGGCGCCCAGGACGTCGGCGGCGGCGGGGACGGTGCCGGTCGAACCGGCGGCGATGACGGCCTGGGTCGGGGGCGTGTGGTCCCACAGTTCGGCGAGGCGGCGCAGAAGCGTGGCGCGGCGCCAGGCTGGATCGACCAGGCCCAGTTCGGCGAGGCGTTTGGGCCAGGCCTCGACCGCCAGGCCCAGGAATTCGGCCGAGCGTTCCCAGTGTTCGGCCATTTCGCCGTCGACCAGGGTCGCGATCCGTTCGGGGTTCGGAACCTCTTCCAGCTGGCAGGAATCGAGGAAGCCGCCGAGCGCATCCGCCAGATCCAGGGCCCGCATCGGCGTCAGGCTGTCGTCGAACTGCTCGACGATCATCCGCGCCATCTCGAACCGGCGGGTCAGGGCGGGGATGGCGGGCGGCAGGTCGAGGCCGAGGGCGCCGGGGGTGAAGGGGGGCTCGTCCTCCTCCAGATCGCCCAGCGGCCGGACCTGGGGCAGCAGGACGGGGCGGCCTTGGGAGAGTTTCGACAGGGCGCCGGTGAAGGCGCGGGCGGCGCGCCGGTTGGGCAGAAGGAGGGTGGCGTCGGACAGGGTCTCGGGCGGCAGATCGCCCAGCCAGGCCAGGACGCCGGCGGCCAGGTCTTCGAGGAAGGGCCGGTGGGCGGGGACGGCGTACCAGCGGGGGCAGGACGCCGTGAAGGGATCGAACGCGCTCACTCCAATCCCGCCAATTTCACCTCGGCCTGATCCCGCGCCTGGGGATCGCCGACGTGCATCCAGTCGCCGTCCAGAACGCAGCCGTAGAGACGGCCCTCGGCGGCGGACTTGCGCCACAGGGGGCTGAGGGAAAAGGGGCCGTCGGGGCCTTGGTCGGCATAGCCGGGGCGGGTGATGTGGACCCCCATATAGGCGAAGGGGGCGGACGGGGCGTCGCCGCGGAAGGTCAGTTTTCCGTCCTCGGCCAGGAAGAAGTCGCCGTCGCCCTCGAAGCCGATGGAGCCCTCGCGGCGGGCCAGCAGCAGGGCGGCGTCCATCGTGTCCGGGTTCCACAGGCGGATCAGGTCTGACAGGGCGTCGCCCCGGTCGATCCAGACGCTGTCGATATTGGCGACGAAGATCGGATCGTCGCCCAGCAGGGGGCGGGCCTTCTTCAGGCCGCCGCCGGTTTCCAGCAGTTCGGCCCGTTCGTCGGAGAGGAGGATGCGGGGGCCGCGTCCGCGCGCGGCCAGATGGGCTTCCAGCCGGTCAGCGAACCAGTGGACATTGACGACCACCGTCTCCACCCCGGCGTCGGCCAGCCGGTCCAGCACATGGTCGATCAGGGCGCGGCCCGCCACTTCGACCAGGGCCTTGGGCCGGTCGTCGGTCAGGGGGCGCATCCGGGTGCCCAGGCCGGCGGCGAGCACCATCGCGGTTTTCGGCGGGGTCATGCGCGCACCTCGACAGGGACGTGGCGATCAAACCAGCGGGCGACGGGCGCCAGGGCCGGCTGGTCCAGATTGGCGTTCAGATGCCGCCACATGCGCGGCAGGAACTGGCGGTAGCGGGGCTTGCCGTCCCGCGCGATCAGTCGGGCGAAGATGCCGATGATCCGCGCCTCGTTCAGCGCGGCTAGCCCGGCATAGTCGGCCATGAAGGCGGCGCGGTCCACCTGGGGGCGAAGGGCGAAATAGCGGTCCAGGGCCTCGGCCTCCAGCGCCGGCGACACGTCGCGGCGGGCGTCCTGAAGCAGGGAGTGCAGATCCCAGGACGGGTGGGCGCGCACCGCGTCCTGGAAGTCGATCATGCCGACGCGGGCGGCGCCTTCACGCTCGGGCAGCCAGATCAGGTTCTCGGCGTGATAGTCGCGGTGGGCCATGACCGAGGCCCCGGCGGCGCCCGAGGCGACGATCGGCGCCCAGGCCTCTCGCCATTCCGCCACCGCGGCGGCGTCGAAGGCGACGCGCGCGTCCAGACGGGGCAACCAGTCGACGAACAGGTCGGCCCCGCCCTGGAGCGCCGTCTCGTCATAGGTCAGGAGCGGCCAGTCGCCGCCGGGACCGGTCAGCACCTCAGGCGGGGTCCCGGCCTCGTGCAGGGCGGCCAGGGCCTCGATGGCGGTCAGATAGAGGGGCGTCTCCTCGGCGCCGTCCTCGATGACGCGGGCGAACAGGGCGTCGCCGAAATCCTCCAGCACCGCCAGGCCGTTGGGCGCGTCCAAGGCCGGGATTTCAGGCGCGGACAGACCCAGCGACTTCAGATGGGCGGCGACGGCGGCGAAGGCCTCGATCCGACCGGCCGAAAGGCGGGCGACGGCGTTCCAGCCTGCGGCGTGACGCTGCTCGGGCGTCCAGGCCGGATCGGCGGGCGGGCTCTCGGCGGCGGGCGCCTGGTCCATCAGCATCAGGGTGGGGCCGCCCGGCGGGGTCAGCCGTTCGTAGCGCCGCGTCGAGGCGTCGCCCGGCAGAGGCGCGCGCGCAGCCTCGGCCAGGCCGGCGGCGGCCAGGAAGTCGAGGCGAAGCTGTTCGCGATCAGAGACGGACATGGTCGATCAGGTCTTCCCACCGGCCTACGCCGGAAACGGTCGCAACACGGCCGTCGCCGTGTTCGGAAATCTCAATGACAAGGCGGTCGGGCCCCAAGAACCGGCCCGGATCCTCGCCCAGCCGCTCGGGCCATTCAATGAGGGCGCAGCCCTCGTCCAGGGCCTCGTCCAGGCCGATCTCGAAGGCTTCTTCCGGCCGGGTCAGGCGATAGAGGTCGAAATGGGCGACGGGCAGGTCGGATTCATAGAACTGGACCAGGGTGAAGGTGGGGCTCGGCACCTCCTCGTCCGGCGTGGTCAGGGCGCGGATCAGGCCGCGCGCCAGGGTGGACTTGCCCATGCCCAGCGGCCCGTACAGCAGCAGGCTGTCGCCCGGCGCCAGAAGGGGGGCGATGACTTGGCCCAGACGGGTGGTGGCCTCGGCGTCAGGGAGTTCGACCTTCATGGGAAGACCGCGTCTGGATCGGCGGCCAGGGTGCGTTCGGTGAAATGTTTCAGCGCCACGGTGGCCTTTACGGCGTCCACGTCCAGCCGTTCGGGCGGGATGGGGCGGCCGACCAAGATATCGAAAGGCTTGCCCGCCTTGTTCAGCAGTTCGTGGAACAGGGTCACGTCGCGCAGCTCCTGCGAAACCTTGTCGAACAGGTGGAACAGCCGGCTGTAGGGGCCGGCGACGTGCATGGGCACGACCGGCGCGCCGTATTTCCGCGCCAGGGAGGCGGCGGTCGGCGCCCATTCGGGGTCGGTCAGCAGGCCGTCGGCGCCGACGCGGGCCAGACGGCCGGCGGGGAACATGACCACGCAGCGTTCGGCTTCGAAGGCCGCCTTGGCGGCGTTCAGCGTCGCGCGGGTCTTCTCGCGGGTGCGTTTGTCGTGAACCCATTCGACCGGGATCACCGTCTCGGCGAGCCGGGGCGAGACGCGCAGGGCGTCGGCGTTGGCGAAGAAGACCGCGTCGAGACGGCGCCGTTTTACGGCGTCATAGACCGCGACCCCGTCGGCTATGCCGGTCGGATGGTTGGCGACGACGACGCACCGGCCCGTCGCGGGCAGGCGGTCCAGAGGGGACGCCGTCACCTTCAGCCGAAGCAGGTCCGACACATAGTCCAGGCTCTCGGAGCCCGAGCGGTCACGCACAGCGTCGGCCATCCGCACGGCCGCCTTGTAGTTCAAGATCGAATAGAGCAGCGGGCGCACCGCCGGCCACAGCGGCGAGGCGGTCAGACGGGGCGCACGCTCGGCGATCAGCACATCGACGATGTGGGGCGAGCGGCGGACGGGAAGGGCGGCGGAATTCATGGACGACCGCTTGTCGCCGGTTCGGCGAAAGGGAGCAAGCCTACCAGAGCCGGGCCACGCCGAAGCCGTCGAACAGGGTTTCGTTCGAGACCAGGGTCAGGTCGTTGAGCAGGCCCTGGGCGATCAGCAGCCGGTCGAAAGGGTCGCGGTGATCGCCGGCCATCCGACCGGCCAGGCTGGCTTCGCGCCAGCTCACAGGGAGTTCGGCGAACCCCTCTCGACGCATGACGTCCGCAAACTGCTCGGCCAGGGCGTGGGCGTTCGGCAGCTTGCCGATGCGAAACTTGATCGCGATCTCGATGGCCGACACGCTGCTGACAAAGACGGCGTCAGCGTTCCGGATGGCGTCGTCGGCTGCGCCCGACAGCCGTTCGTCGTCCCAAACCCACCACATCAGGGCGTGGGTATCGAGCAGGAGGTTCAATCTCCCCGGCCCTCCCAGAGGCGGAGTTCCTCTTCGGGCAGCGGATCAAAAAAGCTCTCGTCGAAACGCCCCATGCCCTTCAGCCGACCTCGCCTGCGTTCAGGTTTCGCCGCCTCGAACGGCACGATCCGCACCGCCGGCTTGTCGCCGCGGGCGATCACCACCTCTTCGCCGCGTTCGGCGGCGGCGATCAGTTTGGAGAGATGGGTCTTGGCGTGGTGGACGGTGACGGTGGTCATGTCGCGCTCCTTGGTCCAAACAGCTTAGCTAACTTCTGAGCTGTCAGCAACTTCCGCCCGGCGAACGAGGGTGCTACGCCTCGCCGCTGCAAGCTTTGCGAGGACTGCTTCATGCGCCACCGTTCCCTCCTGTTCGCCGCCTGCGCGGCCGTCGCCTTCTCGGGCGCCCTGATGAGCGCCGCTCCGGCCCTGGCCCAGGTTCCGCCCGCCCCGGTTCCGGCGCCGGCCGCGACGCCTGACGCCTTCACCTATCAGGACATGATCTCGGCCAACCGGCTGGGCGATCCGCAGGTGTCGCCGGACGGCCGTTACGTCGTCTATTCGGTGACGACGACGGATGTGGAGGCGAACCGCCGCAGCGGCAGCCTGTGGATATTGGACCTGGAAACGCCGGACGCCGCGCCGCGCCGGCTGGCCATTTCGGACCAGGGCGCCAACACCGCCCGCTGGGGCGCCGACGGCAATCTGTATTTCCTGTCGGGCAAGTCGGGGACCAGCCAGGTGTGGCGCGTCGCCTCGCCGACGGCCGCGCCGGTGCAGGTGACCAATCTGCCGCTGGACGTGAACGCCTATCGGATCAGTCCCTCGGGCGACAAGGTGGCGGTGTCTCTGGCCGTCTATCCGGACGCGGCCGACCTGAACGCCTCGGTCGAGACAGGCGAGGCCGTGGCCGAGCGGAAGTCGACCGGCCAGGTCTATGACCGGATGTTCGTGCGCCATTGGGACACGTGGAATGACCACACCCAGAACCACCTGTTCGTCCAGTCGATCGGCCGCAACGGCCAGGCGACCGGCAATCCGGTCTGGGTCACCAAGGGCTTCGACGGCGACACCCCGTCCAAGCCGTTCGGCGACGAAAGCGACTTCGTCTTCACCCCGGCCGGCGACTCCATCGTCTTTTCGGCGCGTCTGGCCGGCAAGAGCGAGCCGTGGAGCACCAATTTCGACCTGTGGAAGACCAACGGCCTGAGCGGGGACGGGACCTTCACCAATCTGACCCAGGAAAATCCGGCCTGGGACGCGGGCCCGGTGTTTTCGCCGGACGGCCGCACCCTGGCCTATCGCGCCATGGCGCGTCCGGGTTTTGAGGCCGATCGTTATCAGATCGTGCTGATGGACGTTCAGTCGGGCCAGAAGCGCGAGATCGCCTCGAACTGGGATCGTTCGGCGGACACCTTGCAATGGTCGCGCGACGGCCAGACCCTTTATACGACCGCCGGCGACGTCGGCTCGACCAAGCTGTTCGCGGTGGATACGCGCAACGGGGTGGTGACGCCGGTCACCGGACCCGGCCATGTCTCGGCCTTCCAGCAGACGCCGTCGGGCTTCGTCTTCGCCCAGGACAGTCTGAAGTCGCCCAGCGATCTGTATTTCAAGACCTATCTGGGTCGTGAAACGCCGCGTCGCCTGACCCAGGCCAATCCGGCCCTGGACGCCAAGGCCTTCGGGGAATACGAGCAGTTCAGCTTCCCCGGCTGGAACAATGAGACGGTCCACGGCTATGTCATCAAGCCGGTCGGCTATGTCGAGGGTCGCAAATATCCGGTCGCCTTCCTGATCCATGGCGGCCCCCAGGGCTCGTTCGGCGACAGCTGGTCCTATCGCTGGAATCCCGAAACCTACGCCGGCGCCGGCTATGCGGTGGTGATGATCGATTTCCACGGCTCGACCGGCTACGGCCAGGCCTTCACCGACGCCATCAGCCAGCACTGGGGCGACCGGCCGCTGGAGGACCTTCAGAAGGGCTGGGCGGCGGCTCAAGCGAAGTACGCCTTCCTGGACGGCGCCAACGCCTGCGCCCTGGGGGCCTCCTACGGCGGCTATATGATCAACTGGATCGCCGGCAACTGGTCGGACGCCTTCAAGTGCCTGGTCAATCACGACGGGGTCTTCGACACCTTCGGCATGGGCTATTCGACCGAGGAGCTGTGGTTCACCGAGTGGGAATACGGCGGCACGCCGTGGGACAGGCCGGAGGGCTATCAGAAGTTCAACCCGGCCAACCATGTCGAGAACTGGAAGACGCCGATGCTGGTGGTCCAGGGCGACCTGGACTTCCGCATTCCGACGGCTCAGGGCCTGTCCACCTTCACCGCCCTGCAACGCCGCGGAATCGACAGCCGCCTGATCGTCTTCCCGAACGAGAACCACTGGGTGCTGAAGCCGGCCAACAGCCTGCAATGGCACAATGAGGTGTTCGGCTGGCTGAACAAACACCTGGCCCCCGCCCAATAGGGGCGGTGCTCCGGAACGACGCCGGAACGACGAAGGGGCGCAGCCGCAAAGGCCGCGCCCCTTTTTTAATGCGCGACGGGGTTAGAGGCCGGCGCGGTCCTGGGTCGAGGAGACCAGCCGCTCGTACTGCCGCTCGGTCATGCAACGGGGCGCGGCCCAATGTTCACCCGCCCGGCGCGCGGCCATGGCGTCCTCCGCCGTGACGAAGACGGGCGCGGCGCCGAACTCGCGCTGGTAGGCGCGCCGGGTGGCGGCGTCGGTTTCACAGATCATCACCGGCTGGACGGCAGAGCTGCGCGTCTGAGCGCGGTCGAGCTCGGCGCGAACGGCCTGAAGACGGGGCTTATCCTGCGTTTCGGGCTGGGTTTGGGCGTGCGCCAGACCGGGCGCGATCAAGGCGGCGGCGATCAGGGCGGGGGTGATCAAACGGGTCATCGGGCATCCTCCTACGGCCTGAATTAAAGTCAGGACTCGGACCAAATATGCGCGCATTTTCTACAATGTAAAGCTATTGCGAAAAATATGCGGTAAACGGACCAATATCGAGGCGGATGAGGCGGGCCCGAAAGGGGCGGCGGCGCCAAAACCGCCTTGGGGCGTTGTCTCTGCTTCTGGAGGCCGGCCCTTGCCCAAGATGTTGAACTGGAACGCCTTAAGGACGCGGATCGGCGCGGGCGCCGCCTCGGCCAAGGCGCGCGCCGTCCAGGGACGCGACTGGATCAGGCGCAATGATCCCGTCTACGCCGCCGTGCGCCGCCCAGGACCGGCCGAATGGTGGGCCGGCGGCCTGACCCTGTTTCTGATCGCCGTCGTCCTGATCTTTCTGGCCTGGTTCGACTGGAACCGGCTGAGGGGACCGATCGGCCGTTGGGCCTCGGCGGAATATCACCGCGACATCGCCATCGACGGCGATCTGAATGTTCATCTCTTCAGCTGGACCCCCTCGGTCAGGGTCCAGGGACTGAAGATCGGCGGCCCGGACTGGGCGCGCGATCGCGACACGGCCAGAATCGACACGGTCGAGGCCTCGGTGCGGTTGCGGCGGCTGCTGGCGGGCCAGGTCGAAATGCCCCTGCTGCGCTTCACCCGGCCGCAGGTGGTCCTGATCGCCGCCGAAGACGGCCGCAAGAGCTGGGCTTTGAACGCCGACCACGCCGACGACGGCCAAGGCATGAAACTGCCGGTGATTCAGAAGCTGGTCATCACCGACGGGCGTCTGGTGTTCGAAGAGCGGCGGCGCAAGATGACCCTGGATGCGGCCGTCGATGCGCACGAAGGCGCAGACGGCGACGCGGGCTTCCTCCTGCAAGGCGAAGGGACGGTCAACCGGTCGCCTCTGACGCTGCGGATCGAGGGCGGGCCCTTCGTCAATATTCGCCGCGACCGGCCCTATCGCTTCAAGGCCCGGATGGCGGGAGCGGGCTCCAGCCTGACCGCTACGGGCGCCGTCACCCGGCCCTTCGACCTGGGTCGGTTCGACGCGACCCTGACGTTGGAGGGGCGCGATCTGGCGGACCTCTATCTGCTGACCGGCCTGACCCTGCCCAATACGCCCCCCTACCGGCTGAGCGGCGCCCTGAAGCGGAACGAGGCCGTCTGGACCTTCAACGACTTCGACGGCCGGGTGGGGGCCTCGGACCTGTCCGGCGATCTGCGGGTCCAGGGCGGCGGCCGGCTGCGGGTCGAGGCCGAACTGGCGTCGCGTCGTCTGGACATCGACGACCTGGCGGCCGTCCTGGGGGCGCGGACCGTCACCAATGCGCGCGGAACCGAGACGGAGGCGCCGGTGGCGAAGGGCGGAAAACTGCTGCCGGACGCGCCGCTCCAGACAGAACGGCTGCGCCAGATGGACGGCAGCCTGACCTATCGCGCCGCTGCGGTGAAGGCCAATGAGCTGGACGTGCGGGCGGTGAACCTGGGCGCCGAGCTGAAGGACGGGATATTGAACCTCGACCCGATCAGCTTCGACTTCAATCGCGGGGCGCTGAACGGGACGGCGCGGATCGACGCCACCCAGGCGCGGCCCTACAGCCGGGTCGACCTGCGGCTGAGCGGCTATCCTCTTGAGTCCATCGTGCCCGCCCGGAACGGCGCGCCGCCGCTGACGGGTCGTGCCCTGGGCCGCGCCCGACTGGAGGGACCGGGCGCCTCGGTCCACCAGTTCGCCGCCTCGTCCAAGGGCACGATCAGCCTGGTCGTGCCGGACGGGCGGATGCGGGCCGCCTTCGCCGAACTGTTGGGCATCAACGCCAGCGCGGGTCTGTTGAAGTTGCTGAGCGGAGATCAGTCGACCGCCCAGATCCGCTGCGCCGTCGCCGATTTCAACGTCAGCGGCGGGACGGCCGCCGCCAAGACCCTGGTCATCGACACCGATGTGGTGCTGGCCCAGGGCGGGGGGTCGATCGACCTGGGCCAGGAGACGCTGAATCTGCGGATCGACGGCGAGTCCAAGAAGCCGCGCCTGCTGCGGGTCTGGGCGCCCATCACCGTCCAGGGGCCGCTGACGGCGCCCCGCGTCGGGGTGGACGTCGGCGCGGTGGCGAGCCAGGGCGGCTTGGCCGGCCTTCTGGCGACGGTGGCGGCGCCGGTGACGGCCCTGTTCGCCTTCGTCGATCCCGGTCTGGCGGAGGACGCCAACTGCGGCCAGCTGATCGCCGGCGCGCGCTAGGGACTTCCGGAAAAGAGTCTCGACGATGTTGAGCCGATTCGCCTCGTCGGGCGTATTGAGGTCCATGGATCGGATCAGATGACGCGCCGGGGCCTTTTCGCGCCCGCCCTGGGACTGGTGGCGGCGGCCTGTTCGCCCCTGAGCTCCCCGGCGCTTTCGCCGCTCGGCCTGTTGAACAGCCTGGGCCCGCGGGATGCCGGCGCGCGTCGCGTGGCGCGCGACCTGCCTTACGGCGACGACCCGCGCCAGCGCATGGACCTCTATGCGCCCAAGGCGCCGGGTCCCCATCCGGTCCTGGTCTTCTTCTATGGCGGGGGCTGGGATTCAGGGTCGCGCGACCTGTATGGCTGGGCGGCGCAGGCCCTGGCGGCCCAGGGGTTCGTCGTCGCCCTGCCGGACTATCGGCTGGTTCCGCAGGTGGTCTTTCCCGCCTTCGTTCAGGACGCCGCCGCCGCGACGGCTGCAGCGGCCGAGGCGGCGGCGGACCACGGCGGCGACCCCCGCCGCCTGGGCGTGCTGGGCCATTCGGCCGGCGCCTATCTGGCGATGATGATCACCCTGGATCGGCGCTATATGGCGGCGGTCGAACGGCCGGACCTGATCCGGGCCGCGGCCGGTCTGGCGGGGCCTTACGACTTTCTGCCCTTCGATGTGGCGGCGTCCCGCAACGCCTTCGGCCGGGCGCCCGATCCGACCCTGACCCAGCCGATCACCTTCGTCCGCCCCGACGCTCCGCCGATCTGGCTGGGCCACGGCACGGCGGACGTCGTGGTCCATGACGAGGACACCCGCCTGCTGCACGCGCGCCAGCGCGCCGTCGGCGGCCGGTCTGAGGCCAAGCTCTATCCCGGCCTGGATCACGCCGATCTGGTGGCGAGCTTCTCGCCCCTGTTTCGCGCCAAGGCCCCGGTTTTGAAGGATGTGACCGGATTCCTGCGACGCGCCTTGGACCGGGACGACGAAACACTTGCTTAAGCACAAAAGCATCTTTTCAACACTGCGACTTAGTGGCAAAAGCCTTCGCAGGTCGAACCTGTATCGTACCTCGATCTTCCACGGCCTGTTCCGAACCTGACTGGCTCCGACGCGGCGACGCGCCGAACCTGACTGGCTCCGGTACAGGCCGTGCAGTGTCGGCCCGGCGTAATCGCCGCCCCGATCGCGCCGCAGAGGCGACCCTTCCACATCACAGGTCCGGCCGTCCGGCACGCGCATTACGGCGGCGATCGTTCCGGCGCGTCCGCTATTCGACACCCGGAAACATCGGCCGGCAGGTCCGGTTACCTCCGCATCCCAATCAAGGAGCGGATGTATGGCTGTGATGACAGACGACGTCTGGCGCGAGGTGTTCGTGACCGGACTGAAGAACGCCCATGGGGTCGAACATCAGGCCCTGGCCCTGATGGACCGTCAGATCGAACGCGCCAAGAACTTCACCGAGGTCGCCGATCAGCTGACGGCGCACCGGGCCGAGACCGAACAGCAGATCACCCGGCTGGAACAGCTGCTGGGACAGTTTGACGAGACGCCTTCCGGCCTGAAGGACGCCGCCCTTTCCATGGGCGGATCCATGGCGGCCATGGGCCATGTCTTCGCCGAGGACGAGATCCTGAAGAACGCCTTCGCCAACTTCGCCTTCGAGAACTATGAGGCGGCCGTCTACAAGGGGCTGATCCTCCTGGCCCGGCACGGCGACTATACCTCAGCGCTCGATCCGCTCGCTGCGACCCTGGAGGAGGAGCAGCGGATGGCCCGCTGGGTCGATGAGAGCCTGCCGACCCTGACCGATAAATTCCTGCGCCTTAAGCGCGAAGGCGAAAACCCCAGCCGTTGATCGGCGATACAATCTAGGATTGCTCCATGTTCATGCACAACAAGAAGCTGATGTATACGGTAAGAGTGGCCGAGCCGAACCCCGGCTTGGCCACCCTGATGCTGGAGCAGTTCGGCGGGCCGCAAGGCGAGCTGGCGGCGGCCATGCGCTACTTCACCCAAGGACTGGCCGACGAGGACGTCAATCGGCGCGACATGCTGATGGACATTGCGACCGAGGAACTGAGCCACCTGGAAGTCATCGGCTCCATCGTCGCCATGTTGAACCGCGGCGCCAAGGGCAAGCTGGCCGAGGCGGCCGAGGAAGAGGCGGATCTCTACGCCAGCATGACCTCTGGCGGAGACAGCCACACCATGTCGATCCTCTATGGCGGCGGCACGGCCCTGGTGAACTCGTCCGGCGTGCCGTGGACGGCCGCCTATATCGACTCCATCGGCGATCCGGCCTGCGACCTGCGCTCCAACATCGCCGCCGAGGCGCGGGCCAAGATCGTCTATGAGCGGCTGATCAACGTCACCGACGATCCGGGGATCAAGGACGCCCTGTCCTTCCTGATGACGCGCGAAGTGGCGCACCAGAAGTCGTTCGAAAAGGCGCTCTACGCCATCCCCGCCAACTTCCCGCCCGGCAAGATCCCCGGCCGGCCGGAGTTCGCCGACAAATATTACAACATGTCCCAAGGCGAGGGCGACGCCTCCGGTCCCTGGAACGAGGGCGAGCAGTGGGAGGTGGTGTCCGATCGCGAGATGCAGATGGCGGTGGACGGCGGCGACGGCCACGCCACGGTCGAGATGGACGCCAAGGCGGGCAAGGCGGTGGAAGCCTTCATGAGCCGGACCATGTCGGACCCCGAGTCGGACCCCGTGACCGGCGCGGACCTGGGCGCAGGGGCGGGCGCAGGTCGGACGACCCCGATCGAAGACTGAAGAGACGAGAAGAGAGACGGCGGGCGCGGCTGCGGCGGCGTCCGCCGGATCTGATCTTTGGTGCGGGTGGTCGGGCTCGAACCGACACTCCTCTCGGAACTGGATTTTGAGTCCAGCGCGTCTACCAATTCCACCACACCCGCACAGGCGCGAAGGCACCGCTCCTATACCGGCCTCGGCCGCAATTCAACCGCGTCGGCGTCGGCCCACCGTCAAGCGGCGGGCGGCGCCGCGACCTCCACATGGGCGTCGGTCCCGCCGGCGAGGATGCGTTTGGCGCGAATGTAGATTTCGACGCGCTGCATGACGATCAGCCCCATGGCGAAGACCAGGAAGGCGTCGGTCACGGCCATTGCGTTCAGATGCCACTGGGCCGCATGACCTTCGATCAGGTCGCGCAGGGCCGTGCGGCCCGCGAACAGGGCGACCAGCAGGATCAGCCCCAGGGGCGAGGCCTGAGCCATGAGGCTGCCGTCCGGCTCCTTTTCGATGGCCACGGTCTTGCCGCGATACCAGCCGGCCAAGCCCCCCAACAGTCCGCCCAAGGCCAGGATCGCCCAGCCGGCGGGGCCGAACGGCGCGTGGACCGCGCCGGGCGCCTGGGTCGAACCCCAAAGGCCAAGCGCGATCAGCGGCAGGACCACCGCAGGCGTCACCCAGATGAACTTCAGCTTCAGCGGCCGCCGCCGCCGGTTCCGCAGCAGGACAAGCGCCAGGACGGCCGGGAAGACCAGAAGCGGAATCAGTTTTTCAGGCGGCATGTCGTTCTCCGGGCCTCCCCCCCGGAAGCCGACGTGGGGCAGCCTACACCCGTCAGGACCCGGCCGGAAGCGGGGCCACCGTCTGTTCGATGGCACCGAAGATGGAGCGGTGATGATCGTCCAGCATTTCGATCCGCACCGTGTCGCCGTGGGTCAGGAAGGGGGTTTCGGGCGCGCCGCGCAGGATCGTCTCGACCGTGCGGACCTCGGCGATGCAGGAATAGCCCAGGCCGCCTTCCGTGACCGGCTTGCCGGGTCCGCCGTCGGCGTCGCGGTTGGAGACCGTGCCCGAGCCGATGATCGTTCCGGCCGACAGGGACCGGGTCTTGGCCAGGTGGGCGATCAGGGTTCCGAAGTCGAAGGTCATGTCCACCCCGGCGTCGGCCTTGCCGAAGTCCTTGCCGTTCAGCTGGACCGTCAGCTCGCCGTGCAGCTTTCCGTCCTTCCAGCGGTCGCCCAGGGCGTCGGGGGTGACGAAGACGGGCGAGAGGGCGCTTGAGGGCTTGGACTGGACGAAGCCGAAACCCTTGGCCAGTTCGGCCGGGATCAGATTGCGCAGGGAGACGTCATTGACCAGGCCGACCAGGCGGACGGCGGCCAGGGCCTGGTCCCGCGTCGCGCCCTGGGGCACGTCCCCGGTCACGACCACGATCTCGGCCTCAAGGTCGCAGCCCCAGGCGGGGTCGGCGAGCGGGATGGGGTCGCGGGGGGCCAGGAAGCCGTCGGAGCCGCCCTGGTACATCAGGGGGTCGGTCCAGAAGCTTTCGGGCATTTCGGCGCCGCGCGCCCGGCGCACCAGTTCGACATGGTTCACATAGGCCGAGCCGTCGGCCCACTGATAGGCGCGGGGCAGGGGGGAGGCGGCGTCCCGTTCATGGAAGCGGCCGCGCGGCACGGCCTCATGCTCCAGGCTCTCGGCCAGGGCCGCCAGCTGGGGGCCGCAGCGGGCCCAGTCGTCCAGAGCCGCCTGGAGCGTGGGGGCGATCAGAAAGGCGTCGGTGAACCAGTGCAGGTCCTGCGAGACGACCACGAGGCGGCCGTCGCGGCCGTGCTTGAGCGAGGCGAGTTTCATGCCCCACGCCTAGACCGAAATCGCGCCCGGGGGAACAGAGGGAGGGATCAGTGGGCGCTGCGGCCGTGGCTGGGCGTCTGGCCGCCGGGGCGCGGCGTGGACAGCTGGCGGTGGGCGGCGCGCAGTTCCTCGATCCGCTCCTTGCGGCGGCACCAGTGGTCGTTGAACTGGGCCACGGCCTCGCGCAGGGCGGCCAGCTGTTCGGCCTTTGTCATCTCTCGCTCGATCTCCTTCTCGACCGGCTTGGCGGGAGCGGGCGGCGGGACGGGCTGGGGCGGGAGCGGGGCGTAGGGGGGCTTGTCCAGCACGGCGACGCCGGGGGCTTGGGCGGGGCCGGATTCATCGGCGGGGGCGTGCTCCACGCGGTCACCCTTGATGACCACATGGCTGTTGGAGACCACGGTCACATTGGCCGGGACGGCGGGGTGAGGGGGGGATGGACGGTGGGCTTCTTGGTCGGGCTTGGCCGTCGGCTCTTGCGGCGGCGTCTCTTCCTTGGGTTTGACCGTCTCCTTGATCCGGCCCTTCAGGGCGTGATCGACGGCTTTCAGCGGCTTGGACGGCCCCTCGGCCAGGACGACGACGGCGCCCAGACAGTCGTCATAGGTGGCGCGCAGGGCCTTGGCGGCGCCGACCAGGGCGTCGCTGTTGGCGGTCATGGCTGCGTGGCAGGCGCGGTCGACGGCGCGCCAGATTGATTCGGCGGCGTCGGCCTGGGTGGTCGTGGCGCCCTTGCCGGCCCGCCAGGCCAGGACCGTCAGACCCAGGATCAGGGCCGCCAGCAGCAGGAGCAGCAGCGGGTGGACGCCAAGGAGTAGAGTGGAGTCAACGGGTTCTAACGCCGCCGGATCGGGTGTCTGGAAATCCTGCGGATAGTTGGAGACGCTCGCCGACATGCCGCACCCTGTCTGACCCTTTGTTCGCCGAACCATGATGCCGCAGCGGCGAAGCCGGGCCAAGAAAAAGGTTAACAACAGCCCTCAGGCCGCAGGGGTCAGCAGGGCCCGGGCCTCGGCGCCGGTCCGGGCGGCGCGGTCGCGCACCTCGACCTCGACGATGACGCCGCCCTCGGGCTCGACCGCCCACAGATAGCGACGCTCGACCTCGACCGTGCGGCCCGACGGGGCGAAGCCCTCGAACGCGTCGCCCCAGGGGGTGATCTTCTTCAACTCGACGAAGGGCATGGCGCAGGCGGCGTCCAGCTCCTCCTCGGCCATCTTGGTCAGTTCGTCGTCGGTGGGTGTCATGGGGTCAGTCTTACAGGAGGAAACGGCTTTTTGCTTTCGTCATCCTCCGGGCCGCGCAGCGGAACCGGGGGACCCAGCGGCGCCGAAGGCGAAATCCATCCGCCGCAAGAACGCTAAGGGGCGAGTCCGCGACAGGTTCGCGCTCGCTCGCGCCGCTGGGTCCCCGATCTGCGCCGCTGCGCGGCTTGTCGGAGGATGACGAAAGAGGAGGTCAGTCTTCGTCGGCGTATATGGCGACGCGGGTCGGGGTATTCGAAGACACCGCCCCCCGATACATGCCCGAGGTGTTCATGGCGAAGGCGGGGGTTCCGTTCAGGCCCATGGCGATGACGCCGCCGTCGCCGCCGATCGAGCCGACGTCGGCGATTTCGGCCTCCGCCGCCGCCTGGACGGTCGCGCCGTCGGCGGTGCGGCGGCAGATGTCGCGGGCGACGGTGGAGCGGATGAAATATTCGCCCGAGCCGGTGGCCGAGACGGCGCAGCCGTCGGCGTTGGAGGCATAGGTGCCCGCGCCGATGATCGGCACGTCCCCGACCCGGCCCCACCGTTTGGCGGTCATGCCGCCGGTCGAGGTGGCGGCGGCGAGGCGGCCCTGGCTGTCCAGGGCCACGGCGCCGACCGTGCCGAACTTCTTCTCGTTCAGGGGCGGGGCGACGCTGGCGTGGGGGGCGGCCGATCGGTCGACGGGCGCGGCGGCGCCGGCGGGGCGTTCCGGTATGGGCAGGCCGGCCTCGGTCAGGGCCTTGACCAGACCCTGCCAGCGGCGCTCGGTAAAGAAGAAGGACGGATCGACCTGCTCCAACCCGACCGAGGCGGCGAAGGCGTCGGCGCCGGGGCCGATCAACATGACGTGGGGCGACCGCTCCATCACCGCCCGGGCGGCGGCGACGGGGTGGCGGGTGGTGGTCAGGCCGGCGACCGCGCCGGCGGTCAGGTCCGATCCGTTCATGACGGCGGCGTCCAGCTCGTTACGACCGGCGGCGGTGAAGACCGCTCCGCGCCCGGCGTTGAACAGGGGATCGTCCTCCATGACCTGGACGGCGGCCTGGACCGCATCCAGCGCCGAGCCGCCGCTCTTCAGCACGGCCGAACCGGCGTCCAAGGCGGCTTGCAGCGCGGCGCGATAGGCCGCGTCCTGCGCAGGCGTCAGGCTGGACCGCTCGATCACGCCCGCCCCACCGTGGATCGCCAGCGACCAGCGCGGCGCGGCGTCCTGGGCCTGGGCCGAGGAAAAACACAGTGCAAAGAGTGCAATCAGTCCAGAACAGGCGATGCGCATGGTGAAACTCCTCCGCGCCGAAAAACCGAGTGCAATGGGTGCACATTCCTCCGAGACGCCGGTCTGTCGCAGTGTAACGCCGTGTGCGGGCGTGTCAGGTCGATTGGCCGAAGAAAATCGGAAACGAGGGAAAATCAGAGTGTTGAGTTTGGGCGTTGAGATGGCTCGCCCGCGTGAGTTGGAGCCGCCCATTAGCGGAAGGTCTCTTTGATCTTGCAGGGTTGGTCGCTAATCGACCACTAAGCGACGTTCAGCATTCCACCCAGCTGCAGACATTCCTTCGTCACGCTGATTTCTAGATTAGCCCAACTGCTTACTCAGCGGGTGGGTAAAACATCGAGTCGTTTCCGAAGAACGTATCCGCTACGGCGGTCTCCAATGCGTCTGTCCAATCAACTTTATCGTACTGCCATTGTAGATGAGCGCACCGAGTGAACGTCTCTTCAATGTTGGGCGGCTGTGACCGATAGAAGACAAAGCGCTTGGAATAGATCTGAACCGAGCGATTTACGAAATCGATTTCGTCGTTTGTTAGATTCAACACAAAGGCGCGTGGGTAGGAATGATAGCGCATTGGGTGTGTGTAGAAGATTGCAATCGCTGGCGTCAGCGGAACGATACAACGGACACCCCGTGGAGAGTTGGCGACCGAGTGCACGTTGTGGAAGAAACCATCGCCAAATATGAACTCACGACTACCGCTGAGAAGCACGGCGAACTTGCCTCGCGTCATAGCCTCTGACAGCGTCGCTTGAGCATTGCGAACATTCATGCCGAGCAGGCCACGATCACCGTTGTTGGGGTCGAGCCCAATGCGTTCGCGTAGTGCGCGCGTCCCGCTTTTAACTCTGTGACGGAAACTGGGACTACGGGCGATAAGCGAAGCGAGAACTTTGGTGAGTGACGTGAAACGTTCCTCATCGACGATAAGCGGCGTGAGGCGCTTAGAGAGTGTGCTGTCGGAGGGAACGATCGGCGACTCCGCCGTTTTCAACCAGTCAATCAACGGAGTGATCAGAGCGTCGGGTGGTCCGAATGTGTGTTCGAACGACTCGTCCCAAGGGCTCGCCACATCGCTAAGATAGATATTGTTGTCGTTGCGGATCGCTCCAAATTGCTCCGGCTTGGATGTTACGAGCTCACCGTCGCAAGACAGGCTGTGAGCCAGGCCAGCGCTGTCAGCCCAGTGCCGTGATAGCGTCTTCGGCCACCAATGATGACGCTCGTTCTTTGGGATGAGCTTCTTGTGCTTCGGCACGGCATACTCGTTGTCGAACGTGTTGGCAGTTCTAACTGCCGCTACAACTCCCCAGTATTCTCGATCCATCCACTTGCTGGCGAGCGCCAACTTCACCCCTCACCCCCGGTGGTGCAGCCGTTTCCAGATCCTGTAGGCGACGATGGGGGCGAAGCCGCAGATCAGGGCGGCGATCAGGACCGTCCAGAAGCCGCCGTCCAGCCAGAAGCGCCCGGCCAGGGCGCCGGCGCCGGCCGCAAGGGCCGGGCCGAGCCAGGGCAGCCAGGTCGGCGGCCGCATCTTCATTCAGGCGTCGACCTTGATGACGCCGCGACGGATCTGGTCCAGCTCGATCGAGTCGAACAGGGCCTGGAAATTGCCGTTGCCGAAGCCTTCGTTGCCCTTGCGCTGGATGATCTCGAAGAAGATCGGGCCGAAGGTGTCCTGGGTGAAGATCTGCAGCAGCAGCCCCTCCTCGTCCGAACCGTCGATCAGGATGCGGTTCTTGCGCATCCGCTCCACGTCCTCGCCATGGTTGGGCAGGCGTTTGTCGATCAGTTCGAAATAGGTCTCGATCGTGTCCTGGAAGTCCACGCCGCGGGCGCGCATGGCCTCGACCGTCTCAAAGATGTTCTCGGTGGTCAGGGCGATGTGCTGGATGCCTTCGCCGTTGTAGCGGCGGATGAACTCCTCGATCTGGGAGTTTTCGTCCTGGCTCTCGTTCAGCGGGATGCGGATGGCGCGGTCGGGCGCGATCATGGCCTGGGAGAACAGGCCGGTCGCCTTGCCCTTGATGTCGAAATACTTCTGCTCCTCGAAGTTGAAGACCGAGTTGTAGAAGCCCGACCAGGTGCGCATCTGGCCGCGACGGACGTTGTGGGTCAGGTGGTCCAGCACCTCCAGGCCGACGTTGTTCTTGCGCTCGGCCTCTTCCCAGCCCTCGATCTCGTCCCAGGCGTCATACAGGGAGCCGGCGTCGCCGTACTGGTCGATGACATACAGCAGCGAGCCGCCGATGCCTTGCAGGATATAGGGATAGTCGCCCAGGGCGCCGCCGTCGGCATCCGTCGCGGCCACGGCGCCGCGCTGGAGCGCCCCCTCATAGGCGGCCTTGGCGTCATTGGTGCGGAAGGCCATGCCGTTGGCCGAGGGGCCGTGATCCCTGGCGAAGTCCGCCGCCTGGCCCTTTGGCGAGCGGTGGACGAGGAAGGAGATGTCGCCCTGTTTCAGGCGCACCACGTCGGTCTTGGGGTTCACATGTGTCTTGGTGAAGCCCATCATCTCCAGCCGCGCGATCATCGCCTGGGGCTCAGGGCCGGTGAATTCGACGAATTCGAAACCGTCGACGCCCAGGGGGTTCTCCCGGTCGATCTGTTCCGCCGTCGGTTGATGGGGGTTGGGGGTCATGTCGTTCATGGCGCGTCTCCCGCGTAGCGTTCTGAGGCGGGCTTAACCGAAAGGGGCCGCCGATTGGCGCGGAACCTAGTCGCGGATGACGACAGAGCCAAGGCAGACCCACGGGGTCGTGATGAACGGCGGCTCCGCCCTCTTCATGCGATCAGCGCAGGACGGGTTCGGGATCGACCAGCCGGACATCGTGCATCTGGTCCAGATAGGCCTCGTAGTAGCCCTTGTGCGAGGCCCCCACGATGGTCAGCATCCGCGTGCCCGGATAGCGGCCCAGAACATCGCGCATATTGGCGACCATGCGCAGGTTTCGCGTTTCCCAATAGCCGAGGTAGCGGCGGCCGAAGGCCTGCGGCGACGGCTCGACCAGGGTGGCGCCGAAGTCGGACTGATAGATCAGGGGCGGCGTCGTCGGCGCATTATAGACGCGGTACATGCGCAGCACGCCGTCGGGCTGATCGAGGGCGGCGCCCAGTTCCGCATCCTGCGTTCGTCGGGTTTGGCTAGCGGGATTATTCCACGCGCCCATGATCGCGTCGGCATAGGCTTTCTTCTCGATGGGATCGGTCGGATCGGGCGTGTCGGCGGAGTGGTCGTCGACGCTCCACAGCCGCTCCAGCCCCAGCCTCGCGGCCAGGGGCGCGGAGATCAGATAGGTCTCATTGGCTCGGTCCTTGATCCGGTTCAGCACGGCGACCAAGGCGTCGTTCAGACCGTCCCCGGCGGTGCGGTCCTGGGCGGGCAGGCGAAGCCATTGGACCAGGGCCGATCCCCGCTCGCCGGCCGCCAGGAAGACCGCCGCCAGATGACGCCGCTGGGCCGGCGTGGGGTGTGCGGGCCACTCGGCCAGCAGCCGCTCGGCCTCGGCGTTGGCGGCTGGCACGTCCAGACCGGTCGCCAGGGCGGCGGGGGCGGGATCCCAGCAATAGGTTTCGACCGTCTCGGCATAGCGCGACGGATAGCGACGCAGGCTGTCGCATTGCAGGCCCGATAGATCCTCGGTCGCGATGGCGGTCGGCTTCCAGGCCGCCAACCGATCCAGTAGCGGCGATAGGCTTTCGACCTTGAAGCCGTCGCCCATGTTCGACAAGTGCGGCGTGCCTAGCACCAAGACCTCGTTCAGCGCGCCGGCGGGCGGTCCCTTCAGCTGATCGGGATGGAAGGACTGGCGGTAGTCCTGGGCGGCGGCGGGCAGGGCGGCGGCCAGCAGCGCGCCGGCGGCGACGAACAAGATGCGGGAGAAACGAAGAGGCAAAGCCATGACGCGCCGTGAAAGGAATTTGAGAAAGATCGACCGTCGGTCGGTCACGCCACCTTCCACGGATCGCCGCCCAGACGCCCGTTAATTCTTGGACATCTAAGGTTACGCTTGCAGCGCTGGAACCACTCCCGGCCTCAGCCCGGCAGCCAGCGGGTCGCCCACTCGGCGCCCATCAATAGGCCGGTTCCCACCGCGCCCAAAATCGTCAGCCAGGCCGTCGTCACCGCCGCTCCGGCGATCACGAACAGGCCGTCGCGCTGGATCAGGCCGACCGACAGCAGGGCCAGGGCCACGGAGGGGACGGTGTTGGTCAGGGGCAGGACGATGGTGGCCGTGGCCAGGATCATGAAGATCGCCGCCAGCTTCTCGCCCGGACCGTCGGCGAAGCGTCGCAGGCGGGGGCGCGACAGCCGGTCGATCCAGCCCAGTTTGGTTTCGGCGAAATCGGCCATGGCCTTCAGCCAGGAGCCCTTGGCGCGCAGCTTCAGGAACCAGCGCGGCAGCCAGGGCTCTTCGCGCCCGACCAGCATCTGTGCGGCCAATAGAATGACGATGACGCCCACGACCTGGGGCACGCCGTAAAGGCCCGGCACCAGGCAGGGGATGGACAGCAGCAGGATCAAAAGGCCGTAGGCGCGCTCGTCCAGCCGATCGCGGATCTCGTCCAGGGTCAGGCCGGCCTCGCCCCCTTCGTCGGACAGGCGGCGCAGCAGGCGGGTGATGTCGTGGCTGACGTCGTCAACCTGAGGCGCGGGGCGGGAGGGGGTCATGGCGGGGGCATAACGCGCGACGGGGCCGGTCGCGAGCGTTGCGGTGTCGCAGCGGGTGACGGCGGGACCGGGTCTTGCTAGGGCGGGGCGGTTCGAGGAAATCTCCATGCTTCGCAGACTTTATGACGGCGTGTTCGACCTGGCGCGCCATCGCCACGCCACGCCGGCCCTGGCGGCGGTCTCCTTCGCCGAGAGTTCCTTCTTTCCCATTCCGCCCGACGTCATGCTGGCGCCGATGATCCTGGCCCGGCCGGAGCGGGCCTATGTCTACGCCGGGGTCTGCACGATCGCCTCGGTTCTGGGCGGGATGCTGGGCTACGCCATCGGCTATTTCCTGACCGACGTGGGCCTGGCGATCCTGCGGTTCCTGGGCCATGCCGACGGGCTGGATCATTTCCGCCAGTGGTTCGCCCAGTGGGGTCTGTGGGTCATATTGATCAAGGGGCTGACGCCGATCCCCTACAAGCTGGTGACCATCGCCTCGGGCCTGGCGGCCTTCAGCTTTCCGGTCTTCATGGCGGCGTCGGTCGTGACACGGGGCGGGCGGTTCTTCCTGGAGGCCTGGATTCTGAAACGCTGGGGCCAGGCCATGCTGGCCCAGGTGGAAAAGCGCCTGGCTCTGTGGTCGGGGACCGGCCTGGTTCTGCTGGTCGGCCTGATAATCGCGGTGAAGCTTCTGTAAGTCGACGCGGAGACCGGACCGGAGTAAGACCGTTTCGCAATGAGAAGCCTCTATCGCCTGTTGACCCGTTGGTGGACCGCCTTCGCCCTGGCCGCGTCGCTGGCCATGCTGGGCGCGGCCCATGGGTTCGAACGGTTCGCGGGCCTGGCGCCGTGCAACCTTTGTCTGAAGCAACGCGAGGTCTATTGGGGCGCCGTGGCCGTAGCGGCCGTGGCGACGGCCTGGACGCTGCTGAGCGGTGGCCGGCGCGGCACGCCCCGGATCGCCGCCTTCCTGCTGGGGGCCGTGTTTGCGACGGGCGCGATCACCGCCGTCTTCCATATGGGCGGCGAATACAAGTGGTGGAGCCTGCCGGCGACCTGCGTCAGCAGCGGGTCGGTCGATCTGGAGAGCCTGACCGCCCTGGCCCTGGGCACGGGGCCGGCCCAGAGGGTGGCCATGTGCGATTCCGTGGCCTGGAGCTGGCTGGGCCTGTCGATGGCCGGTTGGAACGCCCTGATCTCCCTGGCGTTGGCCGGGTTCAGCCTGCTGGCGACCAAACGCCCCAAGGACGCCCGCGCCCCCCGCTTCGAAAGGGCCTGATCCCATGACCGACGCCGCCCCGCACACTCCTCTGCCCCGCCCGGGCCTGGGCGCGGACAGGGCGCGGATGGACGAAATCCTTCGCGTCGATCACGCCGGCGAATATGCGGCGGTCCTGATCTATCGCGCACAGAAGGCCGTGTTCGAGGGGCGCAAGGCGCGCGGCGACATCGTGCGCGACCTCGGCGAAATGCAGGATCAGGAGGCGGTTCACCTGGCCCGGTTCGAGCGACTGCTGAACGAACGCCGCGTGCGGCCGACGGCCATGACGCCGCTGTGGCGCATCGCCGCCTCGGCCCTGGGCGCCGGCACGGCCCTGATCGGCGAAAAGGCGGCCCACGCCTGCACCGAGGCGGTCGAGAGCGTGATCGAGAAACACTACGCCGACCAGATCGCCGAGATCGGCGACCGCGACCCGGCCCTGGCCGCCGAGCTGAAACAGTTCCGCGACGAGGAGCTGGCCCACCACGACCACGCCGTCGAGCACGGCAGCCGCGAGGCGCCGGCCTATCGGCTGCTGAGCGGGGTGATCAAGGCGGGATGCCGCGCGGCGATCAAGATCAGCGAGAAGGTTTGATCCCGCGCCATCGTCACCCTCGGGCTTGACCCGAGGGCCGGGTGGTCCGCCGCATTGCGCCAAAGGCGATGCACAGCCCGATCCACGCCCGGTCCTCGGGTCAAGCCGAGGATGACGAATCTGGAATGGGGCGTGGCCGCGCCTCAATAGATCTCGAACAGTCCCGCCGCGCCCATGCCGCCGCCGACGCACATGGTGACGACGCCGTATTTGGCCCCGCGCCGCTTGCCCTCGATCAGGACGTGGCCGGTCATCCGGGCGCCCGACATGCCATAGGGGTGGCCGATGGAGATGGCGCCGCCCGAGACGTTCAGCAGCTCGTCGGGGATGCCTAGGGTATCGCGGCAATAGAGAACCTGGACGGCGAAGGCCTCGTTCAGCTCCCAGATGCCGATGTCGTCCACCGTCAGTCCGTGGCGCTTCAGCAGCTTGGGCACGGCGTAGACGGGGCCGATGCCCATCTCGTCCGGCTCCACCCCCGCCACCGCCATGCCGCGATAGGCGCCGAGCGGCTGAAGATTGCGTTTCACCGCCTCGCCGGCCTCCATGATCACACAGGCCGAGGCGCCGTCGGACAACTGGGACGCATTGCCGGCGGTGATGTATTCGCCCTGCTGGATCGCCTCGCCGCTGCCGAAGACGGGTTTCAGCGCCTTCAACCCTTCCAGAGTGGTTTCGGGCCGGTTGCCCTCGTCCTTGGACAGGGTCACCTCTTTCGAAGCGGTCTCGCCGGTGGCCTTGTCCGTGACCAGCATGGTGGTCGTCATGGGCACGATCTCGGCGTCCAGTCGCCCTTCCGCCTGGGCCGCCGCCGTGCGCTGCTGGGACTGAAGGGCGTATTCGTCCTGGCGGTCGCGGCTGATGTTGTAGCGGCGGGCCACGACCTCGGCCGTCTCCAGCATCGACATATATATATGGGGCGCCAGCTTCAGCAGGGCCTCGTCCTTGCCGCGGTACAGGTTCATATACTGGTTCTGGACCAGGGAGATGCTCTCCAGCCCGCCGCCGACCGCCATCTTCTGCTGGTCGAAGATCACCTGTTTGGCCGCCGTGGCGATGCCCATCAGGCCCGAGGCGCATTGACGATCCAGGCTCATGCCCGGAACCGAAGACGGCAGGCCGGCCGCCAGGGCGACCTGGCGGGCGACATTGGTTCCGGTCGAGCCCTGCTGCAGGGCCGCGCCCATGATCACGTCCTCGATCTCGGCCGGATCGACGCCGGCGCGCTGGACCGCGTGTTTGACGGCATGGGCGCCCAGCTGTTGGGCCTGGGTGTCGTTGAAGGCCCCGCGATAGGCCCGGCCTATCGGGGTGCGGGCGGTGGAGACGATGACGGCTTCGCGCATGGAGGGTCCTTCCCGGTTTCGTTCGCCGCTTTGGAGGCGCGGCCGTGTTTCCTCATGGGCGGAACTTAGGCGCCTCCCCCTGCGGTAAGGCAAGCGGAGAGGCTCGAGGGGCCGTCGGCGCACAGGTCTTTTGTGTTGAAACGGCGCCACAGTCGCCACATTGTTCGCAGATGCGAGGGAACCGCAGCCGCAGCCTGCCGTTCGGCTCCTGAACGTCGGGCGGACAGCTCGGCTTCGGGCATTTTTTACAGAACGAGGAAGCTATGAAGCTCAAACTTCTCGCATCCGTCGCTGTCGCCGGGCTGTTCTCAGCTGGCGCGGCCTCGGCAGATCCCAACGGTTGGTATGGCGCGATCGACGCCGGCTACCACATGATCGACGACATCAACGCCGAGTCGTCGACGACCGGCGCGAACTGGAACTATGAGGTGAATAACGGCTGGGCGGCCTTTGCTCGCCTGGGTTATCGCTTCAACCCCAACTGGCGCGTCGAGCTCGAAGGCGGCTACCGCTCGGGCGACATCGGCACGGTGCGCGCGGTTTCGGGCACGCAGGGCCTGTGCAACCTGACCCCGGCGACGGGCGGCTGCTTCTCTCCGGAAGGCGACATCGAGTCCGCCACCCTGATGGCCAACGTCATCTATGACTTCGGCTATGAAGCCTGGGGCGTTCGTCCCTTCGTCGGCCTGGGCGCCGGCGTGAACCGCGTCAACGTCGACACCATCGGCAATCTGCGCGCCAACCGCGGCGCCGCGTTCGCCGTTGACGACAGCTCGACCAAGTTCGCCGCCCAGGCGATCGCCGGTCTGGCCTGGGCCGTCAGCGACCGCGCCAACATCGACCTGACCTACCGCTATCTGACGGGCGACGCCTCGTGGGAATCGACCACCGTCGGCGGAACCGCCTTCGGCGAATGGGACGGCGACTATGATCAGTCGCACACCGTGACCCTGGGCCTGCGCTACAGCTTCGGCGCCGAAGAAGCGGCCCCGCCGCCTCCGCCGCCTCCGCCGCCCCCGCCGCCTCCGCCGCCTCCGCCCCCGCCGCCCCCGCCGCCGGTTCCGCAGACCCCGGCCGCGCGTCAGTTCGTGGTCTATTTCGACTGGGATCGCTCGGACCTGACGGCTGAGGCTCGCTCGGTCGTGACCCAGGCCGCCAACTACGCCAAGACGGGCCGTCCGACCCGCGTCCTGATCGTCGGCTACACCGACACCTCGGGCTCGGCCGCCTATAACGTCGGCCTGTCGAACCGTCGTTCGCGCACCGTCGCGGACGCCCTGGTCGCCCAAGGCGTCAACGGCGGCGTCATCGCCCTGGACGGCAAGGGCGAAACCGCCCTGGCCAAGCCCACCGCCGACGGCGTGCGCGAACCGCTCAACCGTCGCGCCACCATCGACATCAACTTCTAAGACAGGCAAGACTCGGTCTGACATCGTCAGATCGGGTCTTGTTCTTGGAAGTCTGTCAGCGGAAAGTTGGAGAGCCGGCGCCCTTGCATCCAGGGCGTCGGCTTCTTCGTGCGCCTGCCTCAGCCGCCCCCGCAGTTTCCCCATCGCTCAGCTTTAGTGGGTTGATCCCTCTGCGGCTAAGCGCGACAAAGCCATCGAACAAATTCTCTTGCGCCAGATGTTCTGATAGGAGAGGTGAAGCGACCTGGCGTTGTATGGATCGCCAGGCCGGACGGCGTGGAACCCCTTAGATGGTCGATTTAAGACACTCCAATCGAACCTTCTTGGGCCGGCGGCGCAGGCGCTACCGGCTTCGCGGAGAGGTCATGAGCGCGCCTCGACCTCAGCTTCGCCTTCGCACCCCCACGCCGCAGCGGGCGGCCGAAATCGCCGTCTTCCCTACGTCTCAAAAAAACGGTGCGGAGGCCGGGCCAGGTCGCGCGATCCAAAGCTTGGATGGTCGGAGATTCCTTATCGTCTCGGCGCCGTTCGGGCCGTTCGGCGTCGCCTTGGCGCGGACTCTCGAAGCCCGCGGCGCGACCGTCCAGCGAATGATCTTCAATGCGGGCGACGCCTTGAACTGGCCGCGAGCGGGGGGAAGGGTGTTCAAACACTCCGCCCAGGTCTGGGCTTCGCGACTGGCGGAACTGACGGCCGATTTCACCGATCTTCTGCTGTTCGGCGAGGGCGGCCCTTACAATCGCGCGGTTCTGTCTGCGGCGGAAGGACTTGGGCCACGCGTTTGGGTGTTGGAGAACGGCTATTTCCGCCCGGACTGGATCACCGTCGAACAGAACGGCGTGAACGCCTCAAGCGGCCTGCCGCGTTTCAAGGACGGCTATCCGGAGCCGGCGCCGCTTTTGCCCGATCCGAAACCCGTGGGGCGGATCCTGCCGCACCATGTGGTCAACATCACCGCCTATCATGTGGCTCAGGCCGTGGGGGGCTTTCTCTTTCCGCGCCACGCCAGCCACTATACCGCCTCTCCGCTCAGCCAGTGCCTGGGTCACGTCCGGCGATATTTCGGTCTGGCCCTTCAGTCGCCGTCACGCAACGATGTGGAGGTGATTGCCGCGCGGGGCCCCTTCTTCATCGCCTGTCTTCAGCGGGAGGGCGACGCCCAGCTGCTGCGCTATTCCCGCTATGCCGACAATACGGCCTTCCTCGCGGAGGTGATGACCAGTTTCGCCGTCCATGCGCCCAAGGCGTCGCGGCTGGTGATCAAGAACCACCCTCTGGACCCGGGCCTGATCGATCTGGAAGCCGTCACGCGGCGCCTGGTCATCGAGCGGGAGCTGCAAGGCCGGGTCGATTTCATCGACGGCGGAAACCTGGCCCAGCTGTGCCGCGCCTCTCAGGGCATGGTGGTCAACAACTCTTCCGCCGCGCTTTCGGCCCTGGGGTTCCAGACGCCGGTCAAGGTGCTGGGCGACGCCTTCTTCAACTTCGACGGTCTGACGGATCAGCAGGCGTTGAACGACTTCTGGTCTAAACCCCATGCCCCGGATCCTGCTCTGTTCGTCCGGTTCCGCGCCCATGTGATCGCCCAGAGTCAGGTCAACGGCAATTTCCACGAGCCGCGCGCCATTCGGCGCACCGCCGAGGGCGTAGCGGACGTGTTCGAGCGGGTTTCCTGAACAAAATTTGCGCTTAAGGGCGTCAAGGGTGTGCTCTCTGAGCCACCCAAGGGCGCTGTCACGACTCTGACACATATGTGTCACCTAGCGTTACAAGATGGATCGTACACGGGGCCGGATTTAGACGTGACGACCACGTTTCCGACTTTTTTGGTCCACCAGCTGGGGATAGCGAATGACCTTCCGTAAATTGGCGTACGGCGTTTCGGCCGCCGCCATCATGATGTCGGCCTCGACGGCCGTCTTTGCTCAAGAGACGACCGGCGCCATCCGCGGCCGCATCCTGGACGGCTCCGGCGCGGCCGTGGTCGGCTCGGTGACCATCGTTCACGAGCCCACCGGCACGACCGTCACCACCATGTCGGACTCGTCGGGCTTCTACAGCGCGCGGGGTCTGCGCGCCGGCGGACCGTACACGGTGACGGTTTCAAGCGCGGCCGGTGAAGGCGGCATTCAGCTGGACAGCATCGGTGTGGGCGACGCCGTCAACGGCGACGTGATCGTCAATCAGGCCGCCGCCGAGCTGGAAGCCATTACGGTGACCGGCCAGCGCTTCTCCAACGACTTCGGCTACGGCACCGGCTCGAACTACGGCGCGGGCGACATCGCCGCCGCCGCCTCGATCAGCCGTGATCCGAAGGACATCGCGCGCCTCGATCCGTTTGTGACGCTTGACCCCTCGAACGAAGACGCCCTGTCGTTCGCCGGCACCAATACGCGCCAGAACCAGTTCACCGTCGACGGCATTCGCCAGAACGACGAGTTCGGCTTGAACGGCAACGGCTATCCCACCCAACGGTCGCCGATCTCCATCGACGCCATTCAGGCTTTGAACGTTTCGGTGGCGCCCTTCAGCGTCATCAACAACGGCTTTGTCGGCGGTTCGATCAACGCCGTCACCAAGTCCGGCACCAACACCTTCTCGGGCTCGGCCTTCTATGAGAAGTCGGACGACAGCCTGCTGGGCGACCGGTACTGGGGTTACGGCCCGCGCGGCAACGGTTTCCGCGCCCGCCAAGACTATAACCGCGTCTTCGACGAAAAGACCTGGGGCGCCACCCTGGGCGGTCCGATCATCCGCGACACCCTGTTCTTCTTCGCGTCTTACGAAAAGTTTGAGTCGCAGTTCTCGCTGAACGAAGGTCCGGTCGACGCCGGCTTCGCAAATCCGATTCCGCGCATCACCACTTCGGCCGTCGAAACCTTCCGGCAAGGCGCCAAGACGCGCTACGGCTATGAAACCGGTTCTTTCGTCAATGTGGCGCCTCCCGTCCAGGACGAGAAGTACCTTGCGAAAATCGACTGGAACATCAACGCCAACCACCGGTTGGCCGTGACCTTCCAAGAGACGACCGGCACCTCGTTCAACGGTTCGACCACGTCGGCCTTCATTAACGGCGGCTCGACCACGCAGCCGCGGTTGGCGCTGGAATCCAGCCAGTATGTCAAGGATGAGCGCCTCACGACCTGGAACGCTCAGTTGAACTCGCAGTGGACGGACGCCTTCTCGACCGAACTGCGGGTCGGCTACAAGGAAACTGAAACCACCCAGCTGCCTGTCGGCGGACTGACTGTCGGCCAAGTCACGGTCAACGTTTCCGATCTGGCGGGTGTTCAAGCCGGCTCGGGCACGCCGCAAATCCAGTTCGGCGCCGACAACTTCCGTCACGACAACTATCTGTACAGTGAAGTGAAGAACGCCGAACTGATCGGCCGCTATAGCTGGGGTTCGCACGACTTCATGGCCGGCGCGCGGATTGAAACGCGCGACTTCACCAACGTCTTCGTGTCGCAGTCGCTGGGTCAGTGGACGTTCAACAGCTATGCCGACTTCCTGGCCGGTAACGCTTCTGGCCTGATCATTCGCGGCGCGGTCAACCCGACCGGCGGCACCGTTCCCGCTCGGTTCGGCACTGCGCGCGACGGGGCTGTCGAATTCGGTTACGACGTGAACTCGCTGTACGCCGAAGACACTTGGCAGATCAGCGACACGCTTCGCCTGAATTACGGCCTGCGCTACGACTGGTTCGCCATGGACGACCGTCCGGTGCTGAACACCAACTTCCGCACCCGCAACGGTTTCGACAACACCGCCAATCTGGACGGTCGTGACCTGCTGATGCCGCGCCTGGGCTTCAACTGGACGCCCAGCGACTGGTCGATCTCGGGCGGCGTCGGTCGCTTCTCGGCCATCGGCACCAACGTCCAGATCGGCAACCCCTTCGGCAACGACGGCGCGCGGATCACCAATGCGGTCTGCACCGGCGCCATTCGGGGCGTGACGGATCTCTCCGTCGTTCCCACCGGCGCGAACTGCACCTTCACGCCCGGCAACGGCAGCGTGGTGGCGCTGGATCCGAACTTCGAAATCCCCAGCGCCTGGAAGTACAACCTGACGGTCGCCCGCGATTTCCGCCTGCCGCTGATCGAAGACTTCCGTCTGCAGGCGGACGTCATCCGTACGGATTTCGAGAACGCCCTCTATTACCGAGATCTGCTCGCAACCCGCTCGGGTTCAGCGCCGGACGGTCGTCCGGTCTATACCCACCCGACCGGCCCGGTGGTCTTCGATCTGCTGCTGGATAATCTGAAGGACGGCGGATCCTCCACCTCGGTCGCTCTGACGGGTCAGAAGACGTGGCGCGACGGTGTGTTCGAAGGTCTGGACGTCCGCAGCACCTACACCTACACGGAATCGGAAGACGGCAATCCGATGACCAGCTCGCAGCCGGACTCGTCCTATGTCCGCTTCGCTTCGGCTGATCACAACAACCCGGTGCTGGCGACGTCGGACTACGAAATCCGTCACAAGTTCACGGTCAACGCGAACTACACCCGCGCCTTCTTCGGCGACAACGAAACGTCCATCAACGTCTTCGCCCAACGCCGCTCGGGCCTGCCCTTCTCCTACGTTTATCATAGCAGCCGCACGGGCAACTACGACAACGATTTCGGCAACGCCGTTCCGCAGTCGTACTCCGGCGCCCTGGGTACGTCGAACCAGCTCTTCTACGTGCCCCAGACCGACGGCAACGGCGTCGTCACCGCCACGAGCGATCCCCGCATCACCTATGCGTCGGGCTTTAATCTGACGGACTTCAACGCCTTCCTGAACAACACGGGTCTGATCAAGTACGCCGGCTCGATTGCGCCGCGGAACGCCTTCCGCACCGGCGCCGTCACCACGGTGGACCTGCGCCTGTCGCAGGAAATCCCGGTTCCGGTTCTGCCGACCGGTAAGCTGAAGCTGTACATGGACATCGAGAACTTCGGGAACCTGCTCAACGAGAAGTGGGGCGTTCTGGAGCAGTATCCGTTCTATCGCGGCGTCGGTACGGTTGTGCTGAACTGCCAGACGGCCGGCGTCGCCTCCTCCTGCGCCGCCCCCAATGCAGTGTACCAGTACTCCTCGCTGCAAAGCGCAGGCGCTGCCGGAACGCCGCTCGGTGGTGAGGCTAAGCGCCCGAACGCCCAACTGCCGGCCTCGACCTGGCAGATTAAGTTCGGCGCCCGCATCTCGTTCTAAGTGAAGCGAGCAATGTGCTGACGAAGGGCGGTCCGGTCGCGGGCCGCCCTTTTTCTTTGGCCGCAGCCCCTTGGCGTCCGGCGCCGTTGAAGTCGGGGGCGGTTGGGGCCATATGGCGCGGCTCGCGGATCGCCCGCCCGTCGCCTTCGAACCCTGACAGGACTCTCGCCCGCCCATGACCGCTCCTCTCCCCGCCGAATGGGCTCCGCACCGCGCCATCTGGGTGGGCTGGCCCAGCCATGCCGAATACTGGTTCGAACCCTTCGAACAGGCCCAGGACGAGGTCGAGGCTCTGGTGCGGGCCCTGGCCGGGCCGGGGCGCGAACGGGTGAAGCTGATGGTCGGGGCGCCGGAGCTGGCGGAGGGCGTGGGGGCGCGTTTCGCCGACGGCGCGAACGTCGAGGTGGTGGCGGGCGTGTTCGGCGACGTCTGGCTGCGCGACACCGGTCCTCTGTTCTGGGCGGGATCGAAGACGGCCGCCGCCTTCCGCTTCAACGGCTGGGGCGAGAAATATGTGATGCCCGGCGACGAGACGGTGGCCGAACAGATCGGCCTTCATTCCGGCGCGACCCTGAGCTGGAACGACTTCGTCATGGAGGGCGGATCGCTGGATCATGACGGGGAGGGCACGGTCCTGACCACGCGCCAGTGTCTGCTGAACCCGAACCGCAACCCGGGCTGGAACCAGGACGAGGCGGTCGCGACCGCCGCCCTGGCAGCCGCCGTCGGGGCGAAAAAGGTGCTCTGGCTGGGCGACGGCCTGCTGAACGACCACACCGACGGCCATGTCGACAATCTGGCGCGTTTCGTCGCACCGGGCGTCGTGGCCTGTCCGATCGCCTGGGGGCGCAACGATCCCAACGCCGAGGTCTATGACGCCGTGGCCCGCGACCTGTCGGTCATGACCGACGCCGCCGGCCGAAAGATCCATGTGCTGAGGATTCCGTCGCCGGGCCTGGTCCTGGACGAGGACGAGCGCCCGATCCCGGCCAGCCATATGAACTTTCTGATCGCCAATGGGGCGGTGATCGTGCCGACCTATGGCGACGATCGCGCGGCCGACATGGCCTGTCAGGCGTTGAAGGAGGCCTTCCCCGATCGCGAGATCATCCCCCTGCCGTCGAACGCCATCCTGACCGGCGGCGGCTCATTCCACTGTATCTCCCAGCAGGAGCCGGAATGAGTGGCGAGTGGCGCGTGGCGAGTGGCGAGGTTCGTCACTATCGCGACCTGCTGGTCTGGCAAAAGGCGCTGACCTGGGTCGAGCTCGTCTATGCGGCGACCTGCGAATGGCCTTCGGATGAACGCTTCGGACTGATCAGCCAGGTCAGGCGGGCTGCCGTGTCTGTGCCTTCCAACATCGCCGAAGGTTGCGCCCGGCGCTCCACGCCTGAGTTTCTGCGTTTCCTCTCCATCGCCCGAGGTTCTCTGGCGGAGGTGGAGACCCAACTGATCATCGCCCAACGCCTGACCTATCTCGATGAAGCCGCCCTGATTCGGCTGCTCGAACCCGCCGACGAAATCAGCCGAATGCTTTCCGGCCTCATCTCCAAACTCGAGGAGCGCACGAAATGACTTCCCTCGCCACTCGCCACTCGCCGCTCGCCACTTCCAGGACCATCACCGTCGCCGGCATCCAGACCTCTTACGGCGAGGACATGCAGGCCAACATCAAAAAGACCATCGACTTCGTGCGCGAGGCGGCGGCGAAGGGCGCGCAGGTGATCCTGCCGTCGGAACTGTTTCAGGGGCCGTATTTCTGCGTCTCACAGGAGGAGCACTGGTTCGCCCAGGCCTATGAGTGGCGCGAGCACCCCTGCGTCACGGCCCTGGCGCCGGTGGCCAGGGAGCTGGGCGTGGCCATACCGGTCTCGATCTTCGAGAAGGACGGGCCGCAGTATTACAATTCGCTGGTCATGCTGGACGCCGACGGCGAGGCCCTGGGCGTCTATCGCAAGAGCCATATCCCCGACGGCCCCGGCTATCAGGAGAAATATTATTTCCGGCCGGGCGATACGGGCTTCAAGGTCTGGAAGACGCGCTTCGGCAAGGTCGGGGTCGGCATCTGCTGGGACCAGTGGTTCCCCGAGGCCGCGCGGGCCATGATGCTGATGGGCGCCGACGTCCTGATGTATCCGACCGCCATCGGCACCGAGCCGCACGACGCCGCCCTGCACACGGCCGAGCCCTGGCGTCGGGCCATGCAGGGTCACGCCGTGTCCAACGCCGTGCCGGTGGTCGGGGCCAATCGCATCGGCCATGAGACGGTGACCGAGGTCGGCCAGACCTTCTACGGCCATTCCTTCATCGCCGATCAGCAGGGAACGCTGGTCGAGAGCCTGGGCGCCGAGGAGGAGGGGGTGCTGGTGCACCGCTTCGACCTGGACGAACTGGACCAGTACCGCGCGGCCTGGGGCTTCTTCCGCGATCGGCGGACGGATCTCTATGGGGCGCTGACGGGCGCGAAGTAGGCGGTCCCTGATTCCGTCATCCTCGGGCTTGACCCGAGGGTGACGGAGGAGTTGGGTCGATCAGCCCCGCATCCCCTCCACCGCCTCGACCAGCCGGGTCAGGTCCGCCGGCGACGACAGCCGGTGGTCGCCGCCGTCGATCAGGTCCAGGCGGACGTCGCCGCCCGTCAGCCGCTCGATCAGTTCGACCTGATGGCGCCAGGGCACCACGTCGTCGGCCCGCCCCTGGAGGATATGGACCGGGGCGGCGATGTCGATGACGCCGTCCAGCAGCAGCCAGTTCCGCGCCTCCTCGAACATGCGACGGGTCAGGACGTATTCGCCCAGGCCCTCCTCGACGATCAGGGTCTTGCCCTCGCGCACTATGGCCTGGCGCTCGTGGTCGGCCAGGCCTGGCCACATCAGCCGTTCGGTAAAGTCCTGGGCCGGATTGATCAGGACCAGACCCTTGATCCGCTGTGGCCGCGCCAAGGCCGCCAGCAGCGAGACCCAGCCGCCCATCGACGAGCCGACCGGGATGACCGGGCCCGACAGGCTGTCGATCAGGGCGATCGCATCCTCGCGCCAGCGACCGATGGTGGCCCGGCGCCAGTCGCCGGACGACTGGCCGTGGGCGAAATGGTCGTAGCGGATGAAGCTCCAACCGCGGTCGCGCGCGGCGGCGTCCAGGGCAAGGGCCTTGGTCCCCTCCATGTCCGAACGGAAGCCGCCGATCCAAACGACGGTGGGAACGGAGCCGTTGATCCGTTTGAAGGCGAGCGTTTCGCCATCGGGGCGGGACAGGTGTTGAAGATCGTTCATGGGGCTCTTGTGCCGCGACTTTGTATGGGCGTCATCCTCCTGTTCGCGTCTTCGTCATCCTCGGGCTTGACCCGAGGATCGGGCGTGACGCACACGGACGGCTGAAGGCGGCGACAGTCGCCACTCCATCCGCAGTCTTTCGCGGCGCACCCGATCCTCGGGTCAAGCCCGAGGATGACGGTGTGAAAGGTCAGTCGTTTGTCCGCACCCCAGGTCCTGTTCGTCACCTCCAACCGCATCGGCGACTGCGTGATTTCCTCGGGCGTGATCCGAGAGATCGCGCGTCAGGTTCCGGGGGCGCAGATCACCGTCGCCTGCGGTCGCCCGCCCGCCCCCTTCTTCCGCTCGGCGCCGGGCGTGGTCCGGACCCTCGTGCTCGACAAGAAGAAGATGGCCGGTCACTGGGTCGATCTTTGGAAACAGGTCGTCGGTACGCGCTGGGACCTGGTGATCGACATTCGCGGTTCGGCCCTGGCCTATCTGATCCCGGCGAAACGGCGCATCGTTTACAACCGATCTTGGGAGACCGGCCTGCGCAAGGTCGAGATGGTGTCGCGCCTGATGGGGTCGCAGACGCCGCTCGATCCCGAAATCTTCCTGGACGATCAGGCGCGGGCCGAGGCCGCCGCCGTCATTGATCCGCAGCTGGCCGGCGGCGCCGGTCCCGGACCGATCATTGCGCTCGCCCCCATCGCCCACCAGCCGGGCAAGAGCTGGCCCGCCGACCGCTGGGGCGCCCTGGTCGAGAAGCTGAAGGCCGAGCCCCGTTTCGACGGCTGGCGCTTCATGCCCGTGGGCGGGCCGGGCGACCGGCCGCCGGCGACCCCGGCCCTGGAGGCGGCGGGGCCGCGGGGGATCGACTTCGTCGGCAAGGGCGACATCCTGGCCTCAGCCGCCGCCATCGATCGGGCCGATCTGTTCGTCGGCAATGACTCGGGCCTGATGCACGTCTCGGCGGCCCTGGGCCGCCCGACGCTGGGCCTGTTCGGGCCCACGGAATGGTGGCTGTACGGGCCCTGGGGCCCCAAGACGCGCACCGCCGCCTCGAACGAAACGCGCGGCCAGTTCGCCCCGATCGAGGACCTGACGGTCGAACATGTCTTCGAGGCCGTGCTGGCCCTGCACGACGCCTATATCGCCGGAGCGCCCGCCGAGCCTTGAAAAATAGGGCTTCCTGACGCATATTGCCGGGCGAGAGGGGACCGTGGCCACAGCCGCGCCCGTTCGCTCATCACGACACACGCCTTCTTTGACCACATAAGGAAACGACGCCCATTCGCCGTCCCATGCAAGCGCCACCCGTGAAAGACGGGCCGCGTATGAACCAGGATATCCGCGCCCCTCGCGTTCTGCTCATCGACCAGAACGGGGAAAAGCAGGGCGTCATGCCCACCTCCGCCGCTCTGGAAGCCGCCGAGGAAGCCGGGCTGGATCTGGTCGAGATCGTCTCCACCTCCGAGCCGCCGGTGGCCAAGATCCTCGACTACGGCAAGCACCGTTTCCAGGAACAGAAGAAGAAGGCCGAGCAGCGCAAGCGCCAGAAGGTCGTCGAACTGAAGGAGATCAAGCTCCGTCCCAACATCGACACCCACGATTATGAGGTGAAGGCCAAGGCCATGCACCGCTTCTTCGACGAGGGCGACAAGGTGAAGGTCACCCTGCGCTTCCGCGGTCGTGAAATGGCCCACCCCGAACTGGGCATGAAGCTGCTGAACAAGGTCCAGGCCGATTTCGACGAAATCGCCAAGGTCGAGTTCGCGCCCAAGATGGAAGGCCGCCAGATGATCATGATCCTGGCCCCGCGCTGATCGACCGATTCATCGCCGAGTTCTGAAAGCCCCGGTCGGAAACGGCCGGGGCGTTTTCTTTTTTGCGTCCTGAGCGAAGAGGTCTTGCAACCTGGGCTTTGAGGGTCTGAAAAGGAGCCGGGACTCGGGGGAGGACGGGCGTGGTGTTCGGATTGAGGATTTGGGCGGCCGCCGTGGCGGTCGCGGCGGCCGTGTGCGGGGGCGGTGCGATTCCGGCTCAGGCTTCGGCTCAGAACGCGCCGCCGCTGGAGGCCTACGGCGCCTTGCCGGCGATCGAATATCTGGAGCTGTCGCCGAGCGGCGATCGCCTGGCCCGCATCACCGTCGCCGGCGAAATCCGCGCCCTGGTCGTTACGGATATGAGCGGCGGGCTCCTGTTCGTCGCCGACGTCGGGGATGTGAAGGTCCGCGACCTGCGCTGGCTCGGCGAGGACAAGGTGCTGGTCGTCACCTCTCGCACCGAGAGCATCGCCTCTCTGGGGGTGCCCAGGTCCGAACTGTATTTCGGTCAGATCCTCGACCTTCAGACCCAACGAATGGTCCAGGTTCTGAACCGGACGCCGGACGTGCTGGCCGTTCTGTACGGCCCGGCTACGATCCGTCGCTCGGATGAGGGCGCGACGCTTTATGCGCGCGGCGTCAATCTGGTGACCAATCAGATCGATCTTCACGCCATCAGCCTGACCTCCGGGCGCGGCCGTCCCGTCAAGGGCATGGACCGGGAGATCGAAGACTTCGTGCAGGACCCGTCCGGCGACGTGATCGCCATGGGCCGCTATGTCGAGCGCAGCAAACAATGGACGCTGCGCCTCAAGCAGGGGAATTTCTTCCGCGACGGCTGGTCGACGGAGGCGCCGATCGACACCCCGGCCTTCTATGGTCTGGGCCGCACGGCGCGATCGATAATCATCGGGGCGGATCGACCCGATCTGGCGCCTGCGGATCCGGAGGCGGAAACCCTGGACGTGCTTTTCGAGGTGGATGTGGACAGCGGCGAGTGGAGCCCCCTGCCTTTCGAACACCATCCTGACTTTCTGGTGCATCATCCCGTCACCCAACTTCTGATCGGCGCGGGCCGGACCGAGGACGACGGCGTCCATTATGAGTTCATCGACGCGGATGCGGCGCGTCGCTGGGCCGCCATCGAGCGCGCCTTTGCCGGCAAGCGGCCGAAGCTGGTGTCGTGGAACGACGCGCAAGACCAGATTGTGGTCTTCACGGATCAGGGCGAGGCGGGTGTCTATCAGCTGATCGACTTCCGCCGCGGCGTGGCGGAGATTCTGGCCGAACCCTATCCGACGGTCCTGCCCGAACAGGTCGGCGCGACACGACGGGTGGCCTATAAGGCCGCCGACGGGTTGGAGATCCCCGCCTATCTCACCCTGCCGCCGGGCGTAGAGACGCCCAAGGCCCTGCCTCTGATCGTCCTGGCCCACGGGGGGCCGGCCGCTCGCGACGAGGCGGGCTTCGACTGGTGGGCCCAGGCCCTGGCGTCGCGCGGCTATGCGGTGCTCCAGGCCAACTTCCGCGGCTCCACCGGCTACGGCCGCAGCTTCATGGAGGCCGGCTACGGCGAATGGGGCCGCAAGATGCAGACCGACCTGTCGGACGGCGTCCGCTGGCTGGCGTCCGAAGGGATCATCGACCCCGAGCGGGTCTGTATCGTGGGCGCCAGCTACGGCGGCTATGCGGCCATGGCGGGCATGACCCTGGACGCGGGGGTCTATCGCTGCGGCGTCGCCGTGGCGGGCGTCTCAGATCTGCGCCGCATGGTCAACTGGGAGGCGCGCCAGGAGGCCCGCCGCGACAGCCAGACCGTTCGCTATTGGAACCGGTTCATGGGGGCCGAACGCCTGAACGATCGCGGGCTGGACGCCCTGTCGCCGGCCTATCAGGCCCAGGCGAGCGCCGGCCCTCTGCTGCTGCTCCATGGCCGCGACGATACGGTCGTTCCGATCGAACAGAGCCGGGTCATGGCCGAGGCCCTGCGACGGGCGGACAAGCCGGTCGAGTTCATCGAGCTGAGGGGCGAGGATCACTGGCTGTCGCGCGCCGACACCCGGATGCAGATGCTGCGCGAGACGGTGCGGTTCCTGGAAATGAACAATCCAGTGGGCGCGAACTGACGCCGGTCTCAGGCAAATTTTCTGACGGCCCGTCCTTGAGACTGGCGCCGCGTCTAAAGGACTTCTAAGTTTCGCGAAGTCGATGGGGATCGGCGCGAGGGGGGGTCCGATGAATCATCTCGCCACGGCTGCGGCGCCGCGGCCCAAGGCGGACGCCTGGTTCTTTCCCGTCATGACCGCAGTGGTCTGGCTGGGCGTGATCATGGGGTTCGGCGGCGAAATGGTGCGCCAGTCTCGCGCCGGCGATCTCACCTACCCGCTGATCGTGCATATTCACGCCTTGGTGTTCACGGGCTGGCTGGTGGTGTTTACCGCCCAGGTCGTCTTTATCCGTCAAGGCAGGTTCGGCCTGCATCGGACCCTGGGCTTGGCGGCGATGGCGCTCGCGGGGGTAATGTTGGTCCTGGGGCCGGCGACGGCGCTCATCGTCCAAGTGAATCGCCTGGGTTCCCCGGCGGCGGATCCCGCCTTCCTGGCCGTGTCCATGAGCGACATGATCAGCTTCGCCGGTCTGGTCTGCGCGGGCTTCATCAATCGCGCCAAGGGCGCGCTGCACAAACGGCTGATGCTGTTATCGACCCTGGCGCTCGCCGACGCAGGTTTCGGACGTTGGAGTTTCGCGCTTCTGGGCCAGTCCTTACAGCCAGTGCTAGGCGATGGATTCGCCTGTGCCTTCATCACCGGTTGCGGGTTCAGCGCTCTCGCCCTGCTCGCCCCTATGTTCCTCGACCTCGTCATGCATCGACGGATATCGGCGGGTGTGGCATGGGCCACTGCCTGGGCGATCGGTTGGTTGGTCGTGGCCACGTCGCTCTATCCCAATCCTGTCTGGAAAGCCTTGGCGGGCGGCCTCGTGGCGTGGCTCGGAGGACAGTGAAGGTTTGGGCGGCGCATCCGGCGGGGATTCGATCGACGACGTCAGGACGGCGCTTCTCGCAGGCCAAGCGTCGCGCTAAGCGTGGGGCATGACCCAGACGACCCCGAGCCCCGCCGTTCGTGCGCCCGCCCTGGCGGTTCTGTTTGCGGTGGTCTTCATCAATCTGGTGGGGTTCGGGCTGGTCGTGCCGCTGCTGCCCTTCTTCGCCCAGAGCCTGAAGGCCGAGGCCTGGCAGATCACCCTGATGTTTTCGGCCTATTCGCTCGGCCAGTTCTTCGCCGAACCCTTCTGGGGGCGGCTGTCGGATCGGGTGGGAAGAAAACCTGTGCTGCTGGTCACGCTCGTGGCCAATGCGCTGGGCTATCTGATGCTGGCCTTCGTGCCCAATATCTGGCTGGCCGTCGCGGTCAGGCTGTTCACCGGCCTGGGGGCGGGCAATATTTCGACGGTCCAGGGCTATGTGGCCGACGTCACCCCGCCGGAACAGCGGGCGGGGCGGATGGGGCTGATCGGCGCGGCCTTCGGCCTGGGCTTCATCGTCGGGCCGGGGCTGGGCGGACTGCTGACCCAGCCGCAGCTGGGGCGGCTGGGCTACCAGTTGCCGATCTTCCTGGCCGCAGCCCTGGCGGCCCTGGCGGCCGTCGGGGTGATGGTCTTTCTGCGCGAAAGCCGGGCCAAGGCCGATCCCACGGCGGCGCGTCCGGCCTTCCTGGCGGGGTTGAAGGACGCGCGGACCAATCCGGTGGTGTCGCGGGTTCTGGTCGTCACCCTGATCTATATGGCCGGCTTCTCGGCCATGGAGAGCGTCTTCGGCCTGTGGTCCGAAAGCCGCTACGCCTGGGGTGCGCGCGAGGTGGGGCTCAGCTTCATGATCGTGGGCGTGATTTCGGTCCTGAATCAGGGCTTCCTGGCAGGGCGGCTGGCGCGCCGGTTCGGCGAGGCGCGGGTGCTGGCGACCGGCATGCTGCTGTTCGGGGCCTCGCTGGTGCTTCAGGTGCTGGCGCCGGTCGAGTGGTTCCCGGCGGCCCGGCTGGAGCTGGGCGGCCTGTCCCTGCCGGTGGTGCAGGGATGGGTCGTTCCGATCATCATGGCCGTGGGCGCTTGCGGCATGTCCCTGGCCATGCCCAATATCTCGGCCATGATCAGCCGAGCCTCGCCGCCGGATCGGCAGGGGGCCATGCTGGGGCTCAACATGGCCTCCAGCTCGGTGGCGCGCATCTTCGGCCCCATGGTCGCTGGGGGCCTGTTCTCCGGCCTGGGGCATGACTGGCCCTTCCTGATCGGCGCGCTCTTGACAGTTCCGGCGGCGGTGATGGCGCTGAATGCGGGGCGGGTCATTCGCAAGGTCGATGACGGCGTGAAAGCCCCGGCCTGACTCATCTTGCGCTGGCCTCGGTCTTCGCGTAGAAGCCGCGCCTTCGCGTACCGAACCGCCGGGCGAACAGGCATGCCTGGGCGGTTCATAACTCTGGAGAGACACCTCACCCGACGGGCTCAAGCAGTCCGAAGGACGGTCGCCCCTCCAACAAGGAGACTGAAATGCCGAAACTGAAGACGAAGTCGGGCGCCAAGAAGCGCTTCAAATTCACGGCCACTGGCAAGGTGAAGGCCGGGGTTGCGGGCAAGCGTCACCGCTTGATCAGCCACAATTCGAAATACATCCGCCAGAACCGCGGCACCGAGACCATGTCCGACGCCGACGCCAAGAAGATCAAGTCCTACATGCCGTACGCCTGATCGGCGCGCGCTGTACGAACTGATCCAACCCAAAGAATTTGAAGGAATAGCGACATGGCTCGCGTGAAACGTGGCGTAACTTCGCACGCCAAGCACAAGAAGGTTCTGGAGCAGGCCAAGGGCTTCTCCGGCCGCCGCAAGAATACGATCCGTACGGCCAAGGCCGCCGTCGACCGCGCCGGGCAATACGCCTATCGCGACCGCCGCGCCAAGAAGCGCAACTTCCGCGCCCTGTGGATCCAGCGCATCAACGCCGCCGCCCGTATCGAAGGCTTCACCTACAGCCAGTTCATCAACGGCCTGAACAAGGCCGGCGTCGAGCTGGACCGCAAGGTTCTGGCCGCCATCGCCGCCGATCCGACCGGCTTCAAGGCGATCGCCGACAAGGTCCGCGCCGCCCTGGCCTAAGCCGGGTCTTCGCGACAAGGATCAACGCCCGCTCCGGTTCGCCGGGGCGGGCGTTCTTCGTTTCAGGGATCAGGCTGCGGCCCTCTCGGCCGTCGGGGTCTCTGCTTCGGCTTCGGCCAGGACCAGGCGAATGGCGTTCAACAGGGCGTCAGGCTGGATCGGCTTTTGCGCCACCCCGTTCATGCCTGCGGCGACATAGTCCAGTTCGTCGCGTTCATCGGCGTTGGCCGTCAGGGCCAGGATCGGCAGGCGGGCGGCCGGTCCGGGCAGGGCGCGGATGGCGCGGGTCGCCACGATCCCATCCATGACCGGCATTTTGATGTCCATCAAAGCCAGGTCGAAGGGGCGGTTGCTGACGGCGTCCAGCGCCTCCTGTCCGTTCTCGGCCAGTTCGACCGTGCAGTTGAACATCTCCAGCAGTTTGGCGGCGACGAAACGGTTGGCGGCGTTGTCGTCGACCACGAGGACATGCAGGGTCTCGTGCGCGGTGGGCTCGGCCATCGGAACGGCGGCGGCGGCCTCTTCGGCCGCGCAGGCGGTCAGGGGCAGGACGACATGGAAGCGCGCGCCGCCCAGGGGCGAGACGCTGAGGCCGATGCCGCCGTCCATCCGTTCGGCGATCTGGCGACAGATCGCTAAACCAAGGCCGGCGCCGGCGCCTTCGCGCCCCGCCTTGCCGGTGTTGAAGGGTTCGAAAATGGTCGCCGCCGCCGCTTCAGGCACGCCCGGACCGCTGTCGTCCACCGTCAGCTCGACCCTGACCCCGTCGGGGGTCAAGTGGCTGGACAGGGAGACGATCACACCGCCGCTCTGGGTGAACTTCAGGGCGTTGCCGACCAAATTGTTCAGCAACTGTTTGATGCGCATGCCGTCCGCCCTGACCCAGGGGCCGGCCTCGAACTCGGTGCGGACCGTCAGGCTCAGCGCCTTCTCCTCGGCGCGCGCGCGCCACAGGGCGTCGATGTCGAAGGCCACGGCCGACAGGTTCAGCGGCTCCTCCTCCAGGGTCAGCATCCCGGCCGAGGCGCGAGACATGTCCAGGGCGTCGGTCAACAGCCGCAGCAGGCTCTGGCCGGAATCGATGACGGTGCGGACGTAAGGCCGCAGCTCTTCCTGCTCGAGCTTCTTCTCCATCAGGGCGGCGACGCCCAGGACGCCGTTCAGAGGGGTGCGGATTTCATGGCTCATCACGGCCAGGAATTCCGATTTGGCGCGGCTGGAGGCGACGGCCTCGGCCTCGGCGGCGGCCAGATCGCGGGCCAGGGCGCCCATCTCCTCGGCCCTCTGGCGGTGCAGGGCGGCGCCGGCCTGGACGATCTGCAGGGCGGTGCCGACCCCCAGGTAGCGGCCGTCGGCCACAACGATGAAGCCGCCCAGCAGGGCGCCAAGTTCGGCCGCCCCATAGGCCTGGAAAAAGAACTCCGCGCTGGTCGAAGCCTCGGCTACCGGGGCGTTGCGGTCCATCAAACTTGCCGCCGGCTTGCGGGCGTAGAGGGCGCGACCGTACTCCGCCGCCATCCGCAGGGTGAAGGCGTTGCGCTCAATCAGCCCCAAAGGCCGTCCGTCCTGCCCCACCACCGCGATCGCCAGGGTGTTGGGTTCTCGCTGGAAACGGTCGAACACCTCGGCGCCCAGGGTGGACGGGGCGACCGGCGCGATCAATTCGACAAAGTCACCCACCAGCGGCATTCGGCCCCCCAATGTCCACATCGGGGGGGCTTAGCGATTGATCTTTAACATCAGCTTTGCCGTAGATGAACCTTTCGCGGCGCCTTTCCGACAATTGATCCGTAAGCTGATGAAATAAGCCGGGGTTGCGCGTGCGGCGACAGGCGTTAGGCTTTGGGTATGACGCGCCGCCTCTTCAGCCTGATCCTCGCCCTGGTCGCCGGTCTCGGCAGCCCGGCCCTCGCCCAGGATCGGAAGGTGGCCGTGACCTTTGACGACCTGCCCTATCAGGGGCCGGCGGCGGCCCTGTGCGACCCGGCGCAGCTGATGCGGTTGACGACGGATTTCCTGGCCATGCTCAAGCCGCTGGATACCCATGGGACGGCCTTCGTCAACGACGGCCGGGTGTGCGAAGCGACGCGGGCCTCGACCCTGCCGACGGTTCTGAACCTGTGGCTGGACGCCGGGCTCGACCTGGGCAATCACAGCTTCAGCCATATCAATATCCACCAGACGACGGCGGAAGCCTATCTGGCCGATGTGGACGCCGGCGCTGCGACGACACGGGCCGCGCTTCAGGCGCACGGGCGGACCCTGCGCTGGTTCCGCCACCCCTATCTCTTCACCGGCGAGACTCAGGAAAAGCATGACGCCATCGCCGCCGGCCTGGCCGAGCGCGGCTATACGGTCGCGCCGGTCACCATCGACAACAACGACTGGATGTTCGCCGACGTCTATCGCAAGGCCGAGCAGTTGGGCGACGCGGCGCTGAAGCGGCGGATCGGCGAGGCCTATGTGGCCCATATGACCCGGGTGCTCGACTTCTATGAACCCTACAGCGCCGAACTGACCGGCGGGCGCGAGCCGGCCCAGGTCCTGCTGCTGCACGCCAACAGCCTGAACCAGGCCTATTATCCGCAGATCCACGCCCTCTATCTGGCGCGCGGCTATCGGTTCGTGCCCCTGGAGGAGGCGCTGGCGGACCCGATCTATCAGCACGCCGACACCTATGTCCGCGCCAACGGGATCTCGTGGCTGCACCGCTGGAAGGTCACCGACGGCGAAGCCATTCGCTGGGAGCCCGAACCGCCCGCCTGGATCGTCGCGGCCAACAAGGCGCCGGCGTCGGAACTTCAGGCCATCGCCGGGGCGCAAACCGCGCCTTGAAGGGTGACGAAACGGCTCCGGCCCGCTAAGGCACGGGCCAAATGACCGATCTCGCCACACTCGAACTCGACCTGATCAACGCCATCGGCGGCGCGGAAACCGTCGCCGCCCTGGAGGAGGTGCGCGTCGCCGCCCTGGGCAAGTCCGGCTCCGTTTCCGGCCTGCTGAAGGGGATGGGCGCCCTGAGCCCCGACGAACGCCGCGAACAGGGGCCGATGATCAACGGCCTGCGCGACCGCGTGTCCGCCGCCATCGCAGCCAGGAAGGCCGAGCTGGAGGCCGCCGAACTGGACGCTCGGCTTCAGGCCGAGCGGATCGACCTGACCCTGCCGGCCCGGCCGCGCAGGAAGGGCGGGGTCCACCCCACCATGCAGGTGATGGACGAGATGATCGCCCTGTTCGCCGAGATGGGCTTCGCCGTGGCGGAAGGCCCGGACATCGAGGACGACTTCCACAACTTCACCGCCCTGAACTTCCCGCCGAAACATCCGGCACGGGAGATGCACGACACCTTCTTCCTGAAGCCGGACCCCGAGTCGGGGGAGCGTAAGGTGCTGCGCACCCACACCAGCCCGGTGCAGGTCCGCACCATGATGTCGCAAAAGCCCCCGATCCGCATCGTCGCGCCGGGGCGCACCTTCCGTAAGGACTCCGACGCCACCCACACGCCGATGTTCCACCAGATCGAAGGTCTGGTGATCGACCGCGACATCCATATGGGCCATCTGAAGACCACGCTTCAGACCTTCATCGCCCGCTTCTTCGAGCTGGACGCGGTTCAGGCGCGCTTCCGTCCGCACCACTTCCCCTTCACCGAACCGTCGGCGGAGATGGATATCCGCTGCGACCGATCCGGCGGGAAACTGGTGTTCAACACCGGCGACGACTGGCTGGAGATCCTGGGCTGCGGCATGGTGCATCCCAATGTGCTGAAGAACTGCGGCATCGACCCGGACGAATATCAGGGCTTCGCCTTCGGCATGGGGGTGGATCGGCTGGCCATGCTGAAATACGGCGTGCCCGACCTGCGTCCCATGTTCGAGGCCGATACGCGCTGGCTGGCGCACTACGGCTTTTCGGCCTTTGCGGCCCCCAATCCGGCTTCGGGCCTGAGCTGAATCATGAAGATCGAAGACGACACGCTGAAACTGCCCCTGATCGGGGCCGGTCCCGCCTATGAGGGCGTCCATATCTGGCTGCCGCAGCTGGTCATTGAGGCCGCGCAGCGCGGCGAGGCGATGATCGCAGGCAAGACCTTCCGCGACTGCTTTCTGGAAGGGCCGGCTGTGCTGCTGGCCGTGGGCGGGTGCAGCTTCGACGGCTGCAACATGGGCGACGCCATGGGCGACCCGCGTAATCTGCTGCTTCAGCCGGTCGGCCCTGAAAAGGTCACCGGCACGGTCGCCTTCCAGGACTGCAGCTTCGTCAACTGCCGCTTCCTGCGCGTCGGCTTCACCGGGGCGCCGGAGTTTCTGACCAATATTCAGCAGGTTCTGGGCGGGGTTCCGGCATGAAGTTCACCCTGTCCTGGCTCAAGGATCACCTCGAAACCGAGGCCGATGTCCATCAGATCGCCGAGGCCATGACCATGGCCGGGCTGGAGGTCGAGGAGGTGCTCGACCCCGCCGCCAAGCTGGCGCCCTTCACCGTGGCCCGGATCATTTCGGCCGAACGCCACCCCAACGCCGACCGGCTGCAGGTCTGTCAGGTCGAGACGGTGGACGGGATGAAGGAGATCGTCTGCGGCGCCCCGAACGCGCGGGCGGGCCTGACCACCATCTACGCCCCCATCGGCGCCTATGTGCCGGGTCTTGGCGTCACCCTGGTCGAGAAGCCGGTGCGCGGCGTGGTGTCCAACGGCATGCTGTGCTCGGCCTCGGAGCTTGAGCTGGCCGACGAAAGCGACGGTATTCAGGAACTGCCGCCGGAGATCCCGGTGGGAACCCCGGTCGCCGGCCTGTTCGGCGCCGAGCCCGTCATCGACTTCGAGGTCACGCCGAACCGGCCCGACTGGCTGGGCGTGGCGGGGATCGCGCGCGATCTGGCCGCCGCCGGCGTCGGCAAGCTGAAGCATTTCGACATCGCCGTGGTGCGCGGGGGCTTTCCGTCGCCGATCAGCGTGCGGCTGGACGCGCCCGAGATGTGCCCGGTCTTCGCCGGTCGGGTGATCCGGGGCGTCAAGAACGGCCCGTCGCCGGCTTGGCTGCAGAAACGCCTGACCGCCATCGGCCTGCGCTCGATCAACCGCCTGGTCGATGTGACCAATCTGATCGCCTATGACCGCGCCCGGCCGCTGCACGTCTATGACCTGGCCAAGCTGTCGGGGACCGAGATCGTGGTGCGGGGCGGACAGGTTTCGGCCGGGACAGCCCATATCGAGGGCGGCGAGCCCGAGCATCTGATCGCCTTGGACGGCAAGACCTATGCGGTCTCCGCCGCCGACTGCGTCATCGCCGACGCCGGGGGCGAGCGCCCCATCGGCCTGGGCGGGGTCATGGGCGGCGAAAGCACCGGCTGCGACGACGACACCACCGACGTCTTCCTGGAAAGCGCCTGGTTCGATCCCCTGGTCATCGCCCAGACGGGCCGTGCGCTCGGCATCCATTCCGACGCCCAGTATCGGTTCGCGCGCGGCGTCGATCCGGTCTCGGTCACGCCGGGGCTGGAGCTGGCCACCCGCCTGATCCTGGACCTGTGCGGCGGCGAACCGTCCGAGATCGTCTTCGTCGGCGAGCCCCCGGCTGGGCCGGCGCCCTTCGCCTTCGACCCCGCCTATGTGAAGCGGCTCAGCGGCATGGATCTGCCGACGGATCGGATCGGGACCATCCTGGGCCAGCTCGGCTTCCTGGTTCAGGCCGCCCCGGCCGGTCAGGCCGAACCCTGGATCGTCACCCCCCCCTCGTGGCGGCGCGACGTCGAGGGTCGGGCAGATCTGGTGGAAGAGGTGGCGCGGATCGAGGGCTTCGACCGCCTGCCCGACACGCCCCTGCCCGAGGTCGCCCGCCCCGCCGGCGGGGTGCTGAGCCCCCGCCAGGCCCGCGTCCGCACGGCGCGCCGGGCGCTTGCCGCTCTTGGCTATGCCGAGGCCGTCACCTGGTCCTTCACCAAACAATCGACCGCCGCCCTGTTCGGCGGCGGGGACGAACGGCTGGTGCTGGAGAACCCCATTGCGGCCGATCTGGACTGTATGCGCCCGTCGGCCCTGCCGAACCTGATCCAGGCGGCGGCGAGGAACGCCGCGCGCGGCTTCGCCGACGCCGCCCTGTTCGAGATCGGCCCCATCTATCTGGGCGACGATCCTGGTGATCAGCGCACCGTCGTCGCGGGCTTGGTCGCGCCCCACGCCGCTCGCCACTGGGCCGGCGCCGGAGAAGACGCCCTGTTCGCCCTGAAGGCCGATCTGACCGCCGTGCTGGAGGAGATCGGCGCCCCGGTCGCCTCGCTGCAACTGGTCCAGGGCCAGAACCGCGACTGGTGGCACCCCGGCCGTTCGGCCCGCCTGCAGCTGGGGCCCAAGAATGTGATGGTCGAGTTCGGCGAGCTGCATCCGCGCGTGCTGAAGGCGCTGGACGCCGATGCGCCCATGCTGGCCTTCGAAATCGTGCTGGACGCCGTGCCCGAGCCGCGCGGCCAGAAAGGCAAGAATGGGTCGGGCAAGGCGCGGGGAACCGCCGACCTGTCGGCCTTCATGCCCCTGACCCGCGATTTCGCCTTCGTGGTCGAGGAGGCCAAGCCGGTCGGCGATCTGATCCGGGCGGCAGCCGGCGCCGACAAGGCCCTGATCGCCGACGTCCGGGTGTTCGACGTCTATCGCGGCAAGGGGGTGGACGAGGGCTTCAAGTCCGTCGCTCTGGAAGTGGTGATCCAGCCGCGCGAGGCCACCCTGGCCGAGGCCGAGATCGAGGCCCTGACCGCCAAGGTGGTGGCGGCGGTGGAGAAGCAGGGCGGCAAGCTGCGCGCCTGACGTCCTGCGGTCCGAAGATCAGGCCGCCAGGCGTTCACGCGCCTCGGCTACGATCTCCAGGCTGCGGATTCGCGCGGCCTTGTCGAACATCATGCCGGTGATCATCAGCTCGTCCACCTGGGTCAGGGCGATGAAGTCCGACAGCTGCTTTTTGACGGTCTCTGGCCCGCCGACGGCGGAATAGGTCAGACGGCTGCGCGCGCTCTCGATCTGCTGGGGGGTCAGAACGGCGGCGATGTCGTCGACCGGAGGCGGCAGGCGTCCGGGCTTGCCGGTCGAAAGCCGGGCGAAACTCTGCTGCATCGAGGTGGCCAGGCGGACCCCCTCGTCGTCCGTCTCGGCGGCGAAGACGTTCAGCACGGCCATGGCGTGGGGCGCGGCGAGCCGGTCGGACGGGGTGAAGTTTCGGCGATAGAGGGCCAGGGCCTCCAGCAGAAGTTCCGGCGCAAAATGGCTGGCGAAGGCGTAGGGCAGGCCCAGCTGCCCCGCCAACTGGGCGCTGAACAGGCTGGAGCCCAGGAGCCAGATCGGCACGCGCAGCCCCGCGCCCGGCACGGCCCGGACCGGCTGGTTCTCGGCGGGCGGCTCGAACCACTGGATCAGTTCGACGACGTCGCGCGGAAAATGGTCCGCCCCCTCGAAATAGCGGCGCAGGGCGCGCGCCGTGGCCCCGTCGGTTCCGGGCGCCCGGCCCAGGCCCAGGTCGATGCGGCCGGGATAGAGGGTCTCCAGAGTGCCGAACTGTTCGGCGACCACCAGGGGCGCGTGATTGGGCAACATGACCCCGCCCGAACCGACCCGGATTCGGTCCGTCCCCGCCGCGACGTGACCGATGACGATCGCGGTCGCGGCGGAGGCGATGCCCGGCATGTTGTGATGCTCGGCCAGCCAGTACCGCTGATAGCCCAGCCGATCGGCCGCCTGGGCCAGGGCCAGGGTCTCGTCGAAGGCGCGACGGGCGTCGCCCCCCTCGATGATGGGAGACAGGTCGAGAACGGAAAAGGGGATCATGACGCTTAGATCGGAAGCGGCGTCGGGGGTTCAAGGGGCGCGGGGCGGAAGGCGCGGCGGACGGGAACCCGAAGACGGTCACAGACCTTTGACGCAGTGAGACAGAACAGGAGACGGCGCCATGACCGACATCGACAAGGACGCGGAAGACAAGGGCGCAGAATCGGAACTCGAAGGCCGGGACTCCCGTGAAGCTCAGGACATGGGCGAGAAGCCCGACCTGGGGCGCAGGGGCGACGCCCTGATCGAGGCGCTGGACGGTTCGGACTCCGGTTCGGACCTGAGGGCGGGCTCGTTACGCGGCGGCTCGGCGAGCGGGTCGGACGACGATCCCGACTCGGCGGTCATCAATGAGGCCCTGGCGGCCGAAGGGCGGGCGGAGGCGGACCCGCAGTCGCCGTCAAACGCCGAGCCCGACGCCGTCGCAGAGTCCGGGCGGCGCTTCACCGGCGAGGCGGGCGATCCGGTCGAGGGCGGGCGCGGCGGCGACTGAACGCCTTGCTGGCGCCGCATCCTTAGGCCACGGTGCCGCCTCGACTAAGGGTCCAAGGGACGATTCCCCGATGATACGCCTTTCGGCGGCCTCGGCCGCCTTCTTCATACTGACGCTCGCCGCTTGCAGCCGAGAGGATGAAGCCCGCCCGGCTCAAGGGCGCGCCGCTGCTGCGCCGGCTGAGGCGGGACCGGCTGAGGCGCGCGACGCGGCGATTCCGCCCCCAGCCGAAGCCCCCGCTCCCGCCTCGAGCGGCGGCGTTGAGCCCGCCGCGCCGGGGGCGCCCGACTACGCCGCCCTTTATCCCGGCGCGGTCATGGATCAGCCGGGGACGACGGCGACCGGACCGCACGGAGACGGCGGCCTGGTCACCTTCCGAACCTCCGCCAGCCCCGATGAGGTGGTGGCCTTTTATCGTGAACGGGCCGAACAGGCCGGCCTTTCGTCCGTCATGGGGATGAACCAGGGCGACGCCCGCGCCTATGGCGCCGCCGGCGGCCCGGCGGGTGCGACCAATATCCACGTCGTCGCCGCACCCGGCGAAGGCGGAGAGACCTCCGTGCAGCTGAGCTGGAGCGAAGGGCGGTGAAGCCGTTCGCCGCCTCCTTCGCGGCGGTTCTGACGACAGCCTTTGTCCTGTCGGCCTGTGCGGGCGGGGGGCGGCCGTCCCCCGCGCCGGTCTTCGTCCTGGCCGACAGCGGCTATCTGTCGCCCGAGGCCTTGGCGCGATTGGCTGAGGCCGCGCCGTCCGCTCCCGATGCGAACTCGGCCGCCGACCGCCAAGACCGCAATCAGTCGGACCGGTTCCGGGCCTTGGAACAGTCGGATCGGTGGCTGCTGGCCACCGCCCACGCCGAGGTTCGTCCGCCCCTGGCCCTGCAACATTTCGACTGCGCCCTGGGGCTTCGGCTGGGAGGCGATGCAGAGACGCCGACGCTGGATCGGATGGCGGCCAAGGCGTTTCACGATGTGCGGACCGTGTCCGAACAGGTCGCGGCCCGCGCGCGTCGCGCCCGGCCTGTGTCGAACGATCCCGACCGCCCGGCCTGCGAACGGCTGACGCCGGCGATGCGCGACAGCGCCGCCTATCCGTCCCTGGGCGCGGCGGCGGGCGCGGCCTATGCCGAGGTCTTGGCCGCGCTGGAGCCGGATCGTGCGGGCGCGGTGCGCCGCATCGGCCGTCAGATCGGCGTCAGCCGAATGGTTTGCGCGATGAACTCTCCCAGCGACGTCGCCGCCGGCGCGGCCCTCGGGCGGGCCGTCGCCTTGCAGATCATCGCCGCGCCCGCCTTCCAGGCCGAGGCGGAGGCGGCGCGGCGAGAGCTGGAGGCGCGCCGCGCCACCGGCCTGACCAATCCGGGATGCGCCGCCGAACGGGCCGCCCTGGCGGCGACGGCCGCTGACTGAAATGGTCGGCCTCCTGCTGCTGTCCTTGCTGGCGCCGATGGACGACCGTCCCGCCGCCCGGCCCGCCGCCAGGCCGTGCACGCCGCAGGAGGTGCGCGACCTGACCACCCCCTCCGACCGCCCCTATCGGCTGCTGTGTCGCGCCGTCCTGGCGGGGGCGAACGTGTCCCGTCCGGTCCTGATCGAGGGGGCGGAAGCCTCAGGCGCCGGTCTGGACTGCGGCGGCGGGACGATCCGCCAGCCGGGTGAGGCGACCGCCCAATCCCCCACCGTCGCCGTCTGGTCGCGCCAGACGCCGCAGGGGTGGAGCCGGCCGACCGGCGCGGTGGTGCGCCATTGCACCGTCGTCGGCAATATCCGCATCTGGGGCATGGGGGCGGGCGGGTCGATGCGCGACCTCCTGGCCTCGTCCCGCCGTCCCGACCATACGACCGCAGCCCAGGCGGCGGCTCCGTCCGACACTGTGCTGGAGCAGGTGCGGTTTCAGGCGACAGGGACCATTCCCCTCTATGTCGGGCCGGGGGTGACGCGGACGACCGTCGGGGAATCGCGCTTCACCGGTCGTTCGGTCTCCACCGCCGTCTATCTGGACGCCGAAAGCGCGGGCGCCCTGATCCAGGACAACGACTTCGTCCTGCGCACCGGGCGCGAAATGATCGCCGTGGACGGGTCAGGCGCCAATCGCATCATCGGCAACCGGTTCGCCCTGGGCGGTCGGGGCGGGATCTTTCTGTACCGCAACTGCGGCGAGGACGGGGTGATCCGCCACCAGACGCCGTCCTATAATCAGATCACGGACAATAGCTTCTCGGGCGCCGGCTGGCTGCGGCCTCGCACGGTGGTGGTCGGCGCGCGCGAGGGAAACCGGCGCTATTGCGCCGATGACGCGGGCTATCCCTTCGGTTCCAGCGCCGACGACCGCGACGGGGCGGTCGGCAACCGGGTCGAGCGGAACCGGACGAGACGCTGAAGGGGGCGCCGACGGCTCGCTCTTGCGAAACGGAACCGCCTCGGTCCTTAGTGGCGAGCGAGAGACTTCGGGGATGGATCGCATGCGGCTGGTCTTGTTTTTGGCGGCTCTGACGGCGGCCCTGGGTCTGGCCGTGCTCACCACCCAGACCCCTCGCCCCCAGCCGGCGAGCGCGCCTGCCGCCGCTTTTTCCGCCGAAAGGGCGATGCGGGACGTGCGGCTGACGGCCCGGGCGCCCCGGCCGGTCGGCTCGACCGACCACGCCCTGGTCCAGGCCTATCTCTATGGCCGGATGGCGGAACTGGGCCTGTCGCCGACGTTCCAGGCCGGCGCCCTGTCTCCGGCGGCCGTGCGGCGGATGGAGCGGAACGGCCTTTCCACGGAAGGGGTCTCGGCCGTCAATCTGGTCGGCGTCCTGCCGGGCCGGAACCCGCGCCTGCCCCTGGTCGTGCTGATGGCCCATTACGACAGCGTGCCGGGGTCGCCGGGCGCGGCCGACGACGCCGGCGGCGTGGCCGCCGTTCTGGAGGCGGTGCGGGCGATCAAGGCGCGGGGCCCGGCCGATCGCGGACTGATCGTCCTCCTGACCGACGCCGAGGAACTGAACCTGGACGGAGCGCGCGCCTTCTTCAGCGAACATCCGCTGCGCGACCGGGTCGGGGCGGTGGTGAACCTGGAGGCGCGGGGCGGCGGCGGTCGGGCCCTGATGTTCGAGACCGGGCCGGGCAACGCCCAGACCGTCGATCTGTACGCCCGGGCGGCGCGGCGGGCTGAGGGCGGGCCGTCCAGCAATGCGCTCGCCGTCTTCGTCTATCGGCTGATGCCCAACGGCACCGACTTCACCATCGCCGCCGACCGGGGATTGGCGGGGGTCAATCTGGCCTTCATCGGCCGCCCGGCTCAGTATCATTCGCCCAGTTCGACGCCGGAGGCTCTGGACCAGGGCAGCGTCCAGCATATCGGCGCCCAGGCGCTGGAGACGGCCGACGCCCTGTTGCGCGCGCCGACCCTGCCCCAGGCGACGCGGAACTCGGTCTATTCCGACGTCTTCGGCCTGGGCGTGTTGCGGCATGGGCCGCAGACGGGCTGGGGCCTGCTGGGCCTGGCCTTTGCGCTCACGGCCTTCGCCGCCTGGGGCGCGCGCCATGCGACCGGCCTGACCTGGAGACAGGGGGTGAAGGGTTTCACCGGCGGCCTGTGGCTGTTGAGCGTCGGCATGGTGGCGGCCCAGGCGGCGCGGGTTCTGGCGGGGCCGATCGGCGAGCGGATCGACTCCGCCGAGACCTATTACATGATGCTGCGTCGCCTGCCGTGGATGGAGGCCGGCGTGGGTCTGGCCGTCCTGGCGGTCCTGCTGGCCCTCATGGCGGGTCGGGCCCTGATCGGGCGGCGGTTGCTGGCCGGGGTGGTCGCGGCGGCGGCCGTTCTGGCGATGGTCCTGGGCGGGGTCGATTATCTGGTGCTCGGCGCCGCCGGGATCGGCGTCGCCCTAAGCCTCTGGCCGGATGGCGAGGACGAGACGGTCTGGGGCGGCTGGCTGGGGGCGATCGTCCTGGTGCTGATCCTGGGCGGCCTGGTTCAGGCGATCGCGCCCGAGGCGGCCCTGCTGCTCGTCTGGACCGGCCTGGCCGCGGCCTTCGCAGCGGCGCTCGCCGCCCTGATCGGCGCCCGGCTGGAGCGGTGGGCGGCCCTGGCGCCGGCGGCCGTGGCCACGGTCCTGGTCGGCGGCTGGCTGTTCGGCCTGGGCCATTTCATCTTCCTGGGCGTGGGCATGAGCCAGGCCTGGGCCCTGGCGCTGATCGCCCTGCTGATCCTCGTCCTGGTCCGGCCCCTGGCGCCGACCCGAGCCGGGGCGAACGGCGCCCTGGTCCATACGCTCGCGGGCCTGTCGGCGGCCGTGCTGATCCTCGGCTGCGGCCTGTCCCTGGCCGCGCGCCACGCCGAACCGGCTGCGGCAGTCGACGTCACCGCGGAGTGATACGTCAGAAACGGACGTAGATCCGAAGAGTCTCGCTGTTCCTCACGAGAACATCTTGTGAACAGGAACAAACCGTGCACATAGTCGGCCTCACCAAAACGGGGGCGGGTCCATGGCGGGTCTCTCCCAAGCTTCTGACGGGAATCATGGCAAGGGAGACGAAGGCAATGGCACAGGCGGCTTTGAAACTGGTGGGCAAGGAAGACGGCGAAAAACAACGCGCCCTCGAGGCGGCGATCGCCCAGATCGATCGCGCCTTTGGCAAGGGCTCGGTGATGAAACTGGGCAAGGCCGGCGTGGTAGCCGAGATCGAAAGCGTCTCGACCGGCTCGCTGGGTCTGGATATGGCGCTGGGCATCGGCGGCCTGCCGGTCGGGCGGGTGATCGAGGTGTTCGGCCCGGAATCCTCCGGCAAGACCACCCTGGCCCTGCACACGGTGGCCGAGGTGCAGAAGAAGGGCGGGGTCGCCGCCTTCGTCGACGCCGAACACGCCCTGGATCCAGTCTACGCTCAGAAGCTGGGCGTGAACCTGGACGACCTCTTGGTGTCCCAGCCCGACGCCGGGGAACAGGCGCTGGAGATCGTGGACACCCTGGTGCGCTCGGGCGCTGTGGACATCGTGGTGGTCGATTCGGTCGCGGCCCTGACGCCGCGCGCGGAAATCGAGGGCGAGATGGGCGACAGCCTGCCCGGCCTTCAGGCCCGTCTGATGAGCCAGGCGCTTCGCAAGCTGACGGCCTCGATCTCCAAGTCCAAATGCATCGTCCTGTTCATCAATCAGATCCGTCACAAGATCGGGGTCATGTACGGCAGCCCTGAGACGACGACGGGCGGCAATGCGCTGAAATTCTACGCCTCGGTGCGCCTGGACATCCGCCGCACCGGTGCGATCAAGAACCGCGACGAGGTGGTCGGCAACACCACCCGGGTCAAGGTGGTCAAGAACAAGGTCGCCCCGCCGTTCCGCGAGGTCATCTTCGACATCATGTACGGCGAGGGCATCTCCAAACTGGGCGAGGTGATCGACCTGGGCGTCAAGGCCGGGGTGATCGAGAAGTCGGGCAGCTGGTTCAGCTATGACTCGACCCGGATCGGTCAGGGCCGCGAGAATGTGCGCGAATTCCTGAAACAGAACCCCGACATCGCCGCCTCGATCGAAAAGGCGGTGCGCGCCTCGACCAATAAGATCGCCGATGAACTGCTGGGCACGCCCGAGCCCGACGAAGGCCAGGATCTGGAAGGCTGAGCCTCTCCGGACCTTAAGGATACTCCGTCGCCCCAAGCGACCCGCCACCGACCCCGCGAGGGGCGGCGGAGCGACCCGTCCGACCTCGTGTCGGGCGGGTCTTTTTTGGGGGACGCGGCATCCTCTCCTTTCGTCATTCCGGGCGGAGCGCAGCGGAGACCCGGAACCCCTCGTCCTCCTCCGGCCCGCGAAGCGGGACCGGGGGAGGCGCCGAAGGCGAAATCCATCCGCCGCACGATGCTTGAACACCGAGCCCGCGACAGGTTCGCGCTCTCGCGCGCCGCTGGGTTCCGGGTCTACGGGCCAAGCGGCCCTTCGCCCGGAATGACGAAAAGGGAAATGCGGCCTCAAACCACAACGGGCGACCCCAAGGCCGCCCGTTCCGTACGCACACTTTCCGCAACCGATCAGGCGGCGGCCTTCTCCGGGGCGAACCGGCCGTAGAAGGTCTCGTTCTTGGCGGCCATGTCGCGCAGCAGGTCCGGGACCATGAACCGGTCGCCATAGGTCGCGGCCAGGCGATCCGCCGTTTCGACGAACTTGGCCAGGCCGATGCCGTCGATCATGCTGATCGGGCCGCCGGTCCAGGGCGCGAAGCCCCAGCCCAGGATGGCACCCAGGTCGGCCTCGCGCGGGTCGTCGATGACGCCCTCGGCCCAGCAGCGGGCGACCTCGACGGCTTGGCGATACAGCAGGCGGGTCTTCAGCTCGTCGATCTGGGCGAAGGCGCCGGGCTCCTCGGGCGCATCGATGCCCTTGGTGGTCGGCGCCAGGTCGCTCAGCCCCTTCCAGATCGTCTTGGGCTTCTGATCATAGTCGTAGAAGCCCTTGCCGTTCTTGCGGCCGTAGCGTCCGCCCTCGACCATCTTGGCGACGATGTCGGCGCCCTCGGACGGGACGTATTTGTCGCCCAGGTCCAGCGCCGTCTGTTTGGCGATCTTGTAGGACAGGTCCAGGGCGACGTCGTCGTGCATCTCCAGCGGGCCGCGCGGCATGCCGGTCATCCGGCCGACATTGTCGATCAGGGCCGGGCCGTAACCCTCCTCCAGCATGGCCATGCCTTCCATCAGGAAGGTGGAGAAGCAGCGCGAGGTGTAGAAGCCGCGCGAGTCGTTGACGACGATCGGCGTCTTCTTGATCTTCAGCACATAGTCCAACGCCTTGGCGATGGCGGCCTGACCCGTCTTCTCGCCCAGGATGATCTCGACCAGCATCATCTTGTCGACCGGCGAGAAGAAGTGGATGCCGATGAAGTCCTCGGGCCGCACGCTGGCCTCGGCCAGGCCGGTGATCGGCAGGGTCGAGGTGTTGGAGCCGAAGACGGCGCCTTCGACCAGCTGGGCCTCGGCGCGCTTGGTCACGTCGGCCTTGATCTCGCGGTTTTCGAACACGGCCTCGATCACCAGGTCCGACCCCTTGATGTGGTCATAGTCGGTCGTCGCAGTGACCAGGGCCAGGGTGGCGTCATACTTCTCCTGGGTCATCTGACCGCGCGACAGACGCTTCTTCAGCAGCTCCTCGACATGGGCCTTGCCCTTGTCGGCGGCTTCCTGGGTCTGGTCGATCAGCACGGTCTCAATGCCGGCCATGACCTGAACATAGGCGATGCCCGCGCCCATCATGCCGGCGCCCAGGACCGAGACCTTCTTCGGGTCCGACTTGGGCACGCCCGCGGGACGCACGGCGCCCTTGTCCAGTTCCTGTTTGGACAGGAACAGGCTGCGGATCATCGCCTGGGCCTGGGGCGTCATCAGGGTCTTGATGAAATAGCGGGTCTCGATCCGCAGGGCCGCGTCCATCGGCACCTGGGTCCCTTCGTAGACGGCCTTCATCAGGTTCACCACGGCCGGATAGTTGCCGTAGGACTGTTTGCGCAGCATGGCGTTGCCGACCATGAAGTTCTGGATGCCGGCCGGGTGATAGGGGCCGCCGCCGGGCAGTTTGAAGGACTTGTCGTCCCAGGGCTGGACGGCCTTGCCGCCGTTCTTGATCCAGGCCTTGGCCGCCTCGACCGCTTGGCCCTTTTCGACCACCTCATGGACGATGCCGGCGCCCTTGGCGTCGTTCGGGCGGAAGGACTTGCCCTCGCTCATCGCCATCATGGCGTTCTGGACCCCGACCAGACGGGTCAGACGCTGGGTGCCGCCGCCGCCGGGGAAGAGGCCGACCTTGATCTCGGGCAGGCCCAGCTGGATCTTGTTGTCGTTCTCGACCACGCGGTAGTGGCAGGCGAGGGTGAACTCCAGCCCGCCGCCCAGGGCCAGGCCGTTGATCGCCGCCGCCACCGGCTTGCCGCAGGTCTCAAGCGCGCGGAAGGCGCCGTTCAGCGCCCAGCCGGCGTCGAAGGCCTTCTGCAGGTCGCCGCCGCCGGAAAGCACGCCGCCCGCCATGTCGCCCAGGTCCGCGCCGGCGCAGAAGCCCGAGGCCTTGCCCGAGGTGATGACGGCGCCCTTGATGGTTTCGTCGGTCTTGATCCGTTCGACCAGTTCCGGGATCTCCTTCATCACCGCGCTGGTCAGGGTGTTCATCGAACGGCCCGGCACGTCGAAGGCGATGACGGCGATGCCGTCGGCGTCGATGTCGATCTTGAAGTTTTCCATAATCTCTCTTCCTCAGATCCTCCCCCAGCGGGGGAGGGGGACCGCGAAGCGGTGGAGGGGGCCGCCGCCGACGCCGGCGATGGGTTCGCCCCCCTCAGTCAGCTTCGCTGACAGCTCCCCCGACGGGGGAGCAATGGATCAGACGCGTTCGATGACGGTGGCGGTGCCCATGCCCCCGCCGATGCACAGGGTGATCAGGGCCGTCGATTTGTTCGAGCGCTCCAGCTCGTCCAGCACCGTGCCCGTGATGATGGCGCCGGTGGCCCCCAGGGGGTGGCCCATGGCGATGGCGCCGCCGCAGACGTTCATCTTGTCGTGCGGGATGTTCATGGCCTGCATGTAGCGCAGCACCACGGCGGCGAAGGCCTCGTTCAACTCCCACAGGTCGATGTCGTCGGTCGTCATGCCAAGCTTGCCGAGCAGCTTCTTGGACACATATTCGGGTCCGGTCAGCATGATCGACGGCTCCGAGCCGATCGAGGCGCCGCCCAGGATCTTGGCGCGCGGCTTCAGCCCCAGGGCCCGGCCGGCCTCAAGCGAACCGATCAGCACGCCCGCCGAACCATCGACGATGCCGGAGGAGTTGCCGGGGGTGTGGACGTGGTTGACCCGCTCAACCTCGGGATAGCGCTGGTTGATCACGCTGTCGAAGGCCATTTCGCCCATCATGGTGAAGGAGGGGTTCAGTCCGCCCAGGGTCTGCATGTCCGTGTTCGGACGAATGGTCTCGTCGCGGTCCAGAATGGTCAGGCCCAGCTGATCCTTCACGGCGATGACCGACTTGTTGAACCGGCCCTCGGCCCAGGAGCGGGCGGCGCGCTTGTGGCTTTCCACCGAATAGGCGTCCACGTCGTCGCGGCTGAAGCCGTACTTGGTCGCGATCATGTCGGCCGACACGCCCTGGGGCACGAAATAGGTCGGGAAGGCGGACGACGGATCGGTCGGCCAGGCGCCCATGTCCGAACCCATGGGCACGCGGCTCATGACCTCGACCCCGCCGCCGACGGCGAAGTCGGACTCGCCCGACTTCACCTTGGCGGCGGCCATGTTCACGGCTTCCAGGCCCGAGGCGCAGAAGCGGTTCACCTGAACCCCGGCCGTATATTGCGACCAGCCGGCGGACAGAACGGCGGTGCGGGCGATGTCGGCGCCCAGTTCGCCCACGGGCGTGACGCAGCCCAGGATGACGTCATCGACCTTGGACGTGTCCAGGTCATTGCGGTCGCGCAGGGCCTCCAGGACCTGGGTCGCCAGGCTGAGGCCGGTGATCTCGTGCAACGAGCCGTCCTTCTTGCCCTTGCCGCGGGGGGTGCGGACGGCGTCGTAGATATAGGCGTCAGCCATGACAGGGAGTCTCCATCTTTGGGCCGGAGCGACGTCGCCCGGAAAGGGCGGCGCGGCTTACGGCCGGGTCGGATCAAAGCTTGGTCGCCAAGAACCCTACGTTTACGTCAACGTCAAGTAACAAGGCGCGTGAGGCGGTTGAGGCGCGGCGCCCCAGCCCTCAGTCGCCGGGGATTCGGCTGGCCACGCCGCTGATCCGGCAGGCGTAGTCGGTCTCTGGGCGGCCGGTCTGCAGACCCGTGGTGACCAATATCCCCCGCCGGGCCGTGCAGCGCGCCTCCAGGGCGTCCAGCTCGGTCTGGTAGCGGTTTTCGACGCCGGTCGAGGTGCAGGCGGCGATAAACGGTAGGGCGACCAGGGTCGCCGCCCATATGCAGGATGTGGCGTGGCGCATGGTATTCTCCTATGGGCGAGGCCCGCAGGGGCGGGCTCACGCTTCGCTAAAGACTACTCGGCCGCAGCCAGTCGGACCAATTTTCCGTCGCTCTCGTCGGTGATCGCCCAGACGGCGCCGTCACGGCCGATCGCCACGTCGCGCACACGCTCGCCCAGGTCGGTCAGCAGCCGCTCTTCCCCGACGACGCGGTCATTTTCGATCACCAGCCGGGCGATATGCTTCTCCTTCAGGGCGGCGACCAGCAGATCGCCGTCCCAGGCCGGGAACATGGCGCCCTGGTAGAAGACCGCCCCACCCGGCGCGATGACCGGATCCCAATAATAGACGGGCTGTTCCGTGCCGGCCTTCTGGGTCGCGCCGCTGTTGATCGCGCCGCCCGCATATTCGACGCCGTAAGCCGCGTCGGGCCAGCCGTAGTTCAGGCCCGCCCTGTCCAGATTGACCTCGTCGCCGCCGCGCGTCCCGTGCTCGATGGTCCAGATCGCGCCCGTGCCGGGCTGGACGGCGATCCCCTGGACGTTGCGGTGGCCCAGGCTCCAGATCTCGGGCAGGGCGCCGGCGCGGCCGACGAAGGGATTGTCCTGGGGAACCGTGCCGTCGGCGTTGATGCGGATGGTCTTGCCCATGTGCGAGCCCAGGTCCTGGGCCTGGGGCCGCATCGGCCGGTCGGAGCGTTCACCCAGGGTGATGAACAGCTTGCCGTCCGGCGCAAAGGCCAGGGACGAGCCGAAATGTTTGTCGCCGTCATAGGCGGGCAGGGCGCGGAAGACGACCTGGACATTGTCCACCCGCGCGCCGTCGTCGGACAGCCGCCCCCGTGCGACCGAGGTGGCGTTGCCGCCCTCACGAGGCTCCGCATAGCTCCAGTAGATCAGCCGGTCCTGGGCGAAGCCGGGGCTGACGGCGACGTCCAGCAGGCCGCCTTGGCCGCGCGCATCGACAGCCGGCAGACCCTGGACCGGTTCGCCGATCTGGCCGTCGGCCGTGATGATCCTCAGCCGGCCGGGCTTTTCCGTCACCAGCCAGCGCCCGTCGGGCATCAGGGCCAGGCCCCAGGGATGCGACAGGCCCGAGGCGACCACGCTGTGGCGCATCGCCTGTTCGGTCTTCACCCCCGGCGCCCGGGTCTGGCCGGGGAAGGCGGGCTGCTGGTCGGGATTGTTGGCGGGCCGGGTCTCCAGCGGGGCGCCCGACTGGCCGGATGCGGAGGCGGTCTCTCCGTTCGCGCCGCAGGCGGCGGCGAGGACGAGCAGGGCGGTCGAGGCGGCGAGGGCGATGGGGCGCATAGGCGGCTCCGGGCGGGTTGGGGGCGTCGGTAACGAAGAAACCCCAGCGTTATCTGTCCGCTCCTGCCCCGTCTTGCGCCCTATCGCCGCACGATCTGCATCGACACGACTTGAACCGCGCGCGCGACGGCGATATAGGCACGCCTCTTTCGCGCTGGCCCAGGCCTCGCGAAGGCCCGGATGCGGGATACGACTGGGTAGCTCAGATGGTTAGAGCGGTGGATTCATAACCCACAGGTCGGCGGTTCGATCCCGCCTCCAGTCACCACCTTCCCCTTGTTCTCCGACATCGACGGTTCGGCCACAGGCGCAACCGGTACGCCCCTGCGGCGTTCACCGGCGGACAACCTTGACCGGAGAATTCGCATGACCATCCGCAAGTCGATGCTGCTGACCGTCGCCGCCGCCTTCGCCCTGGGGGCCGCCGCCTGCACCCAGGCGGAGCAGGAAAAGACCGAGGCCCATGCCGAGGCGGCCGCCGACAACACCGCCGAGGCGGCGTCCCAGGCCGGAGAAGTGATCGAATCCAGCGCCATGAAGGCGGCTCAGGCGGTCGAGAGCGGGGCCGGCAAGGTCGCCGACAAGCTGGAGGAAAACCAGGCCGAGGCCGCCGCCGAAGGTCGGCCGGGCGCCGTGGACCCCGCGACCGACCGGCGCGTGCCCGACGAAAACTGAGGCTCCCCCCGGATCAGGCGGCGGGCGCGCCCTCCGCCAGCAGGGCGTCGATCAGGGCGTGGGCCTCGGGGCTGTTCCAGTCGGCCTCGCCCGCAAAGGTCGCGCGGATGCGGCCTTCGCGATCCAGGAAGAGGGTCTGGGGCATCTTGCCCTTGCCCGGAAACTCGAACGGCAGTTGGAACCGGATGTCGCTGTAGAGCGGAAGCGGCTCGTGCACGTCGATGAAGCTCTTGGCGTCGGCCAGGGCGTCGGCGGTGGCGTCGACGTTGATCGGCAGGACGATCAGATCCTCATTGGTCTGATAAGACCGGGCCAGGGCCGCCAGGGTCGGCATTTCGGTGCGGCAGGGGGCGCACCACATGGCCCACAGATTGACCACCACCACCTTGCCCTCGAAGGCCGAGAACCGCACGGCCGTGCCGTTGCGGTCGCGGAACATATATTCGGGCGCGCGCTTCAGTTCGGACGGGGTTTCGAGCGCCGCCAGCGGCCCGACGGCGAACCGGGCCAGATCGCTTTTTGCGACGGGCGTCGTCTGGGGTTGCGCCTTCTGCCTATGATTGGCGTATAGCGACATCGCCAAGCCGCCGGCGCCGGCGAGCGTGCTTATCAGCACCAGAGCGCCGACGACCGCCCAGATCGCCTTTCTCGAGCCACTCATGACCGACGCCGCCTCCGATACCGCCCAAGCCAAGACGTCTAAGGCCCCGGCGAAGCCCGCAGGTCAAGACATGTGGGGCGGCCGCTTTTCGTCGCGGCCCGCCGAGATCATGCAGGCGATCAACGTCTCGATCGGCGTGGACCGGCGTCTGTGGCGTCAGGATTTAGCCGGCTCGCGCGCCCATTGCCGCATGCTGGCCCAGCAGGGCGTGATCCAGTCGGCGGACGCCGAGGCCATTCTGAAGGGGCTGGACGCCGTCGAGGCTGAGATTCTGAACGGAACCTTCCCCTTCCGCGACCAGTTCGAGGACATCCACATGAATGTGGAGGCCCGACTGTCCGAGCTGATCGGCGAACCCTCGGGCCGGCTGCACACCGCCCGCAGCCGCAACGACCAGGTGGCCCTGGACTTCCGCCTGTGGGTCCGCGACGCCTGCGACCGCTCGATCGCCCAGCTGAAGGCCTTGCAGGCCGCGCTTCTGGACCGGGCCGAACAGCACGCGGCCGACCTGATGCCCGGCTTCACCCATCTGCAGACCGCCCAGCCCGTGACCCTGGGCCACCATCTGATGGCCTATGTCGAAATGTTCGGCCGCGACGCGGGCCGGTTCGCCGACGCGCGGACGCGGATGAACGAAAGCCCCCTGGGCGCAGCGGCGCTCGCCGGTTCGCCCTTCCCGATCGACCGCCATATGACGGCGGCGGAACTGGGTTTCGACCGGCCGATGGCCAATTCGCTGGACGCCGTCTCGGACCGCGACTTTGCGCTGGAAAGCCTGGCCGCCGCCTCGATCACGGCGGGCCACCTGTCGCGTTTAGCCGAAGAGATCGTGGTCTGGATGACGCCGATGTTCGGCTTCGCCACCCTGCCGGACGACCTGACCACCGGTTCGTCGATCATGCCGCAGAAGCGCAATCCCGACGCCGCCGAACTGGTGCGCGCCAAGACCGGCCGGATCATGGGATCGCTGGTCGCCCTGTCCACCGTAATGAAGGGCCTGCCGCTGGCCTATTCCAAGGACATGCAGGAGGACAAGCCGCCGGTGTTCGAGGCCTTCGACGCCCTGGACCTGGCCCTGGTCGCCATGACGGCCATGGTCTCGGCCCTGCGGCCCAATACCGAACGGATGGCGGCCGCAGCCGGCGCCGGCTTTTCGACCGCGACGGACCTCGCCGACTGGCTGGTGCGCGAACTGAACCTGCCCTTCCGCAAGGCGCACCACGTCACGGGCGCGGCGGTGAAACAGGCGGAAGCCCTGGGCGTGGACCTGTCGCAACTGCCGCTGAAAGAAATGCAGAAACTCGAGCCGGGGATCACGGAAGCGGTTTACAAGGTGCTGACCGCCGAGGCTTCGTGCCGGAGCCGTCAGAGCTATGGCGGCACCGCGCCGGAACAGGTCCGCGCGCGTATCGCCGACTGGAGAGCCCGCTTATGAAGAAGACCCTGATCCTCGCGGGCCTGCTCGCCCTGTCGGTCGCCGGCTGCGGTCGTATGGCCGATCTGGAATCGCCCAGGCGCGAGACCGAGCGAGCGCCCCGCAGCAGCCGCGCCCCCAGCCTGCCCGAGCCGGCGACCATCAACCGGCCGTCCAGCAGCGTGCCGATCGACGGCGGCCCCTCCAATCCCTTCGGCGCCAATCCCGCCGCCAACGACCCCCGCTAGGCCGCCTTGCACCATTTCGATCTCAAGAACGGCGCCTTGCACGCCGAGGGCGCGCCGCTGGAGCTGATCGCCGACGAGGTGGGCACGCCCGTCTATGTCTATTCGACCGCGACGCTGAAGCGGCACTACGGCCTGCTGCGCGCCGCCGCCGACGCGCACCGCGACGCCTTGGGCGAGGCCCTGATCGCCTTTGCGGTCAAGGCCAACTCCAACCTTTCGGTCCTGGCGACCCTGGCCCGGCTGGGATCAGGCGCCGATACGGTTTCGGAAGGGGAGATCCGGCGGGCCCTGGCCGCCGGCGTTCCGGCCGACAAGATCATCTTCTCCGGCGTCGGCAAGACCGACATGGAGATCGCCTTCGCCATCAGCGTCGGCGTGCGCCAGATCAATATCGAATCCGGGGCCGAGCTGGACCGGCTGATCGCGGTCGCCGCCTTGATGCAGGCCGCCCCGGCCGTCGCCGTGCGGGTCAATCCGAATGTCGGGGCCGGCGGCCACGCCAAGATCACGACGGGCGGCAAGGGCGACAAGTTCGGCGTGCCGGTCGAGGAGGCGATGGCGCTCTACGCCCGCGCCTCGGCCTCGCCCCACGCCACGCCCGTGGGCCTGGCCTGTCATATCGGCAGCCAGATCACCGACCTGGCGCCGCTGGAGGCGGCCTTCACGATCCTGGCCGACATGACCCGCGAGCTGAGACGCCAGGGCCACGCCGTGACCCGGCTCGACCTGGGCGGCGGCCTGGGCGTGCCCTACGCCGGGGGAACTGAACCGCCGTCTCCGGCCGACTATGTCGCCATGGCGGCCCGCGTCCTGGCGGGGCTGGAGGTCGAGGCGGCCTTCGAGCCCGGCCGTCTTCTGGCCGCCAACGCCGGGGTGCTGCTGAGCCAGGTGATCCAGGTCAATGAACGCTCGGACGGCCGCCGCTTCCTGGTGCTGGATGCGGCGATGAACGATCTGATGCGTCCGGCCCTGTATGACGCCTATCACGACATCCGCCCGGTCAATCCCCGGCCCGGCGCGGCGCGGCCCTATGATGTGGTCGGCCCCGTGTGCGAGACCGGCGACACCTTCGCCCGCGAGCGGCTCCTGCCGCCGCTGGAGCCCGAGGATCTGGTGGTCTTCACCGGCGCCGGCGCCTATGGGGCCGTCATGGCCAGCGAGTACAATAGCCGGCCCCTGGTCCCCGAGGTTCTGGTGGACGGCGAACAGTGGGCCGTGATCCGCCCCCGCCCCACCTATGAGGAGATGCTGGACCGCGAGCCTTTCGCGGACTGGCTGTAGGGGCGATTTGGGCTCGACTGTTATAAAGTAACAAGCTATAGGGCCGGTCATGTCCCCGCCGTCCGACCCGCCTGTCCTGCTGTCTCTCCTGGGAGGCGGCTTCGTCGCGGCCTTCCTGCATGCGGCCCTCCCGACCCACTGGCTGCCCTTTACCCTGGTGGGGCGGGCGCAGGGCTGGCGCGCGTCGCGGGTTCTGGCGGTGGTGGCCGTCGCCGGCCTGGCCCATATCGCCACCACCGCCCTGGTCGGCGGACTGATCGTGGCGGCGGGCCTGGCGCTGGAGCGCTGGGTCGAGGGACTGCTGCCGCATCTGGCCGCCGTCCTGCTGTTCCTGTTCGGCGCCTTCTATCTGGCGCGGGCCACGCTGAAACGACCGGCCGTGGCGGGCGGCCCCCCGTTGGAGATCGCCGCCCCCGCCGTATCGGACAAGGCGGCCTTCCTGGGTCTGGTGGCGATGATGGCCGTGTCCCCGGGCGAGGTCCTCTTGCCCATCTATCTGTCTTCGGCCTCGGAGGGGATGACGGCCCTGGCCCTGCTGACCCTGATCTTCGCCCTGGGCACCATCGCCGGCATGGCCGTCTTCACGGCCCTGGCCAGTGCGGGCGCCTCGATCCTGCGGCTGGAGCGATGGGCGCGCTATGAAGGCGCGGTTCTGGGCCTGGCCCTGATCGGCCTGGGGCTGCTGGTCGCGCTGCATCAGCATTGATGGGATATTACATGATAACATTCAAGGCGTTATCATGTAGCAGCTTCGCTGTTTGCGGAATTGGCGTATAGGCGAGAGCCATGACAGCCCAGCCCGGAATTCCCTCCGCCCACCACGACCATGATCACCACCATGATCATGCGCACGACGGTCATCACCACGCGCACGGGGGACGTCATCATCACCATCACGGCCACGGGCACGCCCATGGCCCCGTGGACACAGGAGACTGGCGCTACGCCGTCGGCCTGGCGGTCAATCTGGCCTTTGTGGTCTGCGAATTCGCGGCCGGGCTGATCGCGGATTCCACCGCTCTCCTGGCCGACGCCGGCCATAATCTGTCGGATGTCCTGGGCCTGGCCATGGCCGGCGGGGCGGCCTGGCTGGCGCGGCGCGGGGCGCACGGGGCGGCGGGCGGACGGAGCACCTACGGTTTCGGCAAGGCGACGGTCCTGGCGGCCCTGGCCAACGCCGTGCTGCTGATCTTCGCCTGCGGCGCCATCGCCTTCGAGGCCGTGCGGCGGTTTGCGGAACCGGCGCCGGTCGGCTCGGGCGTCATCATGACGGTGGCCGCCGTCGGCTTCATCATCAATCTGGGCACGGCCCTGCTGTTCATGAAGTCCCAGCACGATCTGAACGCGCGCGGCGCCTATCTGCACATGATGGCCGACGCGGGGGTGTCTTTGGGCGTCGTCCTCGCGGGGGGCATGATTCTGCTGACCGGCTGGTCCGTGGTCGATCCGATCGTCAGCCTGGTCATCGTCGCCGTCATCCTGTGGTCGACCTGGGGCCTGCTGAAGGACTCGGTCCATCTGGCGATGGACGGGGCGCCGGACGACGTCGACATGACGGCGCTGGAACAGGGACTGTGCGCCCTGCCGGGCGTGCGCGCGGTGCACGACCTTCACGTCTGGGCCCTGTCCACGACCGAGACCGCCCTGACGGCCCACCTGGTCCACGACCGGCCGGACGGCGATACGCTTCTGCGAGAGGCCCAGGGTGTGGCGCGACGCCATGCGATCCGCCACACCACGCTCCAGCTGGAGAACGAACCCCTGCCGGACTGTCCGGGGTGTTGAGCCGCTGCGCTTAAGCCTGATCGAAGGTCAGCGGGGCGCCCCAGAAGCGGGCGATCAGGTCCGACTGAGGCCCGGCCTGGCCGGTGGTCAGGAAGTCGCGGCGGCCGCCGTCGCCCAGGGCGTATTCGGGATGGCGGGCGAAATAGCGATCCAGGGCGTCGGCCACCGCCGTCGGCTGTTCGATCAGGGCCGTCCCAGGCGGCAGGGCGGCGGCGAACAGTTCGGCGATGATCTCATAGTGGGTGCAGCCCAATATGGCCTTGTCCGGGTGGCGGCCGATGCGGCGGCGCAGCGCGTCCACGTGATCATTGACCACGACCGTCAGTTCTTCGACCGGGGCGCCCAGTTCGATCAGGCCGGCCAGGCCGGGGCAGGGTTCGCAGAAGACGGCGATGTCCTCGCGCCGTTTGTCGATCTCGATCTCGAACACGCGGCTGATGGCGGTGGCGGCGGTGCAGAAGACGCCGGTGATGTCCACCGCCTGGATCTTTTCGCCCTCCTGGGGGCGTTCGGCCTCGAAACTCCAGGGCAGGCCCGTCGCGGCCTCGATGGTGGGCACGATGATGCCCAGCACGTTCACAGGTCGGCCCAGCCGTTCGCGCAGGCCGGGGATCCAGGTCTGTTGCAGGCGACGCAGGGCGATGGCGCTGGCGGTGTTGCAGGCCAGGACCACGACCGAGGCGCCGGCCTCGAACAGCCGCTCGCACCCGGCCTTGGTCAGATCGACGATCTCCTCGCCGCCGCGCCCGCCGTAGGGGGCGTGGGCCTGGTCCGCCAGATAGACGAAGTCGCGCTGCGGGAACCGCCGCGTCAGTTCACGATGGACGGTCAGGCCGCCCACGCCGGAGTCGAAAACGCCAATAGCCATAGGCGCGCTTTAGAACAGTGCGACGATCCTTCCAACAAGATTACGGGGCTTTAACGGGTCGGACAGGTGACGATCCGCCCCGGCGCGCCTAAGTGTGACCGCGACATGACCTTTTCACGGAGCATTCCATGCACAGACGCCAGCTTCTCATCGCGGGCGGCAGCCTGATGGCCCTCTCGGCCTGCGCCTCCACCGGCTCCGGCGCCGCCCCGGCCGGCTCGGCGCCCGCCGCCATGGACCTCGCCGAAGAGGCCCGGATCGCCCGCGCCGTCCTGCCCAAGGCGACGCCGAAGGCCGAACTGCTCCAGCCCTGGACCGGCCCCTATGACGGCGTGCCGCCTTTCGACAAGGTGACCCCGGCCAAGCTGCGCGAGGCCATGCTGGAAGGCATCGAACTGCAGCGCGCCGACATCGCCGCCATCGCGAACAATCCGGAAGCCCCCACCTTCGCCAACACCATGACGGCGCTGGAGCTGGCCGGCGAGCCGCTGGACCGGGCGTCGAACATCTATGGCGTCATGACCTCCAACATCGGCGGCGAGGCCTATGACGCCGTCGACACCGAACTGTCGCCCATCCTGTCGGCCGCCTCGGACGAGATCACCTTCAACGAAAAGCTGTTCCAGCGCATCAAGACCGTCGCCGACAACGCCGACGCCCTGGGTCTCAGCCCCCAGCAGAAGCGTCTGGCCGAACGTCGCCGCGACGCCTTCATCCGCTCCGGCGCCAATCTGGACGCGGCCGGCAAGGCCGAGCTGGGCCGGATCAACACCGCCCTCTCCAACGCCTTCACCCGTTTCGGCCAGAAGGTGGTGGCTGATGAGAACAGCTGGACCCTGATCCCGAACGAAGCGGGCGTCGCCGGCCTGCCCGCCTCGAACAAGGCCGCCGCCGCCTCGGCCGCGCGCAGCCGCAATCGGCAGGGCTGGGCCATTCTGAACACCCGTTCGGCCGTGGACCCCTTCCTGACCTTCGCCGACGACCGGGCCCTGCGCGAGCAGGTCTGGAAGAAGTTCGTCAACCGCGGCGACAACGGCGACGCCAACGACACCAACGCCACCATCGCCGAGATCGTGAAGCTGCGGGACCAGCGCGCCAAGCTGTTGGGCTATCGCAACCATGCGGAACTGCGGATGCAGGACACCATGGCCAAGACTCCGGCCAATGCGCAAAATCTGATGGACCGCGTCTGGGCCCCGGCCAAGGCCCGCGTCGCCGAAGAGGTCGCCGACATGAAGGCGATCGCCGGTTTCGACATCGAACCCTGGGACTATCTCTACTTCGCCGAGAAGGTGCGTAAGGCCAAGTACGACCTGGATCAGAACCAGCTGAAGCCCTATTTCGAGCTGAACGCGGTCCGCGCCGGCTCCTTCGCCATGGCCGAGCGTCTGTACGGCTTCAAATTCACCAAACTGCCCAAGGGCTCAGTTCCGACCTTCGAGCCGGACGTCGAGGTCTATGAGCTGCACGACAAGGCCACCGGCAAGCTGATCGGCCTGTATTACACTGACGACTACGCCCGTCCGGGCAAGCGTTCGGGCGCCTGGATGACCACCTATCGGTCCTTCTCGACCCTGGACGGATCCAAGGTGATCCTGGGCTCGAACAACAACAACTTCACCAAGCCCGAGCCGGGCGAGCCGGTGCTGATCTCGCTGGACGACGCCGAGACCCTGTTCCACGAGTTCGGCCACACCCTGCACTATTTCTCGTCGAACGTGACCTATCCGTCGTTCGGCAACACCCCGCGCGACTTCGTCGAATATCCGTCGCAGGTGCACGAGCACTGGGTGCTGAGCCGGCCGATCCTGGACGGCTATCTGAAACACTATCAGACGGGCGAAGCCATGCCCCAGGCCCTGGTCGACAAGATCCAGGCCTCATCGACTTTCAACCAGGGCTATGCGACCGTCAGCTATCTGTCCTCGGCCATCGTCGACATGGACCTGCACACCCAAGCCGTGCCGCCGACCGACATCGACGCCTTCGAAAAGGCCAGCCTGACGCGGATCGGCATGCCCAAGGAGATCGTGATGCGGCACCGCCTGCCGCAGTTCAATCACCTGTTCACGTCCGACGCCTATTCGGCCGGCTACTATAGCTACCTGTGGTCCGAGACGATGGACGCTGACACCTGGGCCTATTTCGAGGAGTCGGGCGACGTCTTCAATCCGGACATCGCCGGCCGCTTCAAGTCGATCATGCTGGCGCCGGGCAACACCACCGACCGGGCCGAGGCCTACCGCGCCTTCCGCGGCCGCGACCCCGACGTGGCGGCTCTGCTGAAGGTCCGGGGCTTCCCGGTCTCCTGATCCGGGGGCCTGTTTGAGACCCCAACGGGCTGAATGACGTTTGCGGCCGGCGGAGCGATCCGCCGGCCGTTTCGTTTGCGCGCGGTCTGGCCTAAGTCGGGAGGACTGCCGAAGAAAGAAGAAGCGCCCATGCCCGTCGTCGCCTCCTACGTCTATCGCGACGGTCAGAGGGAGCGCGCCGCGCCTCTGACCCGCGAAGGACTGACCCTGCAGCCCGGCGAGTTCGTCTGGATCGGCCTGCACGACCCGACCGACGCCGAGTTCGAGGTTCTGGTCCGGCGCTTCAACCTGCACCCCCTGGCGGTCGAGGACGCCCTGTCGGCCCATCAGATGCCCAAGGTCGAGGTCTATGGGCGCGAGCTGTTCGTGGTCGCCCGGACGGCGGAAAAGATCGAGGACCATATCCAGTACGGCGAAACCCACGTCTTTGTGGGGGATGACCACGTCATCAGCATCCGTCACGGCTCAAACCGCGCCCACACGGCCCTGCGGACCCAGCTGGAGGCCTCGCCGGCCCAGCTGCGGGCCGGCCCGGACTTTGTGCTGCACGGCGTGCTCGACTTCATCGTCGACGCCTATGTGCCCATCGTCGATCATTCCGAGGACGCCGTGCTGGAGATCGAGCAGAGGGCGTTGGAGGCGTTTCTGTCGCGCAACGAAATCCGCCGCCTGTTCACCCTGCGCCGCGAACTGCTGAAGTTTCGCCGCATCCTGGGGCCGATGGAGGAGGTGGCGGGCAAGCTCCAGTCTCTGGACCTGCCCTGTATCGACCCCGACGTCCGACCCTATTTCCGCGACGTCGGCGACCATGTCCGGCGGGTCAACAGCCGCTTGAACGGCCTGACCGAAATCCTGTCGTCCGTCTTTGAAGTCGCCAATCTGCTGGAACAGCAGAGGCAGGGGGTCATCACCCGCAAGCTCGCCTCCTGGGCGGCGCTGCTGGCCGTGCCCACCGCCATCGCCGGCATCTACGGCATGAATTTCGAACACATGCCGGAACTGCACTGGCGCTACGGCTATCCGGCCGTCATGGCGGTGATCGCCGGGGTCTGCCTCGGCCTCTACCTCGCCTTCAAGCGGACCAGATGGCTGTGATGCAGAGCGCCGGCGAGGGACGCAGCGCCCCTCGCCGGTTCGCCGTTCAGCCTTCGTCGGACGCGGTCGCGGCGCGAACGACGGGACGGGCGTCCCGCGAGGCGCGGACATATTCGACGCGGCGGACGCGCGGCAGCTGGCGCAGAGCCTCGGCCCGCACAGCCGCGCGGCAGACGCCCCGATTGGTGATTCGGGTCGAGGTGAAGACGAGGTCGCGGCACAGACGCTCGGCCGCCTGATCGAGGCGGGCGTCGAAGGCGGCGGCGCCGGCGGTCGAGGCCAGGTCCAGATCGCCAACGGGGATACGGGCTTCCTGAGCCAGGGCGGAGGAGGCGGACAGGACGGCGACGGCGAAGAGAACGGGGGAGAGAACCTTCATCGTTTTAGCTCCTAGGGAACGATAATCGCCCAAAACGGCGATGAAGGCGCAATACCTTTCTTCTGTAACGCCGTAATGAGACTTGCGGCGCCGATCTGTGACGGTTGAATTAAATCGGATTTAGGGTGGCGGCGGAAATCAGCCGCTGTTCCTCAGACCCGCAGCCACGCCGTTGATGGCCAGCAATATGCCTTCGCGGACGCGGGGGTCTCCGTCGCCGGCGCGGCGGCGGCGGATCAGCTCGATCTGCACATGGTTCAGCGGCTCGACATAGGGCATCCGCAGGCGGATCAGACGGTCCAGTTCCGGCTGGCCGCCCAGCAGCTTGTCATGGCCGGTGATGGCCAGGATGGCGTCGTGCGTCCTCTGCCATTCGTCGCGGATTTCGCCGTAGATGCGGGCGGCCAGACCCGCGTCGCTGACCAGGGTGGCGTAGCGGCGGGCGATGGTCATGTCCGACTTGGCCATGACCATCTCCATGTTCTGAACCAAGGTCTTGAAGAAGGGCCAGGCCTCGGCCATCGCCTTCAGCTCGTCCATGTCGCAGCCCTGGACCGCCGAGCCGAAGCCGAACCAGCCGGGCAGCATGACCCGGCTCTGGGACCAGCTGAACACCCACGGAATGGCGCGCAGATCCTCGATCCGGGTCGAGGCGGTCCGCGACGACGGGCGCGAGCCGATCTTCAGATCGGCGATCTCGGCGATGGGGGTGGCGGCGCGGTAATAGTCGACGAAGCCCTGGGTCTCATAGACCAGCTTGCGATAGGCGGCCATCGACCGGGCCGACAGGTCCGACAGGGTGGCGCCGTGTTCGGCGGTGAAGGCCTGGTCCCGTCCCTGGCCCAGGGAGGCCAGCACGGCGCCGCAGGTCAGGGCGTCCAGATTGCGCAGGGCGATCTCCGGCTCGCCGTATTTGTTGGCGATGACCTCGCCCTGTTCGGTGGTGCGGATGCGTCCCTGGACCGTGCCCTCCGGCTGGGCCAGGACCCCAGCGAAGGCCGAGCCGCCGCCGCGTCCGACCGTGCCGCCGCGCCCGTGGAACAGCTGCAGCTTCAGACCGGCGGCTTGGGTGACCTCGACCAGGGCGCGCGACGCCTCGTGCAGCTCCCAGCCCGAAGTCAGATAGGAGCCGTCCTTGTTGGAGTCGGAATAGCCGATCATCACCTCCTGCACCCCGCGCGCCTTGGCCACGGCGAGGGCGGAGGGCTCCTTCAGCAGCCGCTCCAGGGTGGGGCGAGAGGCGCGCAGGTCTTCGATGGTCTCGAACAGGGGGGCGGCCTGAACCGGACAGGCGGCCGGGTCTTCGGGGCGGTAAAGCCCGACCTCCTTCAGCAGCAGATAGACCTCCAACAGATCCGAGGCCGCGTCGGTTTTGGAGACGATATGGGTGCGGATCGCCTGGGGCCCGAAGGCGGCCAGGGCTGCGGCGGCGGCCTGGAGGATGCCCCGCTCCTTCAGGGTCTCGGCGGCGTAGTCGGCATAGGGGCTGAACAGCAGGCGGGGCGAGGTCAGTTCGGCCGCCAGGACGGCGAGCCGCCCCTCTTCGTCCAGGGCGGAATAGTCGTCGCAGACCCCGGCCGTCTTCAGCAGGTCGGCGACGACCCGCTCATGGACGTCCGAGTTCTGGCGCAGGTCCAGGGTCGCCATGTGGAAGCCGAAGATTTCGACCGCCGTGATCAGATCGTTCAGCCGGTCGTCGGCGAACACCCCTCCGTGGTGCGAGACCAGGCTGTCGCGCAGGATTCGCAGATCGGCCTCGAAGGCGTCGGGGCCGGGATAGGCCTCGGCCGAGACGGCCGCGCGGCGCGGGGGCAGGGCGCCGCCCCGCGCCTCATAGGTGGCGGCCAGACGCGCATAGACCCCGGTCAGGGCGCGGCGATAGGGCTCGTCCGCCCGGTGCGGCGACGGGTCTTGGGCGGCGTCGGCCAGGGCCGCCAGTTCCGGAGAGACCTCGGCCAATTCCGCCGCCAGGCTGAGCTCGGCGCCGAGGGCGTGGACCTCTTCCAGATAGAAGCCCAAGACCGCCCGCGCCTGGGTGCGGAAGGCGGCGCTCAGCACCGCGCCGTCCACGTTCGGATTGCCGTCCCGGTCGCCCCCGACCCAGGTGCCCACCCGCAGGAAGGGCTGAAGCTGGGGCGCGTCCAGCAGACGACGCCAGGCCGACAGCTGTTTGGGCGCGACCCGCAGGAAGATGCGGTCCAGGAAGGAGACGACGGTGTCGATCTCGTCCTGCACCACCAGACCCTGGGTGCGCACCAGGCGGGTGGCCCACAGGATGACGATCTGGCGGCGCAGGGGTTCGTTGATCTGGGCCGTCGAACAGGCGTCGCCGGCCTTGTCGCAGGAATCCAGCAGATCGGAGATGGCGGTGATCCGGTCGATGACGCTCTTGCGCCGCACCTCGGACGGGTGGGCGGTCAGGACCGGCGAGATCAGGGCCTCGTCCAACAGGGCGCGCACCGCCGCCTTGTCGATCTTCTGATCGGCCAGCCGCAGCAAGGCGCCCTCGGGCGTGTCGGGACGCGCGCCGGCCTCGGCCTGGTGCTGGGCGCGTCGGCGGGTGGCCCGGTCCTCGGCGATGTTGGCGAGCAGGGAAAAGAGGGCGAAACCGTGCGCCAGACCCGCCGCCTGATCCACGCTCATGGCGGTCAGCAGCTTCTCCAGCCGCTTGGCCGGATGGGAGGCGGGGTCGCGGTGATAGGCGACGGACGCCTGGCGCACGGCCTCGACGTGTTCGAACAGGGCCTCTCCGCCTTCGGCGCGAATGACCTCGCCCAGAAGCCCGCCCAGCAGTCGGACTTCTTCGCGCAGGGCGTCGTCGGCGGCAGGGCTCATCATCGGCGAATATCCTCGGTCGGCGTGGGGAGAAGCCCATCTGAGGGGCCGCAAACACGCCCGTCAACGCACGATCCGTGACAGCCGCCCTCAGCTCCAATCGTGGTGAACGCCCGTTAGGATTTCTTAACTGAGCGCATGGCAGCATGGGGGTGAAGGATTCCGCCCCGTGTCCATGTTCGCCAAACGCCAGTCCGCCCTCGCCGCCGCCGCCGGCGCCCCGCCGGCGCCGCGCGCCAAGCCGAGTCTGAAACCCGTCGTCGCCGTGCTGAAGAAGCCGCCGGTGGTCGCGGCCCTGGCCGGCGTCTTCCTGCTGACCTCGACCGCCCTCTTCTTGACCGTCCTGGGCGACCCGCGCGCCGGCACGCCTTCGGCCCGCATCGCCCTGGACCGGGCGCCGGCCGCGCCGGACGCCCCAGCCCCGACCGGATTCGAAGCCTTCTCCATGGGAGCCATGGGCCTTTATCAGGATTTGACGGGAAGCGGCGATCCGTCGGGCGCGGCGGGCGGCGAGGCCTTGATCACCCTGCCGGACGGCGCTTCCGTCGCGGGCGGCGCCAGCTACAGCGCCCCGGTCCAGCCGGCCTCGCCCCTGCCCAAGGCGCCGATCGCCGGCCTGTCCCAGCCCGGCCCCAGCGGCCCCCTGCCGATGATCGCCCCCGACGGCCGCGTCCCGGCCCAGGCCTATGCCCGGCCCTTCCGCTCGAACGGCAAGCCGCGCGTGGCCCTGATCGTCGGCGGCCTGGGGCTGAACGCCGTCACCACCCGCGCCGCCATCGAACGCCTGCCGGCCGAGGTGACCCTCAGCTTCGTGCCCTATGCCGACAATCTCCAGTCCTGGATCGACCAGGCAAGGGCCCAGGGCCATGAGGTCATGCTGGAAATGCCGATGGAGCCGACCGGCTATCCCGACAACGACCCCGGCCCCTATACGCTTTTGGCCAACGGCACGCCCGACGACGTCGAGGCCAAGCTGGACTGGCTGCTGGGTCGCGCCACAGGCTATTTCGGCGTGACCAACTATCTGGGCGACCGGTTCGCCGGTTCGGACGCGGGCATGAGCGCCTTCCTGACGATTCTGCGCCAGAAGGGTCTCGCCTTTCTGGACGACGGCTCCTTCCAGCGCCGGCCCGGCGCCTGGGCCCGCGCCAGCGCCGACAAGGTGATCGACCAGACCCAGTCGCCCGCCGCCATCATCGGCGCCCTGAACAGTCTGGAGGCCCAGGCCAAGCTGCGCGGCTCGGCCATGGGGACCGGCTTCGCCTATCCGGTCACGGTCGAGGCCGCCGCCCGCTGGACCGCCGGCCTGGAGCAGCGCGGCCTGCAACTGGCGCCGGCGTCTGCGATGACGCTTCGGCCGGGGCGCTAGGAAGTGGCGAGTGGCGAGTGGCGAGTGGCGAGTAAGGACGCTCGCCGTCCGAGCGCACAGGTGCGTTCGTTCTTCCTCGCCAATCGCCACCCGCCACTCGCCACTCGATGACCGACCTCACCCTCTACCGCCCCAATGTCGGTGTCGTGCTGTTCAACGCCGACGGCCAGGTCTGGTACGGCCGGCGACACGCGACGCCGGGACCGCATAACTGGCAGTTTCCGCAGGGCGGGGTGGATGACGGCGAGGATCTGACGGCGGCCGCACTGCGCGAGTTGAAGGAAGAGACCGGCGTGACCTCGGTGGAGTTCCTCGCCCGGACCGACGACTGGATCCTGTACGACTTCCCACCGGAGGCGATGAACAATCCCAAGGCCTGGCGCGGCTTCAAGGGGCAGCGCCAGCAGTGGTTCGCCTTCCGCTTCACCGGCAAGGACAGCGAGATCGACCTGCAGGCCGACGAGGAGATCGAGTTCGACGCCTGGCGCTGGGGCGACCTGTCGGAGGCCTGCGACCTTATCGTGCCGTTCAAACGTCCGGCCTATGAACAGGTGGTCGCCGCCTTCGCCCATCTGGCGGGCCGAAAGCCGGCATAGAAAAAGGGCGGCGAAACCGCCGCCCTTTCCAGTTCTGTCGGACCGATCAGGCCGCCTTGGCCTTGTCCGTCTTGCCCTCGATCAGGGGCTTGGCGCCGCCGATCTCGATCCGGCGGGGCTTCAGCGCCTCGGGCAGTTCGCGCTTCAGCGAGATCGACAGAAGGCCGTTGACCAGATTGGCCTCGGTCACGACCACATAGTCGGCCAGCTGGAAGCGACGTTCGAAGTCCCGCTCGGCCAGGCCGCGGTGCAGATAGGTCTTCTGCGCCTCGGCGTCGTCATTGGCGGTCTTGCGCCCGGTCACGGTCAGGAGATTTTCCTTCACCTCGATGTTCAGCTCGTCGGGCGCGAAGCCGGCGACGGCGATCTCGATGCGATAGGCGTTCTCGCCCGTGGTCTCGATATTATAGGGGGGATAGCCGCTGTCCTGGCTGGTCCGCGCGGCGGTTTCCAGCAGGTTGGCCAGGCGGTCGAAACCGACGGCCGAACGGTACAGCGGGGTGAAATCATAGGTACGCATCAGCATCCTCCTGAGGATCAGCAAGGTTGAGCCGCCCGGCGATTTGCCCGGACGGTGGGAGTTCAGACCGACGACCCGAAACCGGCCTCGTCCGTCCGGAGAGCCCGACATCGGCGCTCTCGGAAACAAAGATGGGAGGCGCAGATCGGCCGTCAAGGGGCGCCCAGGCTGCGACCGAATGTCGGTGTCTCGGGATCGTCATTTGCGCCTGTCCTCAGGTCTCTTAAGGAAGGTGACCCGCACCAGGAGCCCGCCCCCCATGCGCCTTCATCTGCTCGGCCTCGCCGCCGTCCTCGTCGCCCTTCCCGCCGCCGCCCAAACCGTCCCAGCCCAGACGGAAGGCGCCTGGACCCCGCCGCGCTCGGCCCTGTCCAGCACCCTGCCGATCCTGGAGGAAGATAAGGCGCTTCAGGCCGCCGTCGCCGCCCCGACTCGCCCGGCCGAGGACCGCGCCCGCGACGCCGCCCGCCGTCCTTACGAATCCCTGACCTTCTGGGGGCTGCAGCCCGGCATGACGGTGGTGGAGATCGAGCCCGGCCGCGCCGGCTGGTGGCGCCATATCCTCGAACCCTACGCCTCCGCGACCGGCGGTCGCTACGTCGCCGTCAACCGCCCGCTGGAGACGATGGAGGTCGCGCCCGGTTCGGCCGACTTCATCCTGGTGGCCCGCGCCTTCCACAACTGGTCGCGCGACGGCCGCACCGAACCCTATCTGAAGGCCTTCTACGCCGCCCTGAAGCCCGGCGGCGTATTGGCGGTCGAGCAACACCGCAGCGCCGAAGGCCTGAACGTCGCCGACGTCGCCTCCACCGGCTATGTCCCCGAAAGCTATGTGATCCATGAGGCCCAGGACGCCGGCTTCGTGCTGGAGGCGCGCAGCGAGCTGAACGCCAATCCGAAGGACGACCACGACCATCCGTTCGGCGTCTGGACCCTGCCGCCGGTGCGCCAGTCCCAGGCCCGCGACGGCTCGGGGGCGCTCACCCCGGACCAGCGCGCGGCCTTCGACGCGATCGGCGAAAGCGACCGTATGACCCTGCGTTTCCGCAAACCCGAATAGTCTCTTTTGACCCGCGTCGCGAACGTGGGTAAGCCCGTTCGACCAAGGTTAGCCGGACGCGGGGGGCCGGCTTCCGAGGGGGTGTTTTGATGGTTGATCTTTCTGCGACGTCCCACGGCCTGTCCCGCCGCTTCCTGCTGACCGGCGCGACCGGTCTGGCCCTGACCGGCCTGGCCGCCTGCGGCCGCAAGAAGGAGGCCGCTCCCGAGGCGCCGCCGGCCCCGACCGGTCCGCCGGAAGGTTCGCTGGAATGGGCCGTCGCCGGCCCCTGGCGCGCCCAGGACCGGCCGCGCGACGCCTTTCGCCACCCGATGGAGACCCTGCGCTTCTTCGGTCTTCAGCCCAGTATGACGGTGGTCGAATTCTGGCCGGGCAGCGGCTGGTACACCGAAATCCTGGCCCCCTATCTGGCGCGCGGCAAGGGCAGCTATATCGCCGCCCTCTTTCCCGAGGGCCCCGCCGCCGACCCGGCCCAGACCGCGCTGAACGCCGCCTTCCAGACCCGGTTCAGTGCGGACAAGAAGCTGTACGGCGAGCCCCAGTTCACCACCTTCGGCGCGGCCTCCGGCCCCGTGGCGCCGGCCGGGACGGTGGACCTGTGCCTGTTCATGCGCACCCTGCACGGCTGGATGGCGGCGGGCATCGCCGAAAAGGCCTTCGCCGACGCCTTTGCGGCGCTCAAGCCCGGCGGGGTTCTGGGGGTGGTGCAGCACCGGCTGGCCCCGGAGGAGGACCAGGATCCGGTGGCCGCCAACGGCTATGTCCAGGAAGCCTTCGTCAAACAGCTGGCGGCCGAGGCCGGCTTCGTCTTCGTCGCGGCCTCCGAGATCAACGCCAATGAGAAGGACACCAAGGACCATCCGTTCGGTGTCGACACCCTGCCGCCGATGCGTCTGACCGCTCCCCAGGGCCAGCCCGCCGACCCGACCTTCGACCGATCCAAGTTTGAAGCGATCGGCGAAAGCGACCGTATGACCTTGAAGTTCAGGAAGCCCGAGTGAACCGCGCCCAAGCCTTCGCCGCCAACGCACCTCTTATGGGGGTTCCCGGCGCGTCCTCGCCGCCCGGCGGCAAGGGCGAATGGTATCGGGGCGCCGGCGGCATGCGGCTGCGCGCCGCCATTTGGAAGCCGTCGCACCTGACCGCGGAACAGCCGCGCGGCACCGTGGTGCTCAGCCCCGGCCGCACCGAGCCGATCGAGAAATATTTCGAGGTTATCGGCAACTTCCTGGCCCGCGGCTGGTGCGTCCTGACCCATGACTGGCGCGGCCAGGGCCTGTCGGCCCGGCTCCTGCCCGACCGGCTGAAGGGCCACGCCCGCGCGGTGGAAGAGTTTTTGGACGACTACGGCCGGCTGCTGGACGCCTTCGAGGACCAGTGCCCCAAGCCCTGGATCATGGTCGGCCATTCGATGGGCGCCTGTCTGAACCTGCTGACCCTGCAAGCCGGGGAGACCCGCTTCTCGGGCGCCGTCCTGTCCAGCCCCATGCTGCGGATCAAGACGGGCAAACGGTCGATGTGGTCGGTCAAGCTGGCCGTGCGCTGGAGCATCCGCCACGGCCATGCGGGCGACTATCTGCTGGGCGACCCGGACGATCCGTTCGACCACACCTTCGCCGAGGACGCCCTGACCTCGGACGAGACCCGCTATGAGATGTGGCGCCAGCAGCTGTACGCCTGCCCCCACCTGGCCATCGGCGGCCCCACCTACGGCTGGCTGGCCTTCGCCTTGGACGCCGGCGAGCGCGCGCTCAAGCCCAAGGCCCTCAAGACGGTCAAGATCCCCGTCTCCATCGTCCAGGCCGACGCCGACGACGTGGTCTGGAAACAGACCGCCCGCTGGGCCGCCAAACGCCTGGGCCGCGGCCGCTATGTCGAGGTCCCCGGCGCCAAGCACGAAGTCATCATGGAAGCCGACCCCATGCGCGCCGTCTTCCTCGACGAGTTCGACGCCATGGCGGAATATGTCTCCCCGCCCAAGGGGATTGCGGCCGATCCGTCGGCGCGGGTCGAGGACGTGACGGAAGAGACGCCATCGGTGGCGTGAGGGGCGCGACGCCCGCCTGTCGTCATCCTCGGGCTTGACCCGAGGATCGAACGATCCGCCGCTTGTGCGAAGGGGGCGAGCGCAGAGCCCGATCCGCGCCCGGTCCTCGGGTCAAGCCCGAGGATGACGACAGTAGAGATTTTTGCCGCTGAGGTTAGGGCAAGGTCGGACTTCGGCGCCGAGGTCCATTTCGCAAATCGACCCGTTGCGGACATTCAGTCGGGATCAGTCTGCTCGTAGATGTCGAGGTCCAACATGAGGCCGCGCTGGCCGATCATGAGCTGGGTTTCCGGCCTCAACGTCAGGCCATCGTTACCGGACGCGAGGAACACGCCGCAGAAGACGCGGCCCCGAAAGCGACCCGCGAGCGTTTGCCACGCCTCCAAGTCATCGTTCATCTTGGACAACAGAATCCCGATCTGAGCATCGAGATCGGCAGCCGGGCATCTTTCAGCCACGAGCCGCCATGATCCGGTTCTGGCGAACTTCTCAACCCCCTTCTCAGTGGTCCACGTTCCGCCTTTGGCAACGCCGACAGTCGGTTCACAGCCGAGTGCACGGGATATCTCGGACGGATCGAGATCGTCCCCGTAGAAACCTATAGATGCTACGGTAGAGTCTGGCGTTCCCATATAGGTAGCCTATCAGATCGACGTCCGCTTCCCACCCCGAACTGCGGTTCGGAAGGTCCGCTTTCAGGCCGTGGGGCGAATGTCCGGTTTTTGGCCTGACGCCAATTTCGTGGTCCGACCCATAGCGGACGTTTAGGGGCGCGTTTCTGCTTCTCGGAGCATTTGGTCGAAGACTTCCTCGGATAATTTCTTGAGGTCTTCGAACGCCGGAGCGGTTGATCGTTGATCACCGTTGCCCTCGCCGCTGATCCGGAGGCCTCGATTAGTCTTAGTAATTGTGAAGACGAATGGCGTCGCCGGGTTATCCGGAGCCGAGACCACAATCAGCGTCCGCCGGTCATCACATCCGTAGGTCAGCCACTCGGTGCCGCCGAACGAGCGTTGTATCGGCCCACTCATGCATTGCAGCGGTTTTGCAGCGGGCTTGTGATCCTGTTGAACAGGCAAAGTCAGCAGGGCAAATGCAATCACTGGCACGATTGTTGGCACGGTTCGGTCCCCCAAGTTCACATTGGATCATGTAAAGGCCGATTTCCATCCGCAGTCGAACTTCCGCTTCCGACCCTTAGGTGACGTTGGGAACGTCGGCTTTAGGGCTGACAGGGCTAGGCCAGATTTTCATCGACCCGACGAATAGGCAAAGTGACGGGATCGCTATCAAAGCTGCGAAAGCGGCCCCTGCAGCCGCCGCGACGGCGTAACCTGCCGCCACGCAAAGCAGGACTGCGATGCTACCCCAGAGAACCGGCCTTGAGCGGATCGCTCGTGGGAAGACGATGGTTACGATTAGGGCCAAGGCAACAAGCGGAAGCGAGCCTAGCCCCAAGAGCCAAATAGCCCAGATACCTTCGCTGAGGTTGCCTGTGCTCCAGGCAAAAGCACACATGCCAACCATCGCTAGAAGCCAACTCGCAAGCAGGCGTGCGACCAATGTCCATTTCAGGCTCATCCCCAAACCTTACAGGGCCTAATGTCTGCTTCCCACCCTTAGCTGAACTTCGAAGCGTCCGCCTTTCGGACGGACGGCTGTTGTCCGCTTTCAACACCGAAGCCTTTGACTGAAATCGACCCGATGCGGACCTTAGGATCATTTTGTCCAGAGCGTCCGGACTACTCGATAAATCGCTCGCGCCCCGATCACGGGCAGCGCGCCGATGGCACAGCCGGCCAATCCATACGCCGAGAAGAAGGCGGCATCCATTAGCAGGAACGCGGCGGTCATCTCGCTCGCATGGCCCCAATCCAGGAGGAGCGCAAAGTCGGCAAGCACGGCAACAAGCAAGGTAATCAAGGTGAACCGCCAGTACGAGCGACCCTTCCGGCCGATAAAAATCAGCGCGCTTGTAAGCCCGACGACGACGGAAAGGACAAACGCCGCAGCGTAGGTGAAATCCATGGTCATTGCCTCCAACGGGCGGCGCGACGTTAGGCGATCAAAGTTCAGCTAACCACCCCTCGCAGACATCCCGACTTCCGTTGCTCAGGCCGCCGCCCGCCTCAGCGTCACCAGCGCCTGCTCGATCAGCCGTTCATCCCCGACGGCCAAAATCTGCCCGCTTCCGTCCGGCGCCTCCCCGCGCCAGTTGACCACCCGGCCGCCGGCGGCCTCGATCACCGGGACCAGGGCGGACCAGTCCCAGGGTTTCAGGCTGGTTTCGGCCACCAGGTCCATCTTGCCGGCCGCCACCATGGCGTAGGCATAGGCGTCGCAGCCCAGGCGGGCCAGGCGGGCGGCGGCGCGGACCTGGGTCCAGGCGCCCAGTTCGGCGCCGTTGAAGATGTTCGGATCGGTGGTCGAGATGACGGCCTCGGTCAGATGCTCGCACGCCCGCACGGCCAAAGGCGTCTCGGTTTGGCCGCGCAGCAGCCGGGCGCCGGACGGGCCGCCGATGAAGATCTCGTCCAGATAGGGCTGGGCGATCACGCCCACGGTCGGCTTGCCGCCGGTGCGCAGGGCGATCAGGGTGGTCCACAGAGGCAGGCCCGAGATGAAGGCCCGCGTCCCATCGACGGGGTCCAGAATCCACACATGTTCGGCGTCCGGCCGGTCCTCGCCGTATTCCTCGCCGATGACGCCGTGGTCGGGATAGCGTTCGGCGATCAGGCGGCGGATCGCCGCCTCGGCCTGTTTGTCGGCCTCGGTCACGGGGTCGAACCCCTTGGCGCCGCCCTTGTCCTCATGGCCGATGTCGGAACGGAAGAAGGGCAGGGTGACGCGCGCGGCTGCGTGCGCCAGTTCCACGGCGAAGGATTCGAACTCGGTCATGCGCGGCTCTTAGAGCATGATCGGGCGGGACGGAACCGAAAGGGGCCCGGCTGAGGCGTCAGATCAGGCGGCGACGTCCTTTGAGTCGTGCAGCGACTTGGCCAGGTCCAAGAGGCGGCGGCGCGGCCGCTCTTCCAGCTGATAATAGGCCTGGATCAGATCCAGGGTCTCCTTGCGCGAGAAGACCTCCTGGGCCGTGGGCAGGCCGCCCTTGGTCTCCAGGGCTTCGGCGACGCCGTCGTAGAAATAGCTGACGGGCGTCTCCAGCGCCTGGGCCAGCTGCCACAGGCGGGCGGCCGAGATGCGGTTGGCGCCGCATTCGTATTTCTGAATCTGCTGGAAGCGGATGCCCACCTGCACGGCCAACTGCTGTTGCGTCAGCCCCAGCAGGCGACGGCGACGCCGCAGACGGCGGCCCAGGTGGAGATCGATGTCGGTGGCCATGGCCCCCAATTCCTCATCTGCAACCCGTCCCGAATTGGCACGGCTCGCCCGAAACCTCGCAATCGCCATGCCGGAATCGGGCTTCGCAAGGGCTGGCGGCCCCTGTCCGGGAATCGGGACGGGGTTGCGCAACCCGATCGGGGCGGACGCATTTAGTCGGCAGCTTGGCTTTTGAAGGAAGGGACCAAACTTATGGGCATTATCGCCTGGATCATCATCGGCATCGTCGCGGGCTGGCTCGCGGAACAGATCATGGGTCGTAACCACGGCCTGATCACCAATCTGATCGTCGGCGTCATCGGCGCCCTGATCGGCGGCTTCATCGCCGGCGCCCTGGGCATCAGCTGGGGCGGCTGGATCGGTTCGACCATCGTCGCCACCATCGGCGCCGTGATCCTTCTGTTCCTGTTGGGCCTGGTCAAGCGTCGCGCCTGACCCCCGACTTAAGGCAATATAAGACGAAGGGGCGGTTCGCAGGAACCGCCCCTTCTTTTTGTCCGGCTCGGATCACCGACACAGGAAAGGCGGCCGGCTGAGCCGACCGCCTTCTAGGATCAAGCCTTCAGAGGCTTGCCGCGATCAACCCTGGGGGCTGGCCGGCGGGGTCGTCGGATCGCTCGAGGTCGCGGGGTCCGTCGGTTCAGTCGGCGCCGGCTCGGCGGGCAGGGTCGGCGGCGTCGGTTCCGCCGCGTCAGGCGCAGTCGTCGGCTCAGGCGCCGTCGGAGACGTCATGGCGTCGTCAGCGGGCGGCGTCGCGGCGTCGGGGGTGGCGGAAGCCTCGCCCGCGATGGCGGCGGCGGCGTCGAACTCAGCCTTGGTGTAATCCACCTTGACGGCTTCGCCCTCCTGGCGAATGCCGTTCAGCGGCACGGCGCGAACCTGGCCATCGGCGCCGCGGACAGTCAGCTCCTGAGCGCCCGAGGCGTTGGTCTGAACGCCTTCCAGCTTGCCCAGCTCGCCGTCGGGGCCTTGGATCGAAACGCCCGGCGTCAGTTGCAGGCTCTGTTGGCTAGAAGCTGAGGCCGCGGCGTCTGGAGAGGCCGGCGGGGTCGAGGCGGCGTCTTGGGCCAGGGCCGGCGCGGCGATCAGAAAGGCGGCGGCGGCGCTAGTCAGAAAAGCGGTCTTGATGTTCATGGGACTATACCCTCGTACAAGCGGGCCCGGCGCCCGCATCGACCAAACCCGCCGTGTTACGGATTGTTTCACGCGCCTCTAAATGACCTTGGACCCGCCCCGGTTGGACGAGTCTTGGTCTATGATGGGGCGGAAAAGGCGAATCGGGGGGCTCTGTGAGCCAGAAGAACATCTATGGGCCTCGGCTCGTGCGGCGGCTGCTCGGGCTGGCCTATGAGCTGACGCCCCAGGTTTTCGCCGTCCTCGCCTTCGGCGCGGGGGCGCTGATGCTGATCTCGGCGGTGACGCCCGAGTTCGACGAGCGGTTACGGCTCCTGACGGGCGTCGTCTCGCCCATACTGATCGACCTGTCGCATTTCATGGCCAGCATCGCCGGCTTTATCCTGCTCTTCCTGTCGGCGGGCCTGTGGCGGCGCAGGCGCGGCGCCTATTGGGCCGCGATGGCGGCCCTGGCGGCGGGGGCGGTCTTTTCTCTGTTGAAGGGGCTGGACTGGCGGGAATCGATCGATCTGATCCTCGTGGCTGTCCTGCTGGCGCCGTGCCGCTCGGCCTTCAACCGGCGGTCGCGTCTCAGCGAGCCTCTGCGGCCGGGCTGGCTGCTGCTGTTGATCGCCGTGGTGATCTCCATGCTGTGGCTGGGGTTTTTCGCCTATCGGGACGTGGTCTATTCGGACGAACTGTGGTGGCGTTTCCTGGTCGATCGCCAGGCTTCCGGCTTCCTGCGGGCCGGGCTGATCCTGTCCCTGCTGACCCTGTTGGTCGCAGGCCGGTCTCTGCTCAGTTCGCCCGGCGCCGACAGCCACGGCCCGGCGTCGCGCGAGGAGATCGAACGCGCGCGTCAGGCGCTGGAGACGGCCGACGTCGCCGCCCCGGAAGCCTGGCTGGCCATGCTGGGCGACAAGGCCCTGCTGTTCAGCCCGTCGGGCCGCAGCTTCCTGGCCTATCGCGTGCGCGGGCGGCGCTGGATCGCCATGGGCGAACCCGCCGGCCTGATGGCGGAGCGGCAGGAGCTGCTCTGGGCCTTCGCCGAAATGGCCGACAGCTACGGCGGTTCGGCGGTCTTCTATTCCGTCGGCGACGACATATTGGGCGAACTGGCGACCATGGGCCTGGCCCTTCGCAAGGTCGGGGAGACGGCGGTGATCCGCACGGAAACCTTCACCACCGAGGGCAAGGGCAAGCAGAACCTCCGCACGGCCCTGAACCGGGCCGAGCGGGAAGGGGCGCGGTTCGAAGTCCTGCCGCCCGGGTCAGCCCGGCCTCTGGAGGCCGAACTGCGCGCCATTTCGGACGCCTGGCTGGCCATGCACAACGGGGCCGAAAAGGCCTTCTCCCTGGGCCGGTTCGACATCGACTATCTGGACCTGACGCCGCTGGCGGTGATGCGCGAGGGCGACCGGATCGTGGCCTTCGCCAATCTTCTGGTCACGCCGGGCGAGGCGGCGGTGGATCTGATGCGCTATACGCCCGACGCCCCGCACGGGGTCATGGACTATCTGTTCACCCGCTGCGTCCAATGGGCCAAGGCCGAGGGGATCGCCGAGTTCGACCTGGGCATGGCGCCCCTGGCGGGGCTGGAGGATCGCCGCATCGCCCCTGTCTTCGCGCGGGTGGGCGCCCTGGTGTTCGAAGAGGGCGGCGCCCTTTACGGCTTCCAGGGTCTGCGCAGCTACAAGGGCAAGTTCGGCCCCGAATGGAAGGCCCGTTTCATCGCCGCGCCAGTCCCCACGCCCCTGCCCCTGGCCCTGCTGGACGTGGCCCTGCTGACCAGCGGCGGCTGGCTGGGGATGTTGGGGCTCCGGCGGGCGCGCTGATCTCGACGTTCGGGGTCGAAGCCGTCATGGTGCGCCCATGTCGTTCAAAGCCCTCTTTTCACGCGCCCTGTCCCTGGCGCCTGAGCGCCTGCATTTCGCCGCCCACAGCCACCATCTGTGGCCTGACGCCTCATTCGAGGCGCAGCAGCAGGCCTGGCTCGACGCCAATCTACACGCCGATCGCAAATGGGATCTGATCTTCGGCGAGGTCATTCCCCGGGCCCAGGCGGAGGTCGCGGCCGAACTGAGGCTTCCCGACCCGAACAGCCTGGTCTTCGCCCCCAACACTCACGATCTGCTGCTGCGGGTCTTTTCGGCGATCGAGCGCCGGCCCGTGCGGATTCTGTCGACGGACGGAGAGTTCCACTCGTTCCGTCGCCAGGCCGACCGGTGGGAGGAGGCGGGCCAGGCCGTCGTCACGCGCGTGCCCCTGGCCCCGTTCGAGACCTTTGCAGAGCGGTTCGCTGCGGCGGCCCAGGGCGGCGGCTACGACTGGATCGTCGTCAGCCATGTCTTCTTCCGCACCGGGGGGCTGTTCGACCGGATCGAGGCCCTGGCGGCGTTGGCCCGGCCAGAGGGCCCCTGGGTGCTGATCGACGGCTATCACGGCTTCATGGCTACGCCGACCGACCTGTCGGGCGTCGCGGACCGGGTCTTCTATGTCGCCGGCGGCTATAAGTACGCCATGGCGGGCGAGGGCGCCTGTTTCCTGCACGCGCCCGACGGTTTCGGCCCCAGGCCCGTCATCACCGGCTGGTTCGCCGAGTTCGGGGATCTGTCGGGGCCGCCCGGCGGGGTTCAGTATCGCTCGGACGGCGGCCGTTTCTGGGGGGCCACCTTCGACAGTTCGGCCCTGTACCGGTTCAACGCCGCCCGCGGGATGCTGAGCCAGGCGGGGCTGACGACGGAGGACGTCGCCGAACACGGCCGGGCGCTGGCGTTGCAGTTCCAGGCGGCGGTCGGTGCGGGCGAGGCGGGTGTTTTCGGCGAGGCCGAGATTTTGAACCCCGTCGTCGGCGACGGGACGCGCGCCCGGTTCCTGGCCCTGCGTCATCCCAACGCCCAGGCGTGGCGCGCGACCCTGCTGGCGGCGGGGGTGGTGACGGACGTCCGCGACGACGTGATCCGCTTCGGCTTCGGCCTTTATCAGGACGCCGCAGACGTGGATCGGCTGATCGCGGCCTGCCGGGCGGTGTGAAGGCGGCGTGAAGGGGCGGGAGCCCGATCAGAAAAAGGTGCTGTCGTCCTGAGTCTTGGGCGTCGGCGCGGCGCGGGGCGGCGGCGTTCGGTCGGGGGCCTGCCCATTGGGGGCCGAACCCTGGGCGCCCGGCGTCGGCGCGCCAGGAGCCTGTGGAGCGGCTCCAGGCGGTGTGGCGGCCGGCGGAATGGCCGGCAGGTTCGGATAGGGCAGGGCGGAGGGATCGGAGCCCGGAGCGGGCGTTTCACCGCCGTAAGGCGCCGAGGCGGCGTCCGCATCGGGCGTGGCCGTCCCGACCCGATCCGGCGCGTTCAGGTCGTCGCGGATGAAGGGCCAGGCGCGGCTGTCGGCGCAGCCGCAGGCCTTCAGGAATCCGTCCCGGTCTCGCCACAGCACCAGCGGATAGGTGATCTGCACGCCCCCGTCCTTCAGCAGTTCGGTCAGGCGGGCGTCGAACTGACGACTGGCCTCGACCACGGCGGCGCGGGCCAGATTGCCGTCGGCCGCCGGAATGCCGGCCGCCGTCCATTCTCGCGCGGGTGTCTGGATCCAGCGCTGGTACAGCGACCAGTCGCGGGTCAGCCACAGTTCGGCGACGGTGGCCCGTTCGGCCGCCGTGGACTGGGCTGCGCCTTCCCGGTCGGCCCGGGCGAACAGGATGATGCGGGGCTCCACCCCGGCCGCCTTCAGCTTGTCGATCTCTTCGCGGACGTAACGCTGGGTCGAGGCGCTGTCGCGATAGCCGATGACATAGAGGGGTTCGCCCCCACCGCCGCCCGAGACCCAGGAAGCCTCGTCCAGCAGCTGCTGAATCTGGGCCTGATTGCGCGTGATGGTGACGGGCTGGAAGCGCGAATAGAAGTTCCAATAGGCCCAATAGCCCGTCCCGGCCAAAACCAGACCGACCAGGGCGGCCAGAACCGACCATATCAAGAAACGACGCATCAGGCGGGGTGCTCCAGCTTCACCGTTGGCACGGTTAACGCATAGCATTGAAAACCGTTGTCCGCTTCATTCACGCAGACCCAGATCGCCGAAATCTCAGGGTGACGTGCGCGCGCCACATCTGTCGGGCGCGCGGCCGCCGTCAATCAGGGCTGCCAGCCCGAGACCTGATCCGCCTCGCTGTCCCCGGCCAGGGCGCCCCGGGTCTTCTTCACCTCGGCCCAGGCGGCGCGCAGCAGGGCGGGCACGCCCTCGCCGGACACGCCCGACACCAGCATGGGCTGACGGCCCGCGACCGCCTCCAGGGCCGCCGCCTTTTCCTCGCGCTCTTCGGGCGTCAGGGCGTCGATCTTGTTCAAGGCCAGGATCTCGGCCTTGTCCGCCAGCCCTTCGCCATAGGCTTCAAGTTCGCCCCGGATGATGTGATAGGCGTGGACCACGTCCTCCTGTGTGCCGTCGATCAGATGGATCAGGCTGGCCGAGCGTTCGACATGGCCCAGGAAGCGGGTGCCCAGGCCCGCGCCTTCGCTGGCGCCCTCGATCAGGCCGGGGATGTCGGCGATGACGAACCGTTCGGTCGGCGACAGGTCCACCATGCCCAGATTGGGCGCCAGGGTGGTGAAGGGATAGTCGGCGATCTTGGGCTTGGCCGCGCTGGCCGCCGACAGGAAGGTGGACTTGCCCGCGTTGGGCAGGCCCGCCAGGCCGATGTCGGCGATCAGTTTCAGCCTCAGCCAGACCCAACGCTCCTGGCCCTCCTGGCCGGGGTTGGCGTAGGCGGGCGCCTGGTTGGTCGGTCCCTTGAAGCGGACATTGCCCCAGCCGCCATTGCCCCCCTTCAGCAGCAGCTCGACCTTGCCGGGCGTATCCATGTCCAGCAGCACCGTCTCCTTGTCCTCGTCCAGCACCTGGGTGCCGACCGGCACCTTCAGGACCACGTCCTCGCCCTTGCCGCCGTGCATCTGGCGGCCCTGGCCGTGGTGGCCGGTCTGGGCCTTGAAATGCTGCTGGTAGCGATAGTCGATCAGGGTGTTCAGCCCCTCGACCGCCTCGATCCAGACGTCGCCGCCCTTGCCGCCGTCGCCGCCGTCGGGGCCGCCGTTGGGAATGAATTTCTCGCGTCGAAACGACACGGAGCCCGCGCCGCCGTTGCCGGAGCGGATATAGATCTTGGCCTGGTCGAGGAACTTCATCGCGGGCTTATGCCAAAAGACGGCGGCGAATCACAGGCGCCATCAGTCCCTCTCCCGCTTGCGGGAGAGGTGGCCCGTCGATCGCGCAGCGATCAAGGGTCGGAGAGGGGAGTATCGCGACACTCCCCCCATCGTCAGGCGTGTCGCTTCGCGCCACGACCTGACACTTCCCCCGCAAGCGGGGGAAGGTCTCGGATCAACCCTTGGCCCAGACGCCGAACGGATCGCTCCAGTCCATGCCCAGCGCCTGGGCCACGGCCGGATAGGTGATCTCGCCCTTCAGCACGTTCAGGCCGCGCGCCAGGTGCGGGTCCTTCTTCAGCGCCTCCAGACCGTGATCCGCCAGGGCCAGACCGAAGGGCAGGGTGGCGTTGTTCAGGGCTTCGGAACTGGTGCGGGGCGCGGCGCCCGGCATGTTGGCGACGCAATAGTGGACCACGCCGTCGATCACATAGGTCGGGTCTTCGTGGGTGGTCGCGTGCGAGGTCTCGAAACAGCCGCCCTGGTCGATGGCCACGTCGATCAGGACCGAGCCGGGCTTCATCGTCTTCAGGTGCTCGCGTTTGACCAGCTTGGGCGCCGAGGCGCCGGGCACCAGAACGGCGCCGATCACCACATCGGCCTTGACCAGCTCTTCCTCGATCGCGCCGATGGAAGAATAGCGGGTGATGACCCGGCCGTTGGTGACTTCGTCGATATAGGCCATGCGCGGGATCGAGCGCTCCAGCACCACCACCTCGGCGCCCAGACCCATGGCCATTCGCGCCGCGTTCAGACCGACCACGCCGCCGCCCAGCACCAGCACGCGGGCCGGCGCCACGCCCGGCACGCCGCAGAACAGCAGACCCATGCCGCCGTTGTGCTTCAACAGAGTCTCTGCCGCCGAGAAGACGGCGATCCGACCGGCGACTTCGGACATGGGCGCCAGCAGGGGCAGGCCGCCGCGCGCGTCGGTCACGGTCTCATAGGCGACGGCGGCGCATTTGGACGCCAGCAGCCCCTTGGTCTGTTCCGGATCCGGCGCCAGGTGCAGATAGGTGTAGAGGATCTGGTCCTCGCGCAGCATCTCCCACTCGACCTTCTGCGGCTCCTTGACCTTTACGATCATGTCGTTGTTCGCAAAGACGGTCGCCGCGTCGGGGACCAGGGTCGCGCCCGCCTTCTCGTAATCCGCATCGGTGAAGCCGGCGCCCAGGCCGGCGCCGGTCTGGACCGACACCGAATGGCCGTGGGCCACATATTCGCGCACCGCCGTCGGCGTCAGGCCGACCCGGTGTTCGTTCTTCTTGATCTCGCTGGGAACGCCGACTCGCATGGGGCCTCTCCGTGAATGGTTCAAACCTCCGCCTCTCCTGGACGGATCGCAGACCGCACATATAGCGCCGAGCCGAACGCAGAATCCTGTTCATTTCAGGACCTGATCGCCATACATGCGAAGTTTCTGCGAAGAGGTTGACCCATGAAGACCGTTTCCGCCGTCGAACTGGACGGAACCGACAGGAAGATGCTTCGTCTGCTTCAGCAGGACGGCCGCATGACCAACGCCGACCTGGCCCGTCAGGTGGCCCTGTCGGAAAGCGCCTGCCTGCGCCGGCTGCGGGCGCTCGAAGCGGCCGGGGTGGTCGATCATTATGCGGCCGTGATCAGCGAACGGGCCGTGGGCCTGCCCATCAGCGTCTTCGTCACCGTCACCCTGTCGTCCCAGTCCGAGGCGGCGCTGAGCGCCTTCGAACAGGCGGTCGCCGCCGCGCCCGAGGTGATGGAATGCTATCTGATGACCGGGGGCGCCGACTATCTGCTGCGTCTGGTGGTGCGCGACGTCGATGATCTGGAACGAGTCCACGCCAAGACCCTGACGCGCCTGCCCGGCGTCCACCGGGTCTCGTCCAGCGTGGCCATGCGATCGGTGGTCAAGCGCGGGGTCCTGCCGGTCTGAGCCTCATCTCAACGCCAGGGTCACGGTCTTCACATCCACATATTCGTCTATGCCGTGGATCGAGCCCTCGCGGCCGTAGCCGGACTGTTTGACCCCGCCGAACGGGGCGACGGCGGTGGAGATCAGGCCGGTGTTGACCCCGCACATGCCCGCCTCGATCCGGCGGCTGAAGCGCATGGCCCGATCCAGGTCGCGGGTGAACAGATAGGAGGCCAGGCCGAATTCGCTGGCGTTGGCCTTGTCCAGCGCCTCGGTCTCGGTGTCGAAGGCGAAGACCGGGATCATCGGACCGAAGGTCTCCTCCTTGCGGAACAGGGCGTCGTCCCCGCCCAGGGTCACGGTCGGCTGGAAGAAGCGGCCGCCCCGTTCGTGGCGCGACCCGCCGGTCAGCACCCGCCCCCCGTCGGCCTGGACCGCCGCCACATGTTTCTCGACCTTCTCGATCGCCTTGTCCTCGATCAGGGGACCGATCTTGACCCCCTCTTCGAAGGCTGCGCCCACCTTGATCTTCGCCACCTCGGCCGCCAGCTTCTCGGCATAGGCCTCGGCGACGGACCGCTCGACATAGACCCGGTTGGGGCAGACGCAGGTTTGGCCCGAGTTCCTGAACTTGCCCTTGATGGTCTCGGCGACGGCCAGGTCCAGATCGGCGTCGGCGAAGACGATCAGGGGGGCGGCCCCGCCCAGTTCCATCGACACCCGTTTCAAGGTCGGGGCGCACTGTTCGGCCAGCTTGCGGCCCACGCCGGTCGAGCCGGTGAAGGACAGTTTGCGGATCAGGGGGCTGTCCGTCAGCACCTTGCCGATCACGGAGGCCTCGCCCGTCACGATCGACAGGGCGCCGACCGGCAGGCCGGCCTGATAGGCGAGCTCGGCCAGGGCGATGGCCGTGAACGGGGTCTGGCTGGCCGGCTTGACCACGGCGGTGCACCCCGCTGCGAAAGCCGGTCCCAGTTTGCGCGTCAGCATGGCCGCCGGGAAGTTCCACGGGGTGATCAGGGCGCAGGGCCCCACCGCCTCGCGATAGGTCAGCAGCAGATGGCCCAGCGGGCTGTCCTGGGTCTCGCCGATCAGCCGCTCGGCCTCGCCGGCGAACCATTTGATGAAGCCGTTGGCGTAGGTCACCTCCCCCTTGGCCTCCTCGAACGGCTTGCCGTTCTCCAGGGCCATCAGGGCGCCCAGGCCTTCGAGGTTCTGATCAATCAAGGCGGCCCACTGGCGCAGAAAGGCCGCACGCCTGTGCGGATCGCCGCGCGACCAGTCGGGAAAGGCCTCGGCGGCAGCCTGGATCGCGGCGTCCGTCTCTGCGGCGCCCAGCTCGGGGACATGGCCGATCACCTCGCCGGTCGCGGGGTCGTCCACCGCAATGCCTGACCCGTTCGCCGGGATCGGCTCGCCGGCGATCAGGGCGTGCTGGCGCATCAGGGCGAGGCCGGCGTTCTTGGCGGTCTGGTTCACGATCAATCTCCTGAGGCTGTCCCGAAACGAACAAGGCCCCGACGAAGCGGGGCCTTGCAAGTCCGATGCGGCTCGCCTGTCGGGAAGGCGAGGCGGCGGCGGCTTAGTTCTTGGCGTCTTGGGCGGCGCCGGTCACGGCTTGGCCGGCGGCCTGGGTGTCGCGGCCCACGCCTTCGACGGTGTTGCAGGCGGCGGTGGTCAGGGCGGCGGCGGCGGCGACCAGGACAAAGATCTTACGCATGAGAAGGCTCCGGTTCAGCCGACATGGGAGTCTGTCGGTCTTGCCCTAGGAACGCGACGCCACGGCGGCGGTTCCCTCCGGCTTCAGGCCTTGTCGGCCGGGTCGGCGGGCGACAGGGCTTCGGGCGTGGCGAAGGTCATGCGGGCGATGGAGCCGCCGCCCGGCGCCTCCACGAACTCGGTCTCGCCCCGCAGCTGTTTGGCGAAGGCGCCCATCAGGGTCTGACCCACGCCAGCCTCGGCGGCGGCGGAGCCCCCCGGACCGTCGTCCTCGACTTCCAGAATGGACGTCTCGCCATAGACCCGGAAGCGGACCTTCAGCGCGCCGCCGCGACCGGCGAAGGCGTGCTTTTGCGCATTGTTGACGGCCTCGACCAGCCACAGGGCCAGGGGCGCCAGCTTGTCAGGATCGACATAGAGGGAATCGGCGTCCACCGAACTGACCACCACATGGCCGCGCACCGCCTCGCCGGCGATGAGCTGGCCCACCAGCTCGTTCAGGAAGTCGCGGGCGTCGGCGTGGCGGATGTCCTCGCTCTGGTACAGGGTGCGATAGATCAGGGCCAGGGCCGAAATCCGCTGGCGCGTGTCGCCCAGCGCCGCCTTGGCCGGGGCGTCGGTCAGGGCCCGCTGCTGCATCGACAGAAGCGAGGAGATGATCTGCAGATTGTTCTTCACCCTGTGGTGGATTTCGCGCATCAGCGCGTCCTTTTCGGCCAGGGAGGCGTTCAGCTCCCGGTCGCGCTGGGTGATGGCCTCGGCCATTTCGTCCAGGGTCCGAGCCATGACGCGGATTTCCGACGGGGCGTTCATGGCCTGGAGCGGCCGCACCGAAAAGCGACCGCGCGCATAGAGGGCGGCGATCCGTTCCAGATAGTCCAGCCAGCGGATGAAGATCCGCTCGGACAGCAGCATGACGGCGGCGAAGGCCGTCAGCCAGGCGCCCAGGGGCAGCAGAAGCGTGCCGATCGGGTTGAGCCGCGCCCAGGACAACAGTCCCGGCGCCGGCGCCGAGAGCAGGGCGTAGAGATCGCCCCCGGCCAGAACCGCTCCGGCGTAGTCGCGGCGCTGGCCCTGGCTGTCCTTGCCCGCAAAGACGGCCGAGCCCTGGTCTCGCGCCCGCTCCACCCAGCCGGTGACGTCCCCCCCGTCCGACAGGCGGAAGGCGGCGGGGTCGCTGGCGAGCAGCACCCGCCCTGCGGCGTCCGTCAGGGCCGCTTCGGACTGGTCGGGCAGGGCCGGATCGCGAGTGTCCGGCTGAAGCGCCGACAGGGGGATGACGGCCGCCATGGCGCCGTCGAACCGGCCCATCGGCCGTTCGGCCCGGATGGCGACGATCAGGGCGGCGGGATAGCCGGCGTAGACGGGGGCGCGAACCACCACCAGATCCTCGCCGCGGCGAAGCCGTTGGAACCAGGTCGAGCCCGCCGCCGGCGTCACGCCCGACCGCAATCCCTCGGGACGTCCGGAGGAACAGACCGCCTCGCCCGTCGGGCTCAGGCGATAAAGGCCCTCATAACCCTCCAGCCGATCGACCAGGGCGGTCAGGCGTGGCGCGCAATAGGGGCCCAGGGCGTCGGGGCTGAGCGCGCGCAGCAGAACCTGGGCGCTGTCCAGCCGCGCCTTGGCGCTGCCGGCGCTGCGTTCGGCGGCGAGTTGCAGATCGGTGCGGCGATCATCCGCCTGCCGGCGGAAGTCCGCCTGGGTCTGGATGACGATCAGGATCAGGATGGGCAGCAGGGCCAAGGCCATGGCCGTGCCCAGCCGGAAGCGAATGCCTTGGAACCGGGCCGAATTCCAGCGTCGTCCCAGGCGAGGCCTCGGCGCGGGGGCGTCGGATTGGGCGGCCTGGTTCACCGAGGCTCAGGACCGCGCGCCGGCCAGCCTGTCGGCCTCGCCGAGAATGGTGCGCATGGCGTCCCCGGCGGCCTTGCCGTCGCGGCTGTATCCGCCCTTTTCCAAGGTGGTCAGAAGCGCGCGGCGCGCCCGGCTGACGCGGCTCTTGACCGTGCCGACGGCGCAGCCGCAGATTTCGGCCGCCTCCTCATAGGCGAAGCCTCCGGCGCCGACCAGGATCAGGGCCTCGCGCTGCTCTTCGGGCAGGGTCTTCAGCGCCTGACGCAGTTCGTCCAGGGCCACCGGGGCCTCGGGGTCGTCCACCGCCACCAGGGTCCGCTCGGCGGCCTCCTGGTCCAGCTGCGACTGACGCCAGGACCGGCGTTTCTCGGAATAGAACTGGTTGCGCAGGATCATGAAGGTCCAGGCCTTCATATTGGTGCCCATCTGATAGCTGGCGCGCGCGTCCCAGGCCTTCATCATCGCATCCTGGGCCAGATCGTCAGCGGCCGTCGCATCGCCCGTCAAGGTGCGGGCGAAGGCGCGCAGATGCGGAATCAGCAGGACCAGTTCCCGCTTGAAGCCCTCATCATCCGCAGAGGCGGGTTTGGGCGCGGCGCCCAATCGGGACGTGCTCATGCGCCACCGTCCGACGCCTTGGCGTCGGCGCGCTTCAGAATATCCAGGAATTCGTCAGGCACGGGCTCGTTGACCACCTCGTCGAACATGTGCCGCAGCTTGACGCCGATGGCCTGTTGACGAAGGCGAGCTTCTTCGAGCCCCGCCTCCCCCGTGTTGCCGGCGCCCTTGCGCCGCGAGGAATCGGAAGAGTCAATCATAGACAGAACACCGCCCACCCAACTGCAGTGCAGAAATGCAGGTCCATTAACGGTCCCTCTGGCTCCGGGTTCCTCAGATGCGGTAATAAAAATCGACAGAGCGCAAGCGCTGCGGAACCGCATCGGGGCTTTGGCGTTTCCAGCCTCTGTATCGCTGTCGTCCATCCTCGGGCGCGCAGCCTCTGTCGGGGACTATCCAGCATGAGCCTTCTGGCCAGACTTGCGCCGCATCTGCCCTATGTCCGCCGCTATGCGCGGGCCCTCACCGGCGATCAATCGACCGGCGACAACTATGTGCGGGTCGCACTCGAAGCGCTGGCTGCGGGAGAGCAGCAGCTCTCGCCGGACATGACGCCGCGCGTCGCCCTCTATCACGTCTTCCACGCCATCTGGTCCTCGACCGGCGCCCAGTTGGAAAGCGGCTCTCAGATCGGCGCCTTGGGCGACGGCCGCGACGAGGCTTCGCGTCGCCTGATGCGGATCGCGCCGCGCTCGCGCCAGGCCTTTCTGCTGACGGCCCTGGAAGGCTTCACGCCTTCGGAAGCGGCCCAGATCCTTTCGGCCGATCCCCGCGACGTCGAGCGGCTGATCGCCGACGCCCAGTCGGACATCGACGCCGAACTGGCCACCGACGTCCTGGTGATCGAGGACGAGGCCATCATCTCCGCCGACATTCAGAGCCTGGTGAAGGAACTGGGCCACCGCGTCACCGGGGCTGCGACCACCCATGACGAGGCCGTCGAGGCGGTGGCTCGCCACAAGCCCGGCCTGGTTCTTGCCGACATCCAGCTGGCCGACGGCTCTTCCGGCATTGATGCGGTCAAGGACATCCTGAAGGACATCGACGTGCCGGTGATCTTCATCACCGCCTTCCCCGAACGCCTTCTGACCGGCGAACGGCCTGAGCCGACCTTCCTGATCACCAAGCCCTTCCAGCCCGAGACGGTGAAGGCGGCGATCAGCCAAGCCCTGTTCTTCCATCCGTCGCGCCACAAGGAAGCGGCTTAATCTCGGACGCCCTTGCGCCCGCCGAGGGCGCGGATGAAGCCCCGGCCGCCTCGGCGCCGGGGCTTTTTCACATCAGCTGGACGGCTGGGTCGGGGCGTTGACGTTCGCCGCCTCTCCGGTCGGCACGGGCTGCGGCTCGCCGTTCGGGCCGGTCGGCGCGTCGGCGGCCGGCGGCGTCGCCGCATCGCCGCTGAAGGCGCGCGCATCGACCGCCTGGTCCCCGTCGTTGGCGTTGGTCTGGGACAGGCCGCCCTGGCTGAACATCCAAAGCAGACCCAGCAAAAGCGCCGCGCCGCCCAGGGAGGCGATAAGGATCAGCAGGATTCGGCTGCCGGATCGGCCCTGGCGAGCCGAGCGCGCATCTACGCCCTGACGATCGACCAGACGATCGTTGTTCGGTTGCGGTTCTTGGTGCGTCATGGTCTGCGTCCCGGCTGTTGCTTATGACCAGACACAACGCCGCCTGAGTAACGGCGTTCCTACCCGGGATCTTTCGCGCCAGGCACGAAAAAAAGCCGCCTGTTGTCGGGAACCGGGGTTCACCCACGCCGTTAGGAGACTGCGGAGGCGGCGACGCCCCCCCGACTTGAGATTGGCGACAGCCAATCTGCCGCCTCCGCACCTCATTCTCGATGATGCCACTTCAAAGGCGGTCCGCTTGGACCGCCTTTTTCTTTTCAACCCGGCCCTCGACCCGCGCCGCGCGCAGGGCCAAGATGATCCTCAAAGAAAACGCACGGAGAGAGACGCATGGTTTCCAACGCCAAGATCAATCGTCAGTGGGTGCTGCGTCAGCGGCCCAAGGGCCTGGTTCAGCCCGGCGACCTGGAGCTGGTCGAGACGCCCGTGCCGGAGGTGAAGGAATCCGAGGTGCTGGTCCGCACCGTCTATCTGTCGCTGGACCCCACCAACAGGACCTGGATGAACGATTCCGAAGGCTATCTGCCGCCTGTGGGGCTGGGAGAGGTCATGCGCGGCCTGACCCTGGGGGTGGTGGAGCACAGCCGGTCGGACCGGTTCAAGGTCGGCGACGTCGTCATGCCCGCCGCCGGTGGGTGGGCGGACTACGCCGTCGTGCCCGAAGCCGGGCTTCGGCCCGTGCACCGGGCGCCCGGCCTGCCGCTGACGGCCAATATGTCGGTCCTGGGCATGACCGGGCTGACGGCCTATTTCGGCGTCACCGACGTGCTGAAAGCCAAGGCCGGCGAGACGATGGTGATCTCTGCGGCGGCGGGGGCGGTGGGTTCGATCGCCGGCCAGATCGCCAAACAGCGCGGCTGTCGCGTCATCGGCGTCGCCGGCGGCCCTGAGAAATGCGCCTGGCTGACCGACGAACTCGGGTTCGACGCGGCGATCGACTACAAGAACGAGGACGTCGGCGACGCGCTGGACCGGCTGGCGCCCGACGGAATCGATCTCAACTTCGAAAACGTCGGCGGCGACATCATGATCGCCGTCTTCAACCGGCTCAAGGTCCACGGCCGGATGGCGGTGTGCGGCCTCGTCTCATCCTACAACGCCACCAAGGCGCCGCCGTCGCCCAACTTCGCCCGGATCATCACCCATCGGCTCCACGTCCAGGGCTTCCTGGTGCTGGACTATGCGCCTCGCGCCCGCGAAATGGTCGCGGAGATGGGTCCGTGGCTGGCCGAGGGCAAGGTGAAGTGGAAGGTCCACGTCGATGACGGCCTGGAAGGCGCCGTGGATTCGTTGAACCGCTTGTTCACCGGCGACCACGACGGCAAGCTGCTGGTTCGTGTTTCCGAAGAACCAGGCTGAAGGATTTCCATGAGCGACCCCCTGCTCGTCCATTTCGAGGATCTGGAGACGGGGCAGGTCGTGCCCCTGGGGGCCTGTGCGGTCGATCCGGGGGCGCTCGACCTCTTCGTCGAGCGGTTCGCGCCCGGCTGGGACGCCGCCTATGGGGCGCCCGATGCGATGATCTACGCCCTGTGGAGCCGGTTGGCGGCCGAGAAGTCGGGCGCCTGGGCCCAGACCAAGGTCCTGGCGGTCGACGGGCTGCGTTATCTGCGCAATCCGCCGCCGGGCGAGCTGCTGCGGGGCCGGATGACCGTCATGGGCAAGGATCCGGTCGGGGACGGCAAGGGCATCGTCATCGCCCAACACGATCTGCTGGACGAGGCCGGGCGGCTGGTCTTCTCCTGCCTGACCCGCGCCCTGTTCTCCCGACGCTGAAATTGAAAACGCCCGCCGGTGCGACCGGCGGGCGTTCTCTTTGACGTCAGGCCGAGGCTCAGTTGACGCTGGCCGGGGCCTGGCGAAGGAAGGCCAGGGCGATCAGGCGGTCCCAGCCCAGCAGCGACACCAGATGGGCGTAGATCTGGCCCAGGGCGCCGTTGTCGCGCAGCTCGGCCAGCTTCTCGGCCGGCAGGGCCCTCAGCTTGTCTTCCGACACGGCGTAATATTCGGCCAGCTTCTGGGGCGCGCCGGGCGTGCCGTCCGGGTTGCGCGGGGTGAAGACGGCTTCACGCACGTCCAGCAGGTCCAGGTCCTGGATCAGCTTGACGAAGGCTTCGGTGCGCTGACGCTCCTGTTCGAAGTTGTTGCAGAACTCCATCGCCATATTGGTGTAGTCGCTGGGCTTGCCCTCGACGAACAGCGGGTTCTGGCCGCCCTCGGCCACGATCGAGGCGCCGCGGTCGATGCACAGGATCAGGCGCTGATTCTGCTTGTCGTCGGCGAAGACGAACGGATAGCGGCGCACATAGGCGGGGATGTAGGCGTCGGGGCGGAAGTCGCCGTCGTCCGCCACGAACAGGTTCTCGCCCTGGCGCAGCCCCATGACCACGACCGGTTGGCGGTTCTCACCGGTGAAGATCACCGGATAGGACAGGGCGGCGGCGGCGAACTCGGTCACCGTCAGCGGCACGATGTTGGTCTGGCCGACGAAGGCGTAGGGCTTGTCGGCGGCGTTGACGCCCAGCGCGCCGTGCAGGGTCGGGTCCAGCGGTTCCGGCTTCGTATAGAAGAGGACGTTGCCTTCGAGCGGCGAGTTGTTCGTATCGGTCATGAGGAGCCAGGCGCTCTTGGAGTGGAATGAGGCGGGCCTTCTAGCCCAAGCCCGCCTCAGCGGCAAACCGCCCGATCAGGAACCGGTCAGAAGGCGTAGCTGACGCCGATCCGCAGGTTGCGCCCGGGCAGGGGCGCGATGTCCTTCAGGAAGGAGGTATGCTCGCGCGCCTCCTCGTCCGTCAGATTGTGCGCCTCGGCGAAGACGGTGACGTCCTTGTCGGCGAACGGCCGAACCGCCCCGCGCAGATTGACCAGCGTATAGGCGTCCGTGCGCAGTTCGCCTTCCGCCAGCCGGTCCTGTTCGCCGACGTGGCGCACTTCGCCGGTCAGGTCCCAAAGCGTCGAGGTCCAGGCCAGGCGGGCGGTCGCCGACCAGGGCGGAATGCGCGCGGCCGGGCCCAGGTCGGTGTCGGCGCGGACATAGTCGGCCGCCCCCTCCAGCGACAGTTTGCGATCCCCGTCCTGCCACAGGGCGTAGGCGGCCTCGGCCTCGAAGCCGTAGAAGTCCGCGTCGGTCTGGACGAAGCGATAGACGGGGAAGGTCTCGCCCTCGTCGGTGGTGAAGTCTGCGCCGGTGCGGCGTTCGTCGATGAAGCCGTCGTACCAGGCCTTGTAGAGGTGCATATCCCCGGAGAACCGGTCACGGTCGAAGTGGACCGTGCCCTCCAGCGTGGTCACCTTCTCGGTGTCCAGGCCCAGGTCGCCGGTCTCATAGGCGGCGGTGGCGACGTGGACGCCGTCGGCGAACAGTTCGACCTCGCTGGGCGCGCGTTCCGTCCGCGACAGGCTCAGCCCCAGGAACAGGCCGGCCTGGGGACGCAGGAAGGCGGCGCCGCTGGCGGACCAGTTGTCGAACTGACGCTCCACCTCGGCCGTCTCGCCCAGCGGAACGGCGCTCAGGGTGCGGCGGTCATAGCGCAGCCCGCCCTCGAAGCCGTAGCGGTCGCGGTCATAGCGCTGGACGGTGTAGAGGCCCTGTTCCTCGATCTTGACGGTTGGGACGAAGGCCTCCTCGCCGATCGCCTCGAAATTGCGCTCCAGGGCCTGGACGCCGACGGCGCCGTTCCAGCCGTTCCGCTCGCGCTGGACCAGCTCGCCGCGGGTCTCCCAGCCGTCGGAGTTGAAGACGGTGCCCGGCTCGCCCGGTCCTTCGAACTCGGTGTGGGTGTAGTCGGCGTGGCCGTAGGAGGCGCGAACCTTGGCGAAGGGACCGGCGTCGAACCGGTATTCGCCGCGGCCGTCCCAGCGCTCCTGCTCCAGATTGATGAAGACCTCCGGCTCGGCGACCGTGCCGTACTCGCTTTCGGTCTTCTTGTAGGACAGGCCGACGAAGCCCTTGTCGGCGATGTAGGAGCCGCCGACGCCCCAGGCGTTCAGCTCGGACCAGGAGTTCGGCTGTTTGTCGCCCGCGCCGCGCGGCTCGCCGTCGCTGTCGGCCAGAACCTGGGACCGGGCGGGGGAGGGGATGTCATAATCGTCCGTCTTGCGGGTCACGCCGCTCAGGTTGAAGGCGAACCGGCCGGCGCCGACGGTGACATGGCCCGAGGCGCCGCGGCCGTCGTCCACGCTGGAATATTGGGTCGAGACCCGACCCTCGACCCCGCCTTCAGGCAGGGCTTCAGGGATGCGGTCGTCGATGATGTTGACCACCCCGCCGATGGCCGAGCCGCCATAGACCAGGGTGGCCGGGCCGCGCACGACCTCGATCCGATGGGCTTCGCCGGGATCGGTGGCCACGGCGTGGTCCGGCGAAACGGAGCTGGCGTCGATCTGGCCCAGGCCGTTGGTCAGCACCTGGACGCGCGGGCCGGACAGGCCCCGGATCACCGGGCGGCTGGCGCCGGGGGCGAAGTCGGTCGAGCGCACGCCCGGCAGGCCGTTGACCAGATCGCCCAGAGACGTCGCCGGGGCGATGGCCAGGGCCTGGTCGTCCAGCACGTCGGTGGCGATGGTGGTGGCGCGCTGGGTGACGCCATAGGGGGTGGCGGTGACGATGACGTCATCGACCTGGGCCGGACGGCCGGGGCCGGTCTGAGCCAGGGTCTGGGCGAGGGCGGCGCCGCCCAGGGCGCTCCAGGCGACGGCGGAAAGCAGAAGCGAGCGGGTGACGGTCTGACGCATGGACATCACTGGGGTTCAGGAGAGGAAGCGTTTCTGTTATGAGATAACATCACGGACTGCAAGCCGTGTTCTGTTGCGGCCGGGCTTATCAAGGATTAGCTGTGGCTCATGAACGCCGTCTGCGACCATGATCATCTTCATTCCGGCCTTGACGGCGCACGCCTGGACCGCGCCCTGTCCGAGGCGGAGGCGCGGGTGGTCTCGGCCGGCGAGCGCATGACCCCGCCGCGCCGCCGGGTGCTGTCGCTGCTGCTCGAGAGCGGCGAGCCGGTGAAGGCCTATGATCTGATCGCCCGGTTCGGCGAGGACGGACAGGCCGCCAAGCCGCCCACCGTCTATCGGGCGCTCGAATTCCTGGAACGCCACGGCATGGCCCATCGGATCGCCTCGATCAGCGCCTATGTCGCCTGCGCCGGCCAGGAGGTCGGGGGCAGCCATGCGGCCGCCTTTCTGATCTGCGACTGCTGCGGGGTGACGCGCGAGATCGACGGGCCGGGCCAGGACGTCATCGCCGCCGCCGGCGCCGCCGCCGGCTATGCGATCGCCCGCACCACGATCGAGGCGCACGGCCTGTGCGCCGCCTGCCGGGATGCGGCCTGATCATGGATGCGGCCCTGATGTCGCCGCCGCGCCGGCTCAGCGTCCCGATCGACAATCGATGGGGCGGGGGGCGGATGTCGGTCCTGGACTTCGGGGATCCTAAGCGTCCGGTCGATCTGATCTTCTCCCACGCCAACGGTTTCAACGCCGGCGCCTATCGCAGCCTGTTGTCGCCCCTGTCGACGTCGCTGCGGATCTGGGCCCCGGACCTTCGTGGCCATGGGGCCTCTGACCTGCCGGTGTTCGCCCGGCCCAAGACCAGCTGGCGGGATCACCGCGACGATCTTCTGGCCCTGATGGAGACGATCGACGGTCCGCCGCCGGTCCTGGCGGGCCATTCCATGGGCGGGACCGCCTCCCTGCTGGCGGCGGCGGAGCGGCCGGACCGGGTCGCCAGCCTGGTTCTGCTGGACGCAGTGATCTGGCGGCGGTCCGCCATGCTGGTGTTCAACCTGCCCTTCGCCCACCGGTTTCTGTCCCGCATTCCGATCGCACGCGCCACGCTTCGCCGCCGCGCCCTGTTCGCCAGCCGCGAGGAGGCCATGGCCGCCTACCGCGGTCGGGGGGCGTTCAAGGGCTGGCCCGACATGGTGCTGGCCGACTATCTGGCCGAAGGTCTGGTGGAAGGCCCCGACGGCTTCACCCTGGCCGCCACCCCCGCCTGGGAGGCGGCCAACTACGCCGCCCAGGCGCACGATCCCTGGCGGGCGCTTCGCCTCTATCGCGGTCCGATCCGCATCCTGAAGGCGGAACACGGCGCCTTGACTCACGTGCCCTCGTCGCCGCGCGGCCTGCCGCACGTCTCGGTCGAGGTGGTGCGCGGCGGCGGCCACATGTTCCCCATGACCCACGCCGACGTGACGCGCGAAGCCCTGTTCGAAGCCGCCGTCTGAGGTCGGACGAATAATCGGGGGACAGGGCGGGCGCCGCCATGATAAGGCCGCCTTGAGCATAACCCCCGAGACGCCTCGCTTGCCCTTCTTCCACGCCGGTCCCGCGCCCCAAGGCGCCGGCCCCCGACAGGGGGCGCTTCGCGATGGGCTGATCCTGACGCCGGGGATGAAGGTCGGCCTGTTCGGCGGCTCGTTCAATCCGGCCCATGAAGGCCATGCCCATGTCGCCGAGACGGCCATGCGGCGGCTGGGCCTGGATCGGGTGGTCTGGCTGGTCTCGCCCCAGAACCCGTTGAAGGACACCCGCGACAGCGCCCCCCTGGCCGAACGGATGGCCTCGGCTCAGGCCCAGATCCGGGGCCCGTCCATGATCGTCTCGGATTTCGAAAGCCGGGCCGGGGTGGTCTGGACGGTCGAGACCCTGCGCCTGCTGGTCGCCCGCCATCCGGGCGTTCATTTCGTCTGGGTCATGGGATCGGACAATCTGGCCGGCTTCCATCGCTGGCGGGGCTGGACCGACATCATGCGGCTGATGCCCGTGGCGGTGATCGCCCGGCCGGGATCGCAACTGGACAGCCGCACGGCGCCGGCGGCCGCCCGCTTCGCCGCCTTCCGCATCCCGGCGGAGCAGGCGGGCCTTCTGCCGACCCTGGCGGCCCCGGCCTGGACCTATCTGACGGCGCCCCTGAATCCCCTGTCCTCGACCGCCATCCGGGCCTCGAAGAGGCCGGACGCGGGCTCGTGATCCCGGCGCCGGTTCACGTTCGCCCCCATCCGTGCTAAGGGGCTGCTTTAGTCAATGCTCCTGGAGCCCTCCGCTGACCCCCTCGCCCGCGTATGACGCGCAAGACGCCGCCGTTTCGAACACGGCGCACGAGATGGACCCTATAGAACCTCTCCATTCCGAAGACGGATCTGAAACGACCGCCGCATTCGGGGATTCCGTCCCCCGCCCGGTCGGATCGACTCCGCTTGAAGAAGCCCTGCTGAGCCGCCTCGACGAGGACAAGGCTCAGGACATGGTCCTGATCGACCTGAAGGGCAAAAGCGCCATGGCCGACACCATGATCGTCGCCTCCGGCCGCTCGCACCGCCACGTCGGCGCCATCGCCGACCACCTGCTGCGCACCCTGAAGGACCAGGGCCTGGGCAAGGCCAAGGTCGAGGGCCTGCCGCACTGCGACTGGGTCCTCATCGACGCGGGCGATGTGATCGTCCACCTGTTCCGCCCGGAAGTGCGGACCTTCTACAATATCGAGAAGATCTGGGCCGTGGACTCGGCCCACCGCATGGTCCGCGACTAGAGGATGAAGCTGAGCATCGTCGCCATCGGCCGACCGGGCCGGGGGCCTGAGGCGACGCTCGCCGACGACTACGCCAAGCGCGCCACCCTGTCGGGACGCGCGCTGGGCCTCGGTCCCCTCGAACTGATCGATCTGGAAGCCCGTAAACCCGGCAAGGCGCCGGAGGCCGAGTTGATCCTTGCGGCCGCCGAGGGCGCGCACCTGATCGCCTGCGACGAACGGGGCAAGACCTATTCCTCGCGCGCCTTCGCCGACCACGTCGCCAAGCTGCGCGACCAGGGCGAACGCCGTCTGGTCTTCGCCATCGGCGGGGCGGACGGGCTGGACGAAAGCGTGCGCGCCGCCGCCGCCTCGACCCTGGCCTTCGGTCCCCAGACCTGGCCCCACGCCCTGGCCCGCGCCATGTTGGCCGAACAGCTCTATCGGGCCGTGACCATCCTGGCCGGATCGCCTTATCATCGCGACTGACATGGGCCGCGCCTCAGCACTCTCTCTCGCCCTGATGACGGGCCTGGTCCTCGCCGCCCCGGCGGCGGGGCGGCAGGCGTCTGAAAGCGAGCTGGCGCGGATCCAGGCCGACTATCGCGACGAGGCGGTGCGGGCGCGGCGCCTGCGCGCCGACGCCGAGGCCGCCAAGGCCGAACTGGCCCAGCTGGAGCGTCGGCTCGCCGCCCTGCGCGCCGACGAACGGACCGACGACCGCCAGATCGAGGACCAGAGGGCCCGGCTGAAACAGCTCAGCGAACGGGAGGCGGACCTGGTCACGGACCTGGCCCGCGAGCGCGGCGCCCAGGGGCGTCTGCTCAGCGCGCTTCAGATGATGAGCCGCCGCCCGCCGCCGCCGCTTCTGGTTCCCGCCGACAAGGCGATCGACACGGTGCGCGCCTCCATCCTGTTGAAGGCCATGACGCCCGAACTGGAGCGCCGCGCCAAGGCCCTGGCCGAGCGTCAGGCCGAGATCATGCGCATTCGCCGCCTGGCGGTCCTGTCCTCGGAACGGCTCTTGACCACCGAAAGCGCCCAGGGCGATCGCCGCGCCCGGATCGAGGGGCTGACCGCGCGCAAGACCGCCCTCACCGCCGTGCTGAACGCCGAGGCGCGCAGCGCTGAACGGGCGGCGCGGGCGCTGGAGGCCCGAATCCGCGACCTGGGCGGCGCCGTCCCCTCCGCCCAGGAGGCCGAGGCCGCCGAGGCCGAGACCGCGCGCCTGCCGGCCGGCCGCAACCGGCTCAGTCCGCCCGTGCGCGGCGCGCCGACCCAGACCTGGGGGGCGGGAACCTCGGGCTGGCGCTGGCGCGCCGACCGCGCCCCCGTCGCCGCCCCGGCTGACGCCAAGGTGGCCTACGCCGGTCCCCTGACGGGCTGGGGCCAGGTGGTGATTCTTGATCTCGGCCCCGGCTGGCGGGCGGTGATCGCCGGGCTGGAGCAGTTGGACGTCCAGGCGGACGCCCGGGTCTCCGACGGCCAGACCCTGGGCCGCAGCGGGCCGGACGGCGACGTCTATTTCGAACTGCGCCGGGACGAGCGCCCGATCGACCCCGGTCCCTGGCTGCGATGAGCGGCCGGATGCGCCCTCGGGCGACGATTGGCCTTGCTTTCCCGCCGGACGCTGATTTTATCGGACCGACGCCGCTCAGCCACGATTTCGTCGTGTCTGTGCGGCCCTACCCTCCCAACGGGCGCCTTCCATGATCGGCCCGACCGAAAGAGACCGAATGCGTAAACTGCTCCTCGTCGGCTGCGCCGCCCTGGTTCTCGGCGGCTCGGCCGCCGTCGCCACCAGCCAGACGCCCCGCAACGAAACCTTCCGCATGTTGGAGCTGTTCGGCGACGTCGTCGGCATCGTCGAACAGGCCTATGTGGTCCCGGTCGACAACAAGAAGCTGATCGAGGCCGCCCTCGCGGGCATGATGACGGCGCTGGATCCCCACTCCAACTATCTGCCGCCGTCCAACTATGACGAACTGCGCGAGCGGACCGAGGGACAGTATTCGGGCGTCGGCCTGACCATCACCTCCGAGGGCGGCCTGGTGAAGGTCATCTCCCCGATGGACGAAAGCCCCGCCGCCAAGGCCGGGGTCCAGGCCGGGGACGTCATCAGCGCCATCGAGGGCCAGAACGCGGCGGGCCTGACCGTCAGCCAGGTGTCGGAGAAGCTGCGCGGCGCGGCCGGCACCAGCGTCCGCGTCACCTTCCTGCGCGACGGCGAAGAGCCGCGCGAGGTGACCCTGACCCGCGAGATCATCAAGGTCCAGTCGGTCACCGGCCGGGTCGAGGGCGATTTCGGCTATCTGCGCGTCTCGACCTTCAATGAGAACACCGGCCGCGAACTGTCCGAGGCCATCGCCAAGATCAAGGCTCAGAAGCCCGGCGTGAAGGGCTATGTCCTGGACCTGCGCAACAACGGCGGCGGCCTGCTGAACGCCGCCATCGACGTGTCCGACGCCTTCCTGGAGCGCGGCGAGATCGTCAGCCAGCGCGGCAGGAAGCCCGAGCAGATTCAGCGCTATTCCGCCAAGCCCGGCGACCTGACCGGCGGCCTGCCCCTGGTGGTCCTGGTCAACTACGGCTCGGCCTCCGCCTCCGAGATCGTCGCCGGCGCCCTGAAGGATCACGAGCGGGCGACTATCGTCGGCCTGACCAGCTTCGGCAAGGGATCGGTCCAGACGGTCATCCCGCTGCGCCAGGGCCGCGACGGCGCCCTGTCGATCACCACGGCCCGCTACTACACCCCGTCCGGCGCCTCGATCCAGAAGATCGGCATCGAGCCGGACTTGGAGGTCGCCCGGTCCGAGGCCGAGGCGCGGATCGTCTCGCGTTCCAGCTTCATCTATTCCGAGGCCGCCTATGCGACGGCCCTGGACTCCTCCATCGGCGCGGAACGCAAGGGGCCGCACACGCCCCGCGAAGCGCCGGGCGAGGCCTATGACAAGGAAAAAGACTACCAGCTGCAACGCGCCCTGGACGTCCTGCGCGCCGGCGGCGACCTGTCCAAACTGTCGGCCCCGCCGGAGGGGATTGTGGTGACCGAGCCGGGTTCGGAACCGAAGGCGGACGAGGGGTCGGAAGAGACGCCTGAGGACTGATGTCTAGTCTTCTCCGTCATCCTCGGGCTTGACCCGAGGATCGGGCGAGGAGCGAGACGTGTGCCTGACGTCCGCGCAGAGCGGCGGCGCATTCGATCCTCGGGTCAAGCCCGAGGATGACGCAAAGCGGGCGGGGACGTGACTCGCATCGGTTGCCTTTCCCCCCGTTTTCCTTCATAAGCCGCCGCTTCCGACGCAAGTGAACCTCGCGTCTCCACCCACACGACCCCCGCTCCGTCGGGACGAGGTGGGCGAGAACCCTCCGCCGACGTGATCGTCGCCGGGGGTCGTTGTCGTATGGAGCCGTTTCACCTGCGCCACATGAGGTAGTGAATGTTCGAGGCTCTGAACGAGCGGCTGACAGGCGTCTTCGACCGGATCACCGGCCGCGGCGCCCTGTCCGAAAAGGATGTGGCCGAGGCGATGCGCGAGGTGCGCGTGGCCCTGCTCGAGGCCGACGTCGCCCTGCCGGTCGTCAAGGAATTCATCGCCTTCGCCACCGAGCGCGCGACCGGCGAAGAGGTCATCCGTTCGGTCAAGCCGGCCGACCAGGTGGTCAAGATCGTCTATGACGGCCTGATCGAGATGCTGGGCGGCGAAGAGCCGGTCCCGCTGAACACCAACGCCAATCCGCCCGCCGTGGTGCTGATGGCCGGCCTTCAGGGCTCGGGCAAGACCACGACCTCGGCCAAGCTGGCGCTGCGCCTGACCAAGTTCGACCGCAAGAAGGTCATGATGGCCTCGCTGGACACGCGCCGTCCGGCGGCGATGGAGCAGCTGGCCCAGCTGGGCAAACAGATCGAGGTCGCGACCCTGCCCATCGTGGCGGGCGAGAGCGCCGTCCAGATCACCCGCCGGGCGCTGCAGTCGGCCAAGCTTCAGGGCTTCGACGTCCTGATCCTGGACACCGCCGGCCGCATCACCCTGGACGAAGGGCTGATGAACGAGGTGGCCGAGGTCGCCGACATCGCCAAGCCGGTCGAGACCCTGCTGGTCGCCGACAGCCTGACCGGCCAGGACGCCGTCCGCACCGCCAAGGCCTTCCATGAGCGCCTGCCCCTGACCGGCCTGGTCCTGACCCGGGCCGACGGCGACGGCCGCGGCGGCGCCATGCTGTCGATGCGCGCCGTCACCGGCCTGCCGATCAAATATCTGGGCGCCGGCGAAAAGGTCGATGCGCTGGACGTCTTCGACGCCCGCCGCGTCGCCGGCCGCATCCTGGGCCAGGGGGACATCGTCGCCCTGGTCGAAAAGGCCGCCCAGGACCTGGACCAGGCCAAGGCCGAGAAGATGGCCCGCAAACTGGCCAAGGGCCAGTTCGACCTGGACGACCTCGCCGGCCAGTTGCAGCAGATGAAGCGGATGGGCGGGCTTCAGGGCATCATGGGCATGCTGCCCGGTGTGGCCAAGATGAAGGCCCAGATGGCCGACAGCGGCGTCGACGACCGGATGATCCTGCGCCAGGAAGCCATCATCTCCTCGATGACCAAGGCCGAGCGCAAGAAGCCGGACCTCCTGAACGCCAGCCGCAAGAAGCGCATCGCCGCCGGCGCCGGGGTCGAGGTCCAGGACGTCAACCGCGTGCTGAAACAGCACCGCCAGATGGCCGACATGGTCAAACAGATGGCGCGCGGCGGTCCCAAGAAGATGCAGCAGATGGCCGCCATGCTGGGCGGTCTCGGCGGCGGCGGGGGCATCCCCGGCATGGGCGGCGGCCCCGATCTGAACCGACTGAAGGCCCTGGGCGGCGGCAAGATGGCCGAGCCCTCGGCCGACGAATTGAAAGCCATTCAGGACCGCCTGGCGGGTCTGGGCGGCGGACAACTGCCGGGGGGGCTTCCGGGCCTGCCTGGCCTTCCCAAGAAATAACGATTTCCTAGAAAGAGACTTGAAATGCTGAAGATTCGTCTGGCCCGCGGCGGCGCCAAGAAGCGCCCCTACTACCACATCGTCGTCGCCGACTCGCACGCCCCGCGCGACGGCAAGTTCATCGAGAAGGTCGGCTCCTACAACCCGATGCTGCCCAAGGACGGCGCCCAGCCGCGCGTCGCCCTGAAGGTCGAGCGGATCGCCGAATGGCTCGGCAAGGGCGCCCAGCCGACCGACCGCGTCGCTCGCTTCCTGTCGCAGGACGAGACCCTGGGCGCCAAGGTGAAGTGGTCGCAGGGCAACAACCCGAACAAGGGCGCCCCCGGCAAGAAGGCGCAGGAGCGCGCCGCTGAACGCGCCCAGCGCGAAGCCGACCGCCTGGAAGCCGAAGCCGCCGCCAAGGCTGAAGCCGCCGAAGCCGCCGCCCGCGCCAAGGAAGAGGCCGAAGCCGCCAAGAACGCTCCGGCTGCTGAAGAGGCTCCGGCCGCCGAAGCCGCCGCTGAAGAAGCCCCGGCTGCCGAAGAGACCACCGAGGCCTAAGGCCTTCGGTCTCGACACGATCAAGGCGGCGTCCTGCGACGCCGCCTTTTTCATGCGCTAAGGACGACCATGACCACGGACAGCAGATTGATCCTCGTCGGCCAGATCGGCGGCGGTTTCGGGGTGCGGGGCGAGGTGCGGGTGACCGCCTTCACCGCCGATCCCCTGGCCCTGACCGCCTATGGTCCGCTGCTGCGCGCAGACGGCACGGTGGCCCTGACCCTGACCTCGACCCGGCCCGACAAGAACGGCGTCGTCGGCCGGGCCAAGGAGGTCGCCACCAAGGAACAGGCCGACGCCCTGCGCGGCCTGAAACTCTACGTCCCCCGCGACCGCTTCCCCGAGCCGGAGGAGGACGAATTCTATCTCGCCGACCTGATCGGCTTGGAGGTCCGCGACATCGCCGGCGCCGTCATGGGCTCGGTCAAGTCGGTTCAGAATTTCGGCGCCGACGACATGCTGGAGATCGCCCCCGCGACCGGCGGCCCGACCTGGTATCTGCCCTTCACCAAGGAAGCGACGCCCGAGCTGCGGCTTTCCGAAGGCTGGCTGACCGCCGTGCCCCCGACCGAAGTCGGCGAGCGCGAGCCGGACTGAGGTATTCGCGCCCAAGGGTGTTGCGAATGGCGCGGCGGGCGCCGACATAGGCCTATCGCAAAGCCGAGGCCTCTCCATGACCGACCTGTCCGCCTTCCCGATCACCACCCGCTGGCCGGCCCAGCATCCCGATCGGCTGCAGCTCTATTCCCTGCCCACGCCCAATGGGGTGAAGGTCTCCATCATGCTGGAGGAGATCGGCCTGGCCTATGAGCCGCACCTGATCGACATCATGGCCAATGAGACCTGGGGGCCGGAGTATCTGTCGCTGAACCCCAACGGCAAGATCCCGGCCATCCTTGATCCGAACGGCCCGAACGGTCAGCCCTTGGCCCTGTTCGAATCCGGCGCCATCCTGATCTATCTGGCGGAAAAGACAGGCAAACTGCTCTCCAGCGATCCCGCCACACGGTACGAGACGATCCAGTGGATCATGTTCCAGATGGGGGCGATCGGCCCCATGTTCGGCCAGCTGGGCTTCTTCCACAAGTTCGCGGGCAAGGACTATGAGGACAAGCGTCCGCGCGACCGCTACGTCGCCGAAAGCCGCCGCCTGCTGGGCGTGCTGGAGACGCGGCTGGAAGGTCGGGACTGGCTGGTGGGCGACTATTCCATCGCCGATGTCGCCGCCCTCGGCTGGGTCCGCAATCTGATCGGCTTCTATGAGGCGGGCGAGATCGTGGGCTTTGCGGACTTCCCCCGCGTCGCCGCCTGGCTGGAGCGCGGCCTGGCCCGTCCGGCGGTGCAGCGCGGTCTGAACATCCCGGCGCGGAACTAGGCGCGACGGAGCAGGCGGCCCGCGCCCAGGGCCGCAAATCCGACGACCAGCCCCCAGAAGGCCGATCCCACCCCGAACAGGGCCAGGCCCGAGGCCGTCGCCGCAAAGGTCAGGACGGCGGCCTCGCGCGAGGGCGCATCGGCCGTCAGGCTCTGCAAGGCGCCGCTCAGGGGGGCGATCAGGGCCAGGCCCGTCACGGCCGCCAGCACGGCCGGGGGCATGGCGATGAACAGGCCCGCCAGCGGCGCGGCGAACAGGGCCACGATGAGGTAGAAGCCGCCGTAGATCACCCCGACGATCCAGCGTCGGCCCGCATCGGCATGGGCGTCAGGGCCGGTGCAGATCGCCGCCGTGATGGCCGCCAGATTGACCCCATGCGCGCCGAACGGCGCGGCGATCAGGCTGGCGATCCCGGTCGACAGGATCAGCCGATTGGCCGGCGGCGGATAGCCCGCGCTCTGCAACACCACCAGTCCAGGCAGGTTCTGCGCCGCCAGGGTCACCAGAAACAGCGGAAAGCCCAGACTGACCGCCGCCTTCCAGTCGAAGGCGGGGGCGACGGGCTCCAGATGTCCGAACAGGCCGGTTCCGGCGGGCAGGCCCAACTGTTCCCGCATCGCCAGAACCGCAAAGGCCGCGCCCAGAACGGCGGGCAGGGCCCAGGTCGGCCAAAGCCGCCGGAAGACCAGAAAGACCGCGATCAGACCCACCGTCAACGCCGTCTCGTCGGGCAAGATCTTGAACAGCCGCAGCACGAAGGGCAGCAGAACCCCCGCCAGCATGGCCGAGGCGATCGCCGACGGGATTCGCCCCGCCAGCCGCCCCAAGGCCGGGATCAGACCGGTCAGGATCATCAGCAGGGCTGAAAAGACGAAGGCGCCGACCGCCGTCTGCCACGACAGCCCCAGCGTCGAAGCGGCCAGCAGGGCTGCGCCCGGCGTGGACCAGGCCAGGACGACGGGAATCCTCAGCCGCCAGCTCAAGAGGGCGCCGGGAACGCCGATGGCCAGGCACAGCGCCGTGACCATGGAGCCGATCTGGCCGGCGCCCGCGCCCAAGGCCTGTCCCGCCTGCACCACCAAGGCCACGGTCCCGCCGAAGCCGATCACCGTGGCGACGGCGGCCGATGAAAAGGCGGAGGCGGGCGGGGCGCGCATGGAAAAGGCCGGAGCAGTCATGCCCCGGCCTTAAACCGTCGCCGGAAGGGGCGGAAGCGGGTTCAGCCCTCGAAGTCTTCCGGCAGGCCCACGGCATGGAAGCCGGCGTCGACGTGCACGACCTCGCCGGTGGTCGAGCGACCCAGGTCCGAGCACAGCCACAGGGCGGCGCCGGCGACGCCCTCCATCGAGGTCTCTTCCTTGATCAGGGAGAACTGGGCGCTCTTGGAGTGCAGGCCGCGCCCGCCCGAGATCCCGGCCAGCGACAGGGTGCGCATGGCGCCGGCCGAAATGGCGTTCACCCGGATGTTCTTGGGCCCCAGGTCGCGGGCGATATAGCGGGTCGCCGCCTCCAGCGCAGCCTTGGCCACGCCCATGGTGTTGTAGTTCGGAATGACCCGTTCCGACCCCAGATAGGTCAGGGTGATCAGGCTGCCGCCGTTCGGCATCAACTTGGCGGCGCGACGCGACACGTCCACGAAGCTGAAGGCCGAGATGTTCAGGGCCAGAAGGAAGCTGTCGCGCGTGGTGTTGTCCACGAAGCTGCCCTTCAGTTCGTCCTTGTTGGCGAAGGCCACCGAGTGGACGACGAAGTCGATCGTGCCGAAGGTCTTTTCCAGCTCGGCGAAGGCGGCGTCCATAGAGGCGTCGTCGGTGACGTCGGCCGGGATCAGCAGCTTGGCGCCGACGCTCTCGGCCAGCGGGCGCACGCGCCGCTCCAGGCTCTCGCCCAGATAGGTGAAGGCCAGTTCGGCGCCCTGCGCCGCCAGCTGCGAGGCGATGCCCCAGGCGATCGAACTCGAATTGGCCACCCCCATGATCAGGCCCTTCTTGCCCTTCATGAGGTCGCCGGTCGGCATGTCCCAGCCTTCGGATGTGGCCATGGTTCGTCTCCTGATGATTTGCCGGGAGGGTTAGCAGGGGTGGGCGCGAACCGGAACCCCTGCCGCCTTCCCTTGCGTCACAGCAGGGCCGAAACCGCCGCCCGCGCAGCCTCGCCCAGGTCTGGGCGCTTCAGGGCCAGGGCGACGTTTGCGCGCAACAGGCCGATCTTGTCGCCGCAGTCGTGGGTCACGCCTTCGTATTCGACGGCGGTGAAGACCTGGGTCGCCATCAGTCGGGCCATGGCGTCGGTCAGCTGGATCTCATTGCCGGCGCCGCGTTCCTGGGTGGCCAGCAGGTCGAAGATTTCCGGCTGCAGGATGTAGCGGCCCGAGATCGACAGGTTCGACGGCGCCGTCCCTTGGGCCGGCTTCTCGACCATGCCCTTCATGGTGATTCGGCGGCCGTCACGGCCGGCCGGATCGACGATGCCGTATTTGTGGGTCTCGCTCTCGGGCACGGCTTCGACGCCGATCAGATTGCCGCCGACCTCCTCGTAGGCCTCCAGCAACTGCTTCAAGGCGCCGGGTTGTCCATCCACGATCACGTCAGGCAGAAGGACGGCGAAAGGCTCATGCCCGATGATGTCGCGGGCGCACCAGACCGCATGGCCCAGCCCCTTGGGCTGCATCTGGCGGGTGAAGCTCATCTCGCCGGCCGAGGCCAGTTCGGCGTTCATCATTTCCAGGATGTCGGTTTTGCCCTTGGCCTGCAGTTGAGCCTCAAGCTCGATCTGGTGATCGAAATAGTCCTCGATCGCCCCCTTGGAGCGGCCAGTGACGAAGACGATGTGCTCGATCCCCGCCTCTCGGGCCTCTTCGACGATGTAGGAGAGGATCGGCCGATCGACGACGTTCAGCAGTTCCTTGGGGGTCGTCTTGGTGCCGGGCAGAACCCGGGTGCCGAGGCCCGCGACGGGCAGAACGGCCTTGCGCAGACGCGCGGGCGTGGTGGTCATCAATGAATCCTGACAGCTATCCCGCCCCTCTTAGCCGGTGCGGGCCGGCGAAAGAAGGGGCGGGACGGCGGTCGGTTCCGCCTCAGCCGGCGGGACGCTGCATCGGGGTCAGGGCCGTAGCCGCAGCGCGCTGGGCCTGGAGCTGGTCTTCCGGCAGCGGGATCAGGCCGCGGTCGGCCAGATAGCCGCCCTTGCCCGCGGCGCCTTCCGACAGGAACTCCTGTACGAATTGCTGCAGGCCGGGGATGACGCCGATGTGGGCCTTCTTCACATAGATGTAGAGGCTGCGCGACAGCGGATATTCCCCGCTGGCGATGGTTTCGGCATTGGGCGTGACGCCGTCGATGGTCTCGGGCTTCACCGTGTCCAGGTTCTGTTCCAGGAAGGAATAGCCGAACACGCCCAGCGATCCGGGGGTGCGGCTCAGGGTCTGGACGATGGCGTTGTCGTTCTCGCCCGAGTCGATCCAGGCGCCGTCTTCACGCAGGGTGTGGGCCAGGGCTTCGAACCGGTTCTTGTCGGCCTTTTCCACGGCGGCGGTCGCAGGAACCAGCTTGGCGCCGGGGGTCATGCCCAGCTCCAGGAAGGCGTCGCGCGTGCCCGAGGTGGGCGGCGGGCCATAGACCTGGATGCGCTGGTTCGGCAGGCCCTTGTTGACCTCGTTCCAGGTCTTGGCCGGGTTGGCGACGAACTGACCGTCGGCGCCCGGCACTTCCTTGGCCAGGCCTTCATACAGGTCGTTCAGTTCGAAGTTGAAGCTGTTTCCGTTGCGGGCGGTGGCGATGACGATGCCGTCGAAGCCGATCTTCAGCTCGATGATGTCGGTCACGCCGTTCTTCTGGCACAGGTCGAACTCGGACGCCTTCATCGGGCGCGAGGCGTTGGCGATGTCGGGCGTGGTCGGGCCGACGCCCTGGCAGAAGGCCTGAATGCCGCCGCCGGTGCCCAGGGATTCAACGCGGGGCGCGGCGCCGCCGGAGGTGCGGGCGAAGTTCTCAGCCACGCGGGTGGCGAAGGGGAAGACGGTCGAGGAACCGGCCGCCCAGATGCCGGAGCGGGCGCTGGAGGCGCCGCCGCCGGTTCCGCCGTCGCCGCAGGCCGCCAGGGCCAGAAGGGCGGCGGCCGCCGTCGTCAGTTTCAGTGTGCGGATCATCGTGCGCTCTCCCTGAGCATCGGTTTGGCGACGGTTAGACCAGAGGATTGTGAAGGTTTTTCCGGCAATGAGCGCGAGGTCGGGGCCTTAGAGCAGGCGCTTGCGCATCACCTGGGACAGGGTGTCGATCAGGGTCACGGCGACCACGATGACGATGGCGATGGCGGCGACGCGGCTGTAGTCGAAGGCCTGGATGCTTTCGAACAGGGTCTGGCCGATGCCGCCCGCGCCGATCAGGCCCAGCACCGTGGCCGCCCGGCTGTTGGATTCGAACCGGTACAGGGCGAAGGAGGTCCACAGGGGCGCCACCTGGGGGAAGACGCCCCAGACGATCTCATGCAGCTTGCCGGCGCCGGTGGCGCGCACCCCCTCGACGGGCCCCTTGTCGATCGACTCGACCGCTTCGGAAAACAGCTTGGCCAGGACGCCGCCGGTGTTCAGCGCAAGCGCCAGCACCCCCGCCAGCGGGCCCAGGCCGACGGCGACGATGAACAGGGTGGCGATCACCAGGTCGGGGATCGAGCGCAGCAGGTCCATGACCCGGCGCACGATGAAGACCATCCAGCCCGGCGCTATGTTGCGTGACGCCATCAGGCTGAGCGGCAGGGCCAGGAAGACGGCCAGGAAGGTGCCCCACAGGGCGATCTGCACCGTCAGCCACATCTGACCCGCCAGGCTGGCGGTCGGCTGGGTGAAGAGATGGGTGAAGGCGGTCCAGAAGTCCCCGGGCGGAAAGATGGCGCCCCAGTCGGGCCGCAGCAGATCCGCCCCATAGGTCGAGATGTTCGACGAGCCCGAGAAGAGCCGGCCGATGTTCTGCATGTCCACCTTGCCGAAGCTGGCGATCAGGATGATCGCCAGACCGCCCCACAGCATCAGGTCGAACAGGGTTGAGGACAGGGGCTTCTTCGGCGCGGCGGGAACGGCGTCCGGGGCCAGGCCGCCGCGGGCGGCCTTGTCGGCGGCGGCAATCTCGGCGGCGGCGTCGGTCAAGGCTGGACCTCGCGCTTGGCGCGCAGGGCGGCCAGTTCGCGTTCGGCGGCGGCCACGGCGGCCTGGTCGTTCTTGGCCTTGGCCTCGGCCAGCTTCTGGTCGGCGACCATTTCCCGCACCGGGTCCAGATAGGAATCGTCGGCGGCGCGGAACATCGAATAGTTCAGCCCCGCCAGCACCTGACGTTGACGGTCGGCTTCAGGCCCCTGGCCCTGGCCGTAGGTCAGGAAGAAGCTGCGCAGCTTCTCCTTCAGCACCGGGTCCAGGTCTTCGCGGATGACGATGCCCGATTCCGGGATCGGCGGAGAGACCCAGATGTCCTCGATCTGCGACGCCAGCTGCGGGTTCTCGCGGCGCATGAAGACGGTGTTGACCGAGTTGGAGGTGGCGACGTCGACCACGCCCGTCGCTACGGCGAAGGCGTTGGCCTGGTGGCTGGCCGAACGCACGGTCTTGAAACACTGGTTCGGCACGATGCCGCGCGGATTGAACAGGAAGGTCAGGGGCGCCAGGGTGCCCGAGGTCGACTGGGCGTCGCCGATGCCGAAGTCATATTGCTTGCCGCAGGCCAGAACCTTGTCCAGCGTAATGCCCGAACCCTTCCGCACGATCAGGGTCGAGGTGTAGCTGTCGCGGCCTTCCGGATCGACGATCCGGGCGATGACCTCGCCCTGGGCGCGGTCCACGGCCTCCAGGGCCGGCTTGGCCGAGAACCAGGCCACCTGGGTCTGGTTGAAGCGCATGGCCTCGATCAGGACGTTGTAGTTGCCGGCGAAGAAGGGCTTCACCGGAACGCCGATCGCCTTGGACATGTCGTCCAGCAGGGGCTGCCACAGCGGGCCGGAGGAGGCCTGGCCTTCGGCCGACAGGATGGAGAAGGTCAGTTCCGACGGCATGGCGCCGGACGTCTTCTTCTCCTCACCGCCGCCGCACGAGGCGACGCCCAGCAGCAGGACGGCGGCGCCGGCCGCTGCGAACAGACGACGGGAAAGAGATGTGCGGGACAGGCTCATGCCTTGGTCTCCCAGAACGCGTCCTCGAATTCGGGACCGTAGATGTCGATGAGGCGCTGGTGGTCCAGGCCCGTGGCGGGACCGTCATAGACGATCTTGCCGCTCTGCAGCGCGATGACGCGGTCGCAGTAGCGGATGGCGTAGTCGACCTGGTGCAGGGTGACGATCACCCCCATGCCGTCGCGCCGGTTCAGCTCGACCAGCAGCTCCATCACCTTGCGGGCCGAAACCGGGTCCAGCGAGGCGACCGGCTCGTCGGCCAGGATGGCCTGGGCGCCCTGGACGATGGCGCGGGCGATGGCGCCGCGCTGCTGCTGACCGCCCGACAGGGTGTTGGCGCGCTGGCCGGCGTAGTCGCTGACCCCGACCCGGTGCAGGGCGGCCATGGCCCGGTCCTTGTCGCCCTGGGGCCACAGGCCCAAGAGGCCCTGCCAGGTCGGCAGGCGGCCCAGCGCCCCCAGCATGACGTTGGAGAACAGGGTCAGCCGGCCGACCAGGTTGAACTGCTGGAAGATCATGCCCAGCCGCGCGCGCGCCTGGCGCACGGCGCCGGTGACGCGGCCGTCCTTCTGCACGGTCTCGCCGAAGACGCTGATCGTCCCCTTGCCGGGGTCGATGGACTGAAGGCCGGTGATGGAGCGCAGAAGCGTGGACTTGCCCGATCCCGACGGACCGATCAGGGCCACCATCTCGCCCGAGGCGACGGAGATCGAGACGCCGTCCAGCGCCTTTCGCGATCCGAAGGTCTTCGACACGTCACGCGCCAGGACCAGGCCTGGGGCGGCGGCTGCGGATGAACTCATGAACTCGCTGGGAAGGCTGTGGCGAACGGGCGCCGCATGACGCGACCGGGGCGTTTGGGCAAGTCTTAATCGCACGTCCGGCGCAATCTCGTCCAGACCCCGTCGTCCCTGCGTCGTTGCAGCCTGGTGTCGCAGCGGCCCTGTCACCGCGCCAGGGCGACCGCTTCCAGCCGTCGGATGTCTGCCTCAATGGGCAGGGCGGCGCGCGATCGCTCCACGGCCGCCTGGGCCAGGACGGCGACCGGCTCGGCCAGCCGCGGCGTGGCCGCCAGCGCCGCCAGACCCTTCTGCAGCCGCATGGCCACGGCCAGATCGCCCGCCCCATAACGGGCGATCGGACCGAACAGGTCTTCCAGCAGCTCTTCGGCCGTGACCGCCGGCCCCAGCAGTCGGTCGCAGCGCGGCGGCCTGGGCCCGTCGTCTTCGGGCGTCTGAACCCAGACGTCCAGCAGCCGCACCCCCGTCCCGATCACCTGAATGGCCGTGCCGGGGTCGTTGACGCCGGGCGACAGGGCCTTGGCGGCGATCTCGCCCAGGACGATCAGTCCGAACCGCGGATCCTGGTCGAAGGAGCGCGAATCTCCCAGGGCGAAGGCCGAACGGAAATCGGCCTGGGCCTCTTCGTCGCAGGCCGCCAGGCTGATGCGCGCCAGCACCGCGCCGCGTCGTACGAAGGCGCCGGGAGGGGCGACGATCTCCACCTGACAGTCGCGCGCCTCGGCCATGGCCTGAAGCCGAGAGGGATCGACGTTCTGGACGTAGCCGGTGCAGGGGGCGACGATCTCGGCGCCCGTGGTCAGCCGTCCCTCCCGGCCGCCGAAGAAGGGGGCGTCGCGCCGAGTTTCCAGGGCCTTCAGCGCGCGCGCCTCCACCAGGTCGATCGTATGGCCGACCCGCGCCAGGCTGGACAGACGGTTGATCCAGGCCAGCAGCCGAAAGGCCACCAGCCCCACCATGGCCAGGCTGACCAGGAACAGAATGGCCCGCCCGTTCTGGCCGTAATAGTGGGCGTTGATCGCCGTCACCGAGACGATGGCGTAGAGGAAGGCGCCGACGAAGGTGGCCAGGGCCTTCTGGGTCTCGTCGTCGGAGGTCACCAGGGCGGCGACCCGGGGGCTGGCGGCTGTGGAGACCGACGTATAGGCCGTCACCATGGCGCCGACGGAGAAGGTCGCCACGCCCAGCAGGCTGGAGGCCAAGATGGTCAGGATGGATTCGACCGACTCGCCGCCCAGTCGTTCGGCCATGTCGTCGGGCACCCACGGGGCCAGGGCGGCGGCCAGCAGGGCGGCGGCCACCCCCACACCGGCGTAGGCGGTCGCCTTGACCCACAGTTGGCGCGTCCATTTGCGCCACAGGAACAGCCACCGATTCATTGCGCCCTCCAGCCGAGGCAACGGCGCAGAACCGCTGCGGTTGCCTGGCCGCCGTCAAGCTGACCGCCGTCAAAGAGAATTGTGACAGTCGATTCGGGCTCGAACCCAGGCCCTGTCACGAAAAAACCCCTTTACATGACAGTCCAATGCCCCCATATCGCGCCTTCCGGCGGACCCCGTAGGTCTGATGCTGCGCCGCTAACGCCGGTCTGGGTTTAACAATTAGCAGGGGGTTACGTGAATTGCGCACGTACCAACTTCCCCTGGACCTGGTCCGTGAGCGGTCCCCTGAGCGTCCCGTCGCCCTCGTGCGGCCGCGCTCGGTTTCCGTAGCGGCGCGCTGGTTCCAGGATAATCTGAAAGCCGACGTCTTCTATGCGGTGAAGGCGAACCCGTCCGCCTGGGTCATCCAGACCCTGGTCGAATCCGGCGTTCGCAGCTTCGACGTCGCGTCCCTGGCCGAGATCGAACTGGTCCGTTCGGTCAGCGCCGACGCGCGCCTGGCCTTCATGCATCCGGTCAAGAGCCGGTCGGCCATCACCAAGGCCTATTTCGACCACGGCGTGCGGACCTTCTCGCTCGACTGCGTGGACGAGCTGAACAAGATCCTCGACGCCACCGGCGGCGCCGACGACCTGAATCTGATCGTGCGCATGGCCGTCTCGGCCGACGGGGCGGCCTACACCCTGTCGGGCAAGTTCGGCGTGCCGGTCGATCAGGCTCCGGCCCTGCTGCTGGCCACCCGCCAGGCGGTCAAGGACGGGCTGATGGGCGTTTCGTTCCATGTCGGTTCGCAATGCATGCGCCCGACCGCCTACCAGGCCGCCATGGCCCAGGTCGGCCGGTCGATCAGCCGCGCGGGCGTGATCGTGGACATCGTCGATGTCGGCGGCGGCTTCCCCTCGGTCTATCCGGGCATGGTCCCGCCGGACATGAGCGAATACGCCGACGCCATCCATCGCGGCTTCAACGAAATGCCGGTGTCGGAAACCACCGAACTGTGGTGCGAGCCCGGCCGGGCCCTGGTCGCCGAATCCTCGTCGATCCTGGCCCGCGTCGATCTGCGCAAGGGCGACGCCCTGTATCTGAACGACGGGTCTTACGGCTCCCTGTTCGACGCCACCCACTCGCGCTGGCCCTTCCCGACCAAGCTGGTGCGGGACGGCGAGGCGTCGGGCGAGCTGAAGGCCTTCCAGTTCTACGGCCCGACCTGCGATTCGATCGACCATATGCCCGGCCCCTTCTGGCTGCCGGCCGACATCCGTGAAGGCGACTTCATCGAGATCGGCATGCTGGGCGCCTATGGGGTGGCCATGACCACCGGCTTCAACGGCTATGGCGAGCACGAGGTCGCCGCGGTCGAGGACGCCCCCATGGCCTCCCTCTACGGCCTGGCCCCGCGCTCCATCCCCACCGTGCGCACCACGGCGGAAGAGAATGCGCGCAAGGTCGTGCGCCTGTCGCGGCCCAAGGGCAAGGCAGGCCAGCGCAAGAAGGCCCGGCGCTGAGCCTCCACATCTAGGCGCCTGCCGGCCGTCTTCTCCGATCCGTCGAACATCTGGCCCGCTCCAAAGGCGGGCCAGATCGTCAATGGGGTCTTGCCGTCAGGCCGCGCAGGCCTCGAACCCGGCCTTCAGCTCCGCCTCGTTCAGGTCGCGGCCGATGAAGACGGCGCGGCTCCAGCGGCGTTCGTTCTCGCCCCATTCGCGCTGCAGGTCGCCCTCCAGGATCATGTGGACGGCCTGAAAGACCAGGCGGCGGTTCTCGCCCTGCACATCGATGATGCCCTTGGCGCGCAGGATGTTCTGACCCTGTTCGCCCAGCAGCCGGTCCAGCCAGGCGGTGAATTTCGTCCCGTCCAGCGGCCGGTCCAGCGACAGGGAAATCCCCTTGATGTCGTCCTGGTGGGCGTGACCCCTCGCCCCGTGGGAATGGGCGCCGTGCCCATGACCGTGGTCGTGATGAGGGTCATGCCCGTGGTCATGATCATGATGATGGTGGTCGTGGCCGCAGTGCTCGTCGTGGACGTGGCCCTCGGCGCCATGCGGCGGGTTCACGAAGTCCGGCTTGACCTCCAGGATACGGTCCAGGTCGAAGGCGCCCAGGCCCAGCACCTGATCCAGCGGCACGTTCGACCGTTCGGCCCGCACGATGGGCGCCAGGGGGTTCAGCGCCCGCAGACGGGCCTCCACCGCCTCCAGCTCCTCCGGGGTCGCCAGATCGACCTTGTTCAGGATGATCCGGTCGGCGAAGGCCACCTGCTCGCGCGCCTCCTTCGAATCGTCCAGCCGCGCCATCACGTGCTTGGCGTCGACCAGGGTGGTGACGCTGTCCAGCTGGGTCTTGGCCTTGACGTCCTCGTCGACGAAGAAGGTCTGGGCCACCGGGCCGGGGTCGGCCAGACCCGTGGTCTCCACAATGATGGCGTCGAAGGCGGGCTTGCCGGGACGTTGGCGCTTCATCAGGCCCGAGACCACCCGGATCAGGTCGCCGCGCACCGTGCAGCAGACGCAGCCGTTGTTCATCTCGAACACGTCCTCGTCGGCGCCGACCACCAAATCATTGTCGATGCCGATCTCGCCGAACTCATTGACGATGACGGCGTAACGCTTGCCGTGATCCTCGGTCAGGATCCGGTTCAGCAGCGTCGTCTTGCCCGCGCCGAGATAGCCGGTCAGGACGGTGACGGGAATCTTGCCGCCCGAACCCTGGGTGGCGGCGGTCGATACGGGGGCGTCGAGGGTTTCGGTCATGGCCGCTAGATGGCGGCTGAGGTTCCGTTTGGAAAGAGGGGCCTTAAGCCTTCTTCACGAACTCGGTCCGCAGGACCAGGCCGCGCACCTTCTCGACATTGGCCTCGATCTCGTCGGGGTCGCCGGTCAGGCGGATGTTCTTGACCAGGGTCCCGCGCTTCAGCGTCACCCCGCCCGAACCCTTGACCTTCAGATCCTTGATCAGAGTCACGTTGTCGCCGTCGGCCAGGATGTTGCCGTTGGAGTCTTTGGTCACGTCTTCGGTCATGGCGAAGCTTCTAGCGAGGGGATCGCCAAATATCCACGCTAAAGATATGGCTATTGCACAATGCCTCCTCCCCACATCGAGGGGAGGAAACAGTTAGTCCGGCACATTGGCCTCCAGCTCGTCCAGCCAGACCCGCGCATTGCCGTCCGACGGGGCGCGCCAGTCGCCGCGCGGGGACAGGGAGCCGCCCGTCACCACCTTGGGCCCGTTCGGCAGGGCCGAGCGTTTGAACTGGGCGGTCTGGAAGAAGCGGATCAGGAATTTCCGCAGCCAGGCCTTGATGGTCGCCAGGTCGTATTCGACCTTTTCACCGTCGGGGGTGTTGACCGGCCACTGTCCGGCGCCGGCGTCGCTCCAGGCCTGGTGCGCCAGGAAGGCGACCTTGGACGGCGCCATGCCGAAGCGGCTGATGTAGAACAGGAAGAAGTCGTTCAGCGCATAGGGGCCGACCGTCCCCTCGGTCGACTGAATCGCCCCGTCCTTGGCCGGAACCAGTTCGGGCGAGATCTCGGTGTTCAGAATGGCGTGCAGCGTCGGGCTCGCCTCGGCGCCGACCAGTTCGCGGTCCGCCACCCAGCGGATCAGATGGCGGATCAGGGTCTTCGCCACCCCGCCGTTGACGTTGTAATGGCTCATATGGTCGCCGACGCCGTATGTGGCCCAGCCCAGGGCCAGTTCCGACAGGTCGCCGGTCCCCAGCACAAAGGCCCGGTTCTGGTTGGCCAGACGGAACAGATAGTCGGTCCTCAAGCCCGCCTGCACATTCTCGAAGGTGATGTCGTGCACCGGCTCGCCCGCCGCATAGGGGTGGCCGATGTCACGGAACATCTGTTCGGCCGCCGGGCGGATGTCGATCTCGGCCCCCGTCACTCCAAGAGCCTTCATCAGGGCCCATGCGTTGGACTTGGTGCCCTCGGACGTCGCGAACCCCGGCATGGTGAAGCCCAGTATGTTCGACCGCGGCAGGTTCATCCGGTCGAAGGCCCGGCACGCGACCAGCAGGGCCTGGGTCGAATCCAGCCCGCCCGAGACGCCGATCACCAGACGTTCGCCCTTGGTCGCCGCCATTCGGCGCATCAGGCCCTGAACCTGGATGTTGAAGGCTTCGTAGCAGTCCTGGTCCAGCCGTCCGGCCTCGTCCGGCACGAAGGGGAAACGGTCCAGCGGCCGGATCAACGCGAATCCTCCCCCCCTGGGGGAGGTGGCGCGGCGCGCAGCGCCGTGACGGAGGGGGGCCGCCCCAACCCCCTCCACCGC